>NZ_CP019791.1:1821845-2125486 GCF_002007645.1 Anaerohalosphaera lusitana
CCTTACCTGTATCTCCGTCGGCATATATCTCTCCGCACTGGTCATCACGAATATTACCTCGATAATCAACAACTGGATATTGCATCGACAAATTCCCGACGGTGTTTACTCTGCACCCAACTCGTATAGCTCCATCTTTCTCATCCCCCTCGCAGCCTACCTCCTCGCCGGTGCACCGCACTTCGTTCGCTGGCAAACCCGCAAAACCCTCGAATTCTGCAAAACGCAAGAGCAGTAAATCCGTCCAGTATCCCCGCCCCGGCTCGCTCTGACACTTCAGTTTACAAAACAGCAAATTCCCGCTATACATCCTTGCTTTTTACGCCGAAATATGTATAATTACGCTATTCAATTTCGGGCAGGTGCAAGGGAGATGTGAATGGAAAAAATCCTCCCCGAAAAAAGTAAAAAACGAGAGAGGGCCATTATGCGTTCACTTTTCCGTAATCTGTGCATTATCTGCGTCATAACCGCTTTTTCAGCAGCCGCCCACGCACTGCCTGGCAGCGGTACCGAAGCCGACCCCTGGCTCATCCAGTCCCTCGCCGACTTCGACGAATTCGCCGCCGACCCCAACTACTACTCAGGCCACACCCGCCTAGAAACCGACATAGACCTAACCGGCCGAGTCTACGAAACCGCCGTAATCGCCCCGGACACCGACAAAGATACCTCCGATTTTCAAGGCACCAAATTTACTGGTTCCTTCGATGGTAACGGCCATGTCATCAACGGGCTGGTGATCACACCCCAGGAAAAAGGACTTGATTACATAGGTCTGTTTGGCTTCTTGGATTCTGCAGCCATTTCAGATATAGGTCTGCAGCACGGCATTATAATTCTCAATAGAGATGGTTCTTATGTTGGCGCTCTGGCCGGTATGAACGAAAATGGTCATGTACAAAGGTGCTTTTCTGCTGTTGACATAATCGCTGACGGTTGTACTGGCGTTGGCGGTCTGCTCGGCGTAAATATGGGAAACATTGCTTTCTGCTATGCCGCTGCAAATGTCGAGGGTAACCATGCCGGTGGACTGGCAGGTTATAATATTGGACAGGTTAACGACTGCTGCACAGCACCCGGCCAACTAGTCGAAGGCGATCTTGCGGCTGGATTCATAGCAATCAATAAGGGTTCAGTTACCAACTGTTACTCTACGACTGCAGTCGAGTCTGCCTCCAGCGGCAACAATGCTTTCATTGCAGTGTCTCAGAATGCAACTGTTCAGGGCTGTTTCTACGAGGTGCCCAGCGAAAGTGCAAGTGGCAGCATTTCCGGCGGTGCGATAGGCAAAACCACCGCCGAACTCCAGGATCCATCTACGTTTATATCCGCTGGTTGGACTCTTGTCGATCCCCAATCCGGACCCACCGGCTGGTACATGACTGAAGACCAATACCCGCAGCTTTACTTCCACACGGCCGATACCGTCACAGTTCCATATGTCAAAGAACTGTCACAAAATCAGGCCCAAACGATTCTAAGCCAGAGCGGCTTTACCTCTTTAATCACACAGTCCGTTCCAAGTCTTTCCGTGGAGCAGGGAAAAGTTACCGGCCTTTCACTTGCCGAAGGCAGCCGAGCCAATCGTGACCATGCTATAGTCCTTTATATCTCTGCTGGCAAAGGACTGGCTGATGGATCACAGCAAAACCCCTGGCCCATATCGTCACAACTGGATCTCGAATACCTTACAGATAATCGACAGCTTTATGCGGACAATTTCAAAGTACAAATAGATATCTTTATTGATTATAAAACCACTTACAAGAACGCTATAATATCACCCTATATAGAAGGTTCAGTTCCTTTCAGTGGCAGTTTTGATGGAAATGGCCGCAGCATTCACGGCATCACTATCAATGCATTCGGCATAGCCCAAGATGATCTCGGCCTCTTCGGGTCTCTCAGTAGTGCAGCAGTCTCAAACCTGAATCTTGTCAACTGCTCAGCAGTCGGAAACTCTCAGGACATCGGCTTACTTGCTGGAAGCAGTGCCGCTAGGATCACTAATTGCAATGCCGACGGTAATGTATTCG
Organism: Anaerohalosphaera lusitana; assembly: GCF_002007645.1. Taxonomy (GTDB): domain Bacteria; phylum Planctomycetota; class Phycisphaerae; order Sedimentisphaerales; family Anaerohalosphaeraceae; genus Anaerohalosphaera; species Anaerohalosphaera lusitana. The sequence goes on from NZ_CP019791.1 coordinate 1,823,885, forward strand.
GTTCAAAGTTTATCGGCGGCCTGGTTGGAAGATCTTACAATGATAGTTTGATAGAAAACTGCTCGTTCAATGGCACTGTCTACGGCCATGAATATTCATCAAATATCGGCGGCCTAGTTGGCTACAATGCTGAACTCTGGTCGGGTGATTGTAAAATTATGAATAGCAGCTTTACCGGCACTGTGACAACTGAGACAAGCTCCCAATATGTTGGCGGAATTACCGGCTCAAATCGGGGGATTATTGATGGCTGTTCCGCAAATGTCACCATAGAGAGTCAACGAATGGTCGGAGGAATATGTGGCCTTAACAGGAGTCGCATCAGCTCGTGCAGTTCGCAAGGTTCAATCAAGGGATCTGAGGCCGTGGGCGGAGTTGTTGGCGATAACAGTTCAAACATATGGTACTCATCTTCAACTGCTGAAGTTATAGGCAGTGATAACGCTGTTAATATAGGTGGCCTCGTCGGTTACAATGGCACTTTCATAAAAGATTGTTATTATGATGGCTCTGTACGCACGGGCCTATCATCAGATTCAGTTGCAGGTTTTGTAGGATATAACCGAGGGAGTATTTGGGCATCCTTTTCCAGCTCCGATGTTCTCCTCGGTCAGAACTCACTAAATGTTGGCGCATTTATCGGCAAACAGGATAGCATCGGAAGTGTAAGTTGCTTCTGGAACAAAGATTTATCTGTACCCGCATCCGGCATAGGCAATGCTTTAAGCGGCTACACCGACGTGACAGGCCTGACTACTGCTCAGATGCAGGACCCCGAAACCTTCAAGCAGGCATACTGGTATACATCCGATTTTGAACGCGGCTACCCTGGCTGGTACATCGAATCAGGCTCCCTCCCCAAACTGCACTATCAGCGCCCCGACACGTTGGTTGTTCCTCAAGTTCGTGGCTTGTCCTCAACTGACGCACAGGACACCCTCACAGCAGAAGGCATAAACATCGATTCAGTTAAGCACGTCGCCAGCCTTTCAGTACCCGCCGGCAACGTCGCGGGCCTCTCAGCGGTACAAGGCGAACGGATCGCAAACACGACTGCGATCACAGTCTACGTCTCCACCGGCCCGGGCGACGCCGACGGAAGCCCGGAAAAACCCTGGCCCCTCGCATCCCAATTGGACCTGGCTTATATCAGAGACAATGTTCTAACGCCTCGCAACTGCATCCTGACTGCAGACATCATGATGGACAGTGTACGCTTTGAAAATGGGCTGGGTGGGATAATCGGCCTTTTTGACGGCAACGGTCATGTGATCGGCAATTACAGAGGACCAAGTTTCTTTTCCGTAATCGGATCACTGGATGAGAGAGGGCGCGTGATCGATTTGGGATTTGAGCATGCAAATGTCCGTGGGGGTCGCACTGGTGGAATAGCCATCACGCTTGAACAGGGCCTATTGAAAAATTGTTTTATAAAAGAGAGTTTCGTGGCAGGCATGGAAGAAACCGGAGGGCTGGTCTATCGCATTGGGAAAAAAGGAACAGTCGAAAATTGCTATTCAGATGCATATTTATCATCGTTTGTGGTAGGAGGTTTGGCGGCAATTGGTACAGGAAAGATTTCGAACTCTTATGCAACTGGGATTCTGATGGTTAGCCAGGTTGGTAGCTATACGTGGGCCGGAGGTCTGGTCGCTCGCAATTCCTCTGGCAGCGTCACTGATTGCTACGGTGTTGTTAAGGTGCTTGGAGAAGAAAAAGTCGGCTTATTGTTCGGCGAGTTTTACGGCGGTGCAGAAAATTGTTTCTGGAATACGGAACTGCAGCCGGGTATTCCTGCTGTCAGTGACGGTCTTCAGTATGACGGCATCACAGGTTTGACTACCGCCGAAATGCAGAACGCGCAAACATTCATCGAGGCAGACTGGCACCTCGCTGACTTCACCACAGGCGCACCCGGCTGGTATCTCCCCGAAGGTTCCTATCCCCAACTGCACTACCAGAACCCGAACGCCACCCGTATTCCGTACCTCCTCAGTCAAACCCAGGCAGACGCACAAAACAAGCTCGCCCAAGCGGCCCTGACCGTCGATTCAACCCAGAACGTCCCAAGCATCTCCGTCCCGACCGGCCTCACTGCAGGCCTCTCCCTCTCAGAAGGGGGGTACGTCACAAAAGGCACCGCAGTCGATCTCTACATATCATCAGGCCCCGGCGCCGCCGACGGCACACAATCAAACCCCTGGCCCATAGCTTCCCAGCTTGACCTCGAATACCTCACCGCCCACCCAGAGCTCTACACCGACTGCTTCACCCTGACAACCGACATCTCCGTCAGGCGGAGTCGAATCTACCATGATGCGATCATAAATCAGGACTTCTCAGGTATTTTCGACGGAGCCGGGCATTCTATCAATAATCTTAGATTCCTGCTTTTTGATGACTATAACACCACCTTAAACATGGGACTTTTCAACGGCATTACTGAGCAGGGCATTGTCCGCAACTTAGGCCTGCATGATTACCTGACAAAATACGCCGATCGTATGTCTGGCTTTGCATTTATCAATGCCGGCACCATAGAAAACTGCAGCTTCTCAGGAGCACCCGGAAACGTAGCAGGAATGGTAGGTGCAAATAACGGAACAGTGGTCGACTGTCGCGCCGAAGGCTATGCCAGTCGAGCCGGCGGTATTTCAGGATCAAACAGCGGATTGATCACTAACTGCACATCCGGCATCCAACAACAAGGCTCATATTCAGGAAGTGTCGGTTGTCTGGTGAATAAGAATTACGGCACAATAGAGTCTTGCAGTGCGTCCGGCAAATTGATCTCCGGCAGATTCTGCGGCGGTATCGCCGGCGAAAACACCGGCGAGATCATAAACTGCCAAAGCACCGCAGATATTGTTCTGGATGTTTATGCGTCGCCGTCTGAGTCCTACATGGCCGGAGGCCTCGTCGGCTACAACGCCACAGGACTGATCGACCGCTGTTTCGCGCATGGCACAGTTGAAGGTCCTGTTGCCGGTGGACTTGTAGGTTGGAATGTTGCACGGATCAGCAATAGCTATTCTCTAAGCGACGTAAAAGGCTCATATGCAGGTGGCTTCGCGGGCTACAACTGGTACTATGAATGGTTCTATACATATGATGGCCCAACCGAACTCCTCAACTGTTACTCCACAGGCTCAGTAGAACCCGTCGACGCCGAATCCAGCATCGGTGGTATGGTTGCATTAAATAGACTCGCCAACATCGCCGACTGCTTCTGGGACACCGAAACCTCAGGCCTCACCAACGCACTCGGCAACGACGACCCCAACTCCGCCTTCGCTACCGGCCTGCCCACCGCCGACATGCAAACCGCTGCGACCTTCACCAACCCAGGCTGGGACTTCACCACCGACGACGGCGACCCCGCCGACTGGCACATCCGCGAAAACCACGGCTACCCGCTCCTCGCATGGCAGCAGCTCGCCCCAGGCGACATCGCCGGCTCATACGCCGTCAACAACATCGACTTCGCAGCCTTCGCCGCAGCCTGGCAGACAACCTCCACCGACCCCGCCTACAACCCCGACTGCGACCTCAACCCCGACGGCTCCATCAACGTCCACGACCTCATAATCTTCGCCGACAACTGGCTAACCAACCCCCAGCACGGCACCTGATCGCCGCAACAGATACCTCCCCAGCACATGTAATCATCACATAAATCAAAAGCCCCCGGCAACCCAAAGTCGGGGGCTTTTATACTTGTTGCAGAAACCGGCCAAAGCAAGCAACAGTCAAAATATATGCCGCATTCCCCAGCCGCATAATTTCACAGCTCGCCGAGAATGGACCCAACGGATAGTTCGTCGGAGGCGCGGCTGTTAAATTCTGCCCCGGCCCAATTAAAGCTTCCTACTATCCCGTCCCAAATACTGCAAATGCCGCAACAGCAAACCCGATCCGCCCCCTCAATCAAACCGCAAAAACCCCTCCGCCTTGCCCAGCAGCTTTCCGACCTTCCCAACATCCTCGATCCGCCCGATCTTCCCCTCCTTCCGCATCTTCATGATCCGCCGCACCGTCACAGGCCCCAACCCCGGCACACGCAGAAGATCCTTCCGCCTCGCCCGGTTAACGTCCAGCGGGAAAAACTCCGGATGCGCCTCCGCCCACACCTCCTTCGGATCCGCATCCAGCGACAACTGCCCGCCCTCACCGTACACAATATCCTCATCCTTAAACCCATACTTCCGCAGCAGAAAATCCACCTGATAAAGCCGATGCTCCCGCGTAAACGTATCCTCCGCACGCTGCACCTCCGCCTGCTCCCCCGGCATCGCCTCATGCCCCAGCCCCTTCTGGTACGCACTGAAAAATATCCGATGCATTTTCAGCCGATCATACATCCCGCCCATATACTTCACGATCTCCGCATCGCTCTCCCCAGCCGCCCCCACGATAAACTGCGTCGTCTGCTTCACCCTCGCGTACCGCTCCCCCTTCGCCGTCAGCCTGCTGATCATCTTTATCGGTTCGACGATATCCCGCATAAAGTCCTTCTTCCCCGACAGCTTCGCCAGCTTCCCCGCACCCGGCGTCTCGATATTCAGCGAAACCGCACTCGCCAAACTCACCGCCTCACGTATCGCCCCCGCACTCGCCCCCGGTATCACCTTCAAATGAATAAACCCCCGAAATCCGTGCTTGGCCCGCAGTATCTTCGCAGTCGCATTCAGCCGATCCATCGTCGCGTCCGGCGACCCGCAAACCCCGCTGCTCAGAAACATCCCGAAAACCTTACCCCTCCGCCAGTACTCCATAAACACCCGCGCCGTCTCCTCAGGCCCCAAACTCACCCGCCGCAGATCCATATCCTCACGCAGCGGACAGTACCGGCAGTCGTTCCCGCACGCATTCGACATCAGCGTCTTGAACAGCACGCTCTTGCCCCCGTTCGGCAGGCTCACCGGGTATATCCACTTCCCCTCGCTGCCCCGCACACGCTTATCATCATCCTTACCGCTGCACGCACAAGCCAGATCATACTGCGCATCCGCGCTCAGTATCTCCAGCTTCTTCAAAGTGTCCGGCCTCGAAATTATCGCCGTCATAAAAGCATCCCTGCCCTGAAAAAACGCAAAACTTGCAACACCCATACCATACCGAACAAATGTTCGGGTCGCAACCCTCTCTTCAAAATAATCTGCCGACTAACCCTCGAAATCTCCCACGAAAGGTGCTATAATACCACCTCAATTCATAATTAAGTCAGGAGAACTACCAGTGGGACTCGATGATATGCTCGGCGATTTCAGCGACGACATGACCGACGGCACGATGATGGGCCCGGGCTTCGGCGGTGCAAACTCACGCTCTAGCTCCCAGCCCCAGAACCTCGGCCAGGCACACAGCCGAATAACCCACCTCGAAACCGCACTCGCCAAAACTCTCACCATCTGCGAGGCCCTCTGGGAAATAATGCGAGACGAGAACGGCTACACCGACGCTATGATCCAGGCAAAGGTCAGGCAGATCGACAACCGAGACGGCAAACAGGACGGCCGAAACAAATCCGCCCCCATCAAATGCTCCAACTGCGGCCGAACCATCGCACCCCGACACCAGGCATGCATGTATTGCGGAAACCCAAACGAAAAATCCCTTTTCTCGATGTGATCGAACATGGCTAAAAAAAACAACGACCGAAAGATCGAATCGCTCAAAAAAACCGCCGACCATGGCAATATGTACGCTCAGTACGAGCTCGCAAACGCATACTTCTTCGGCAGGGGGGCACCCCAGGACCACGAAACAGCCCTCAAGTACTACCGCCTCGCCGCAAAACAGAACCTCCCCGAGGCCCAGTACATGGTCGGCCACTGCTATTACCACGGACTCGGCACACGCAAAAGCTACAAAACCGCCCTCAACTGGTTCGAAAAAGCTGCCGGCCGGGGCAACCCCCAGGCACACGGCTACATCGGCGAAGCATACAAATACGGCAACGGCGTCCCGCAGGACCGCGCAAAGGCTCTACCGCATTTCAAGGTTGCAGCAAAAGCCGGCGACTCCATCGCACAGGTCGACCTCGCCTATTCGCTCTGGGAGGGCATCGGCACACGCAAAAACCGTCCCCAGTCCATAAATTGGTACCGCCAGGCCGCCCACCAGAACAACGAACGCGGCCAGTTCAACCTCGGCCTCTGCTATCTCTTTGGCGAAGGCGTCCGCAAGGACATCAAAACCGCCTTCAAATGGTTCCACCTCGCCGCCGAAAACGGCCATCCCCGCTCGATGTTCTGGGTCGGCCACGCATACCTCACCGGCCAGGGAACCCGCAAAAACTCCTCGCTCGCCTTCAAGTGGTTCCTCAAAGCCGCCGTCGCCGACGACTCACGCGGCCAGACCTACCTCGGCATGTGCTATCACGACGGCATCGGCGTAGACACCGACCTCGAAGAAGCCGTCCACTGGTATCGTCTCGCCGCCGCCCAGGACGAACCCTTCGCCCAGTACTGCCTAGGCCTCTCCTACCTCGACGGCGACGGCGTAAAACCCAACAAAACCACCGCACGCAAATGGATAACCAAGGCCGCCCAAAACGGCGACCCCCTAGCCCAAAAAGAACTGGATCATCTAACATAACAAAACCGCCAACATTTGAAGTAAACGGCACAAAATATACTTCCTGAGCCCAAATCAACCAGAATTGTCATCCGCCGCAGGCGGACCAAGAGAACAAAACGCCCCTCGAACTCACTAACAACAACATCGGTACGACCAAAACCACATGCAGCCAACCTGTAGGGTGGACCATGTCCACGCAAGGTAACGCCTTTACGCAAAACTAAGCACTGCCGGCATAATGACCATAAACGCTTCCGCGGCCAAACTGTTATTCTGCGAAGCCCCCGAACTCAGCACAAAGCAACCAACGCAAAGTGATTCATGCTTCTTGTCATCGCCAGCAGCAAAACACGCTGTTACCCATCTGCCCTGTTTGTTTTGTAACCTATCTTAACGGTTTGTCCCCATTGTCACCCCGGACTTGATCCGGGGTCCAGAGAACACCACGTGCGCGCATGCACGTACACAACACCAATCTACTCAACGTAGACAATTAAACGTGCATGGTGCTTACCAAAACCACATGCAGCCGACAAAACGCAATCGGCGCCTAAGCCGCGAGCCCCCGCGCACAAAAAAAGCGGGCCGCCCAAAAACGACCCGCCTCATCATCGTAACGAACCACCTACTCCGGCCATTCACCCGTGAATACTTCCGTCGCAGGACCCGTCATATACACACAATTATCTTCCTCGCACCAGTTCAGCTCCAGATCCCCGCCCGGCAGATGCGCCTTCGTAACACGCTCGGTCTTACCCGTCAAAACGCCCGCAACGCCGCACGCACATGCACCCGTGCCGCATGCCATCGTGATCCCGCTGCCGCGTTCCCACGTGACCATCGTAAACTCATCCGGAGCATGCACCTCGACCCAGTGCCCGTTCACTCTCTCCGGGAACAGATCATGATTCTCGACCTTAGGCCCGATCTTAGGAAGAACGATACTGTTCACGCCTTCGTCAACGAAGAATACCGCATGCGGATTACCCATCCCCACACACGTCATCCGCAATACATCGCCCTCGACCTCGATCGGCTCTTCGATCACCTCGTCCAGGTTCAGCGCAACCGGGATATCCTCACCCTTGAGTATCGGCTGACCCATATTAACGCAAACCTTCTCGACCTTGCCGTCATCGCCTACTGCCAGACCCAGCTTTAGGATTCCTCTGCCAGTTTCCACACGCAGAGAATTCTTGAACGTTTCCTGGCCCGGCACCGAAAACTCGCTGTCGCCCCTAGCCAGCCCATGATCGAAAGTGTACTTCGCAACACAGCGAATGCCGTTGCCGCACATCTGTGCTTCCGAACCGTCCGAGTTGAACATCCGCATCCGCACGTCCGCAACATCACTCGGGCATATCAGGATCAGCCCGTCCGCCCCGACGCCGAAATGCCGGTCGCTGATCTTCACAGCCACCTCTTCCGGGTTCTCGACCTTCTCTTCAAAACAGTTCACATAGACATAGTCATTACCAAGACCATGCATTTTCGTAAATTTCATTATCTCACCTCGGTGTAAAAGTTATCATCACAAAATCGTCCCGACTGTCATCCGCGCATACAGAAATGCGCGCACACCAGATCGGTAAACAGGGATTATACCCGCAAACACAGGAAAATCAAGAAATGAACGATACTGCTTCAGCTTCCCCGCAACTCTTCACCCGCTCCGCATATTACCCCCAGGCAGATGATTTCAACTTCACCCCCCCCCCCGTATGAGAACTTCCGTCTTACTTGAGAAGGGCGGCACCGCGCCCGAAACTGGATACTGCTCATTTCGCTACGGAAAACTCTTTCTTGCGTGTGTTCATCTGCGCCTTCAGCCTTGCGATGATCGAAGAATGCATCTGGCTCACACGTGACTCACTCAGATCCAGAGTCGCGCCGATTTCCTTCATCGTCATCTCTTCATAGTAATAAAGAATGATGATCAGCCGCTCGGCACGCGTAAGCCCTTTAGTCAGCAGATTCTTAAGATCCCGCTTCTGCGCCTCGACCAGCGGATCCGAACTCTTCTTGTCCTTGATCACGTCAATCTCGCGGACGTCCTTGTCACCCTCGGAATCCGAAAAGTTCGTGCTCAAAGAAACGACTCCCGTCGCATAAGCATCTCGCTGCAGTCTCTTGAATTCCGTCATGTCAAGCTGCAGTTCGTTCGCGATCTCCGTCTCGGTAGGCATGCGTCCCAGGTGGGCTTCCAGCGTACTCAATGCGCCTTCCAACTGATGCGCCCTCGCCCGAACAAGTCTCGGCACCCAGTCCATGCTTCTAAGCTCATCGAGGATCGCCCCGCGTATTCTTGGAGTGCAATATGTCTCGAACTTAACCCCTCGCTCAGGATCGAATGCATCTATCGCATCCATCAATCCGAATATGCCCGCACTGACAAGGTCATCAACCTCAACCTTGTCCGGCAGCTTCGCATAGATCCTGTCCGCTGTATACTTCACTATCCGCAGATAGTTTTCCATCAGGAGGTTGCGATATTGTTCGTCATGCGTTTCAAAGAAGCTCTGCCAAATCTGGCCGATGTCTTGGGCTTGAGCTGTTTTCATTGTGAAACCTCCGTGTTTTTTACCAAATTTTCTTCCCGCTGGTCCGCCTGCGTCCGATAACCGCGACTGGCCGCCTTGATTCCTGGCCTTCCAGCCCAAAAATGTGCCTCTGCTAAGGCCCTTACCTATCGGCCATTGATCAAACCGGGTTTAGCTGAATAAATTCGCTACTCGTTTGAAAAAACCTTCCTTGGTTTTTACCGCTGCGCCTCGCGACAACCTTGCCGCCATGGCGCCTATCGATGACGTAATGCCTGACCTCGGGTAAGCCAGCACAACCGGCTTTCGCTTCCTGACCGCTGAGACCAGCTTGTCCGTCCTGCACAGAACACCTGCTTCATAAACAGGTATATCCAGGAAACGCATGGCAACGTCGGATATCTGCCGGTAAACCCGCTTACCTTCACTCACTGACCTCGCCATATTAACTACCAGGCTGATACGTCCATCATAATCGTGTGCCGCAAGTACCTTTATCATCGCATATGCGTCCGTCATCGCAGACGGCTCCGGCGTAGTTACAACCAGCGTATGATCCGCCGCCAGGCAGAAACTCACTACCGAGCTGCTTATCCCGGCTCCGTTGTCGATGATGATCAGATCTGAATTCTTCTGGATCCCGTCCAGCTCCTCCAGCAGCCTCTGCCTCTGGAACTTATTGAGATTCGCCAGCTCCTCGATGCCCGACCCGCCGCAGATCACATCAACGCCGCCGGGCCCAACCTGGATGATCTCTTCCAGGCTCTTCTGCCCGCTTATGACGTGTCCCAGGTTGCTCTTGCAGCTAATGTCCATCACCACATCCAGATTGCCAAGCCCCAGATCAGCATCCATCGCGACAACCTTCTTACCCGACACTGCCAGGCAGATCGACAGATTTGCGACGATATTGGTCTTACCGACACCGCCTTTGCCGCTGGTTACCGCGAGAACTTTTCCTCTGACGCTTTGCTCGGACATTACCTCTTCCAGTTTTTTCGTATTCTCATCCGTCAAATTATTCTTCCTTCTTCCCTCGCGTCCTGCAAAGCAGTCAAATCCGGGCTGTCGTCTCAGAGCTGCTTAACAGTCGCCTGTCGCTGCTCCTTATGTCGGAGCAATTCCTCCGCGACTTTTCTGTTAAGCATATTCTCGGAGATCTTCTTCATCTGTTGTTTGAGGTACTTACTTATGTCATTTTCAAAGAGCTTTTTTGCTTGCCTGTCCACCACGGCCTCGGTCTCGAACCGTCCGCCGCCGCAGAATCTTATTGTCTGGTTATCACTGAAAACAAGCCGATTGTTGCTCACATGCTCGGACATTGCAAACGCCATAAGATCCGCAAAACCGTCCACATCGAGGTCTCTGGGCTCAAACGACTCATCGTTAACCGCGAGTACGTTGTGCCTGAGAACCTCGTCACGACGCCTGGTGAATTCAATGATCTTTACCAGGATATCAGTGACATTGTCTTGTATGGCCGGTTTGAGGTTCATTGTCTTAACTGCCGTCTAAAAATCTTTTTCCTGTCTCTTATTATTTTTCAATTTTTTCTCTTTTGGGGCCGATAACAGGGATACAACTCAGGTCCCGCCCTTAAGAATCATTCCCAGAAGAAAGTAAGATAGTCTTGATCTCCGAAAGGGTCTTGGTCTTACGCAGGTCCATGATCAGCTTCAGACGCTCAAAAACGCTCTCGTCATAAAGCCTGTGTCCTCCCTCGGTCCATCCGCATTCCTGGATAAGCCCCATCGTTGTGTAATTGTGTATAGTTTGCCGGGTAAAGGGGGTATGCCGTACAACCTCTCCTATGCGATACCGCTTTGCAGGAGTTTCAAAATTCTCAGCCATGCAATGTTCCCCGAACCCTTTTCTGTTTTCTCCACCTGTCAGCTTTTCGTAAAAGCTCTTCTTATTAGCATCTTCCTGCTTTGCTGGAAGCCTTCATAGTGCTGATTTTAGCAACCGGTTTGTTAAGCTAACAGCCCCCGTCGCCGTTCCAGCGTTGCTGCCTCTGAGCATCACAAAGAGCCTTTCCCGTTCCAGCTTCAGCAACTTCCAGCTTTGCTGAAAAACCTTCAATGTTTCAGCACCTGAACCTGTGAGCACCACAAAGAGCTTTTTCTGTTCGAGCTTCGGCACTGAAAAGTTCTGCCGAAAACTTACTTTTCCAGCCTCAGCAGCTTATCTTCCACCCGGCTGAACACCCGGCAGCACACAAATCTGCCGGTACAAACCAAAACGTGTTTTACATTTTATAAAATGTAAAATACATTTTGCTTCCAGTCAACGTTTTTTTGATATTTTTTGTCTTTACAGAACGATAAAAATGCCGATAAAGCCTAATCGCATCATTTCGAGCATTAAATACCGCCCATATTTTGCTTTGAGTCACCAGCTAAAGTCCTGAAATTACCCATCGATGCAGCAGTTTTTGACTGCCTCGCGGTGTTTTTCATTATCCTTAGACAATTGCGATTTTCTCACCCATTTTCAATATCGCAGATTAACGCGCGAACCGCTCAAGCCGATACTTTACTGTCTGATACAGTTGCAGGTCTTTGAGACCTCAGCAGCGGGAAAGGGGAAAATGTTCTTTAGAGAAAATCCAGTGTACTATGGAAGATAATAGACCAAAGCAAAACAGCCATGATCCGCTCAAATGTTCGGGCCAGGTCTGCAGGCTGGAATCGATCACGCCGCTGGCCAGAAAACTGAATTGCCTGGACATGAAGCAGATCGCCGACATCTGCGTCACCGACATGCCCAAACTGGTAGGGGCCAGGCTCGCATCACTGTACATACTGGACGATACGAGCGATATTTTGCACCTAGAAAAAAACAACCATCCGTTCCTTATAAACAACATTGTGTCACTGAACCAGAAACCGCCTTCACCGATGGTGGCGGCGGTTCGCAGCAAGAATCTGATACTGGTGGGCGACATCGACGACATCAAAAAGCCATCCAGCAACAAGATATCTCGTGCATTTTCCAAAAATTACAATACCAAAAGCTGCATAATCGCGCCGCTTATCTGTCAGAACAGGGTGGTCGGCGTGCTGAATCTCAGCGACAAGGCCGACGGCGGAACGTTCGGCAGGGCGGATGTGGCGGCAATAGAGCTGTTCAGGCAGCTTATCGGCGCATCGATAGGCAATGTAAAGCTGTTTGAGAAATCACAGCGGCTCGCGCAGACCGATGGTTTGACGGGAATGTATAATCACAGAACATTCTATGAAACGCTGGAGGCGGAACTGCGGCGTGCGGAGCGGTACGGCGGGCAGATATCGATCATAATGGCGGATATTGACAACTTAAAGCCCATAAATGACAATTACGGGCACAGAGCGGGGGATCTGGCGATCAGTCAGATCGCAAGACGGATAAGAGCGTGCATCAGGCAGATCGACATACCGGCCAGGTACGGGGGTGACGAATTCGCGGTAATACTGCCCAATACTACACTTAGCGATGCTGAAAGAGTGGCGAACCGCATCGTGAGTATGGTAAAAGGGACACCGATGTACTGGGAACAGAACGAAATACCGCTTTCTATAAGTGTAGGAGTGGGGCAGTACAATTCCCGGAGTGCTCCGGGGGATGTTACAAAGGCGACCGATCAGGCGATGTATGCGGCGAAACAGGCGGGTAAAGGCACGGTAAAGGTGTTTGAGACGCAGTCCGTGCTATAGGCTGTCCGGCTGTAAGTGATTGTTTGTGCATGACTTATGACGTTGTATTGTCTGGCTTATGGGCGGGTTAGCAGGTTTTTCTAATTATGAGCAGGCGTGCACGAAAACCATCTGTTTATTGGGTTAAATAGACTCTTTTTATGGCTTAGTAAGTAGGGTAAAAGTGGGGTAAAACGCGTCAAAAGTGGGTAGAAGTTAAGCAAAAGTAGGGTAAAAACGGCTAAACCTGCGACGGTTTGGACCGGTGTAAAAGGGGCGTCAAAGTCGCTAATTGCTTCCTCTATTCTGCTGCGTCAATCTTGCACAAAATTCAAATTCATGATTCTAATTCCCCCATGCCATCCGTATAATTGCCCCGATGGCAAAGGACTCCAAAAACTCACTATTCGAGAGTGCTGAACGCGAGAAAATCCAGCAGAATGCTCCGCTTGCGGTGCGGATGCGGCCGAGGGATCTGGATGAATTCGCGGGGCAGCAGCATTTTATTGGCCCGGGCAAGCTGCTGCGCAGGATGCTGGATGCGGGCAGGCTGACCAGCGTGATATTTTACGGTCCGCCGGGTGTGGGCAAGACAAGTCTTGCCAGGCTGATCGCTACACTCACTGAGGCGAAGTTCCATTATATTTCCGCGCCTGCAGCGTCGGTGAAGGATATACGGGAGATTATCGACACGGCGAAATCGAGGTTGATGTCCTCGGGGCCGAGGACGCTGCTGTTTATTGACGAAATCCACCGTTTTAACCGTGCGCAGCAGGACGTGCTGCTGGATGATGTGGAGAACGGGGTGGTGACTTTGATAGGCGCGACGACGGAAAATCCTTTTTTTTCTGTAAATTCGCCGTTGATCAGCCGGAGTACGATCTTTAATTTCGAACCTTTGGACCAGTCGGACATTATAACACTGTTGCGACGTGCGATCTGTGACCCTGAACGCGGATTCGGCAAGCTGGACATCGATGCGGATGATGATGCATTGGAATACCTGGCTCTGATGTGCGACGGCGATGCGAGAAGGGCGCTTACAGCTTTGGAAGTGGCGATACTTTCACAGCAGAAAACGGGCGGGAGGGGGCAGAAAATACGCCTGGATCTGACAATAGCTCAAGAATCCATTCAAAAAAAGTCGATTCGTTATGATAGCGACACGCATTATGACCTTGCGTCTGCGCTGCAGAAGTCGATGCGGGGTTCGGACCCTGATGCGACGACTTACTGGCTGGCGAGGATGATAGCAGGGGGCGAGGACCCCCGATTTATCGCAAGGCGTATAGCGGTTTGTGCATCTGAGGACGTTGGCAATGCGGATCCGATGGCTGTGGTGGTAGCAGCCTCGGCGGTGCAGATAGCGGAGCTGGTCGGTATGCCGGAGGCGCAGTTGGCCTTGTCGCAGGCGGCTATCTATGTTGCGTGTGCTCCGAAATCGAATGCTTCTGCGAGTGCTATCTGGCAGGCAGTGTCGGATGTGAAGGCAGGCAGGACGATACCTGTGCCCGCACATTTGAAGGATGCTCATTACAAGGGTGCCAAAAAGATGGGATACGGAACCGGATACAAATATCCGCACAAGAGCCCGACGGGGTTTGTTCCGCAGGACTATCTTGGTGAGGAGCTTGGGAAGCATTACTATGAACCGAAGGAAGTCGGCAGGGAAAAAACGGTTAAGCAACATTTGCAAAAGCTCAGAAAGTATCTAAAATAATTCTCTGAGCGGCGATTTTTAAGAGGAATATATGGACAAGAATCAACTGCGTATGCAGATCAAAAGAGCCATGCTGGACATGGACGATCAAAAGCGGGCACAGCTCAGCAAGAAGGCATGCCAGAACCTCATAAACACGGACGACTTCAAAAAAGCTGCGGTAATAATGGTATATCTGTCGCTTCCGCATGAGGTTGACACGACATTTATCATCTTGCAAGCGTGGCAGCAGAATAAGACGGTTGCGGTTCCGAAGGTTTCGTGGCAGCAGAGGCACATGATACCAGTGGAGATAAATTCTCTGGAGAGCGGTCTGTCGGTGGAAAGGCATGGTCTGAGGAATCCGAGTACGGGTTTGCCGATGCCTCTGGAGGATATAGACCTTGTAGTTACGCCTGCTTTGGCTTTCGATCGACATGGACACAGACTGGGCAGGGGAGGCTCATATTTTGATCGCTTTTTCCAGTCACCAAGACTGAAGGCTAAGAAATGCGGACTGGCATTTTCCGGTCAATTGCTGGATGAGGTGCCGCAGGATGAACATGATGTACCAGTCGACTGTATAGTCACCGACGAAGGTGTCATTGATTGCAGTTCACTCACGGAGGAATAAATTGGCCCGAAGACGACGCAAATATCCAAAATACAGAAGCCGTTACAGCAGCTACGGGCGGCGTGCGGCCCAGCGGAAGCAGCGAAGGTTAATGGTTCTCGGTGTGCTTGTAATCGCCGCGGTTTTTCTTTTCTTCAAGTTCAGGGGCGATGATGAGCAGCCGGAAGTTGTTGGTGTGGATGACAGTATCATAAATGACATCAATCCTGATTTTGGTGAAGATACATCGTCTGCGAATACGTCTGCTGAATCTTCCAACAAGCCAAGTCCGGAGCCTGCATCTGATCCGGTTTCTGAAACGCAGACGAAACCTGAGGTTGTTACACAGCCTAAAGTCGAAGCTCCAAAACCGGAGCCGGTTGAAGTTGTTGAAAAGAAAGAAACGGTAAAGGACAAGGTCGCCAGTGAGCCTGCAGCGAAGGAACTGACGGCGAAGGCGGTTCAGGACATGAGAGCGGGTAAGACGATAGCTGCCCGTGATAAGCTCAACGAGGTCCTGGACATGAAGCTGAGTGATAGCGACAGGGAGAAGGTCAAGGCGGCGCTTGCGGATCTTGCGGAGAGGTGGCTGTTCAGTCCAGAGGTTCTTCCGGGGGACGAATTGAGCGAGTACTATCTGGTGCAGCGGGGCGATTATCTTTCGGAGATCGGCAAACGTTACAAGGTTCCTTATCAGTTGATCATGAAGATCAACGGCATACCCAGTGCCAACCGTCTGCGTGCGGGGCAGAAGATCAAGGTGGTCAAGGGGCCTTTCAACGTTGCGATATTCAAGTCCGACTTTACGATGGATCTTTATCTGCAGCGGACCTACGTGAAATCTTACGAGGTCGGTCTGGGCAGCATGGAACACGAAACGCCATCGGGCAAATGGCGCGTGGAGCCGAACGACAAGCTAAAGCGTCCGAACTGGACAGATCCTGATACGGGAGAGACGTTTATCGCGTCCGATCCTGAATATCCGATCGGCGAACGATGGATCGGTATCGAGGGGATCGAGGACAAGACCCGGGACAAGACAGGTTTTGCAATACACGGTACGAACGAGCCTGAGAGTATCGGCAAGCGAGCGTCGCGGGGATGCATCCGGTTGAAGAATACCGATGTGATCGAAGTTTACAATATGCTTTATACAGGTGATTCGCTTGTCTACATATACGACTGATGGATCAGCGTAAAGAGAACATATTAGCGTCCATGTACAGCCCGGCCCGTCCGTCAAGAAGATGGGCCTGGGCTGTTTCTATTGCGCTTCATCTGTGCCTGTTCGGAGTGTTTGCGGCGATAAATCTGCATGATGCGAACGGGCAGTCGGAGCGGGTGGGGGTAAGCAAGGCGAATATAAAAGCTATCCAGGAGAACTCGCTTACGGTTCCCAAGCCGAACATCAAGCCGCCGAGTACTACAGCAGCCAAGCAGGCTTTGCGGCCGGATGCAGCAGAGAAACCCGCATTTTTGAGATCGCCGCAGGAGGACAGGCCCGAGCCTGCTGTGCAAACACTTGCGACGCCTGCAATCGCGCAACCGCGGACGGAGTTTTTCGGCAGCCGGACATCTCAGCGAAAGATATGTTATGTGGTGGACTGTTCGGGTTCGATGCTTGGTTTTTTCTCGCGTGTGCGGGATCAGTTGGCAGCTTCGATCAATTCGCTGAAGCCGGACCAGTATTTCTATGTCATCTTTTTTCATGGCGATGAGCTTATCGAGAGCGGTGATGGACGCTTCAAACGGGCGAGCAGGTCAGCTAAGGCTGAGGCGATCGATTTCGTGAGGTCCATACGGCCGGGCGGTGCTACGAATGCCGAGAGGGCGCTTCGCAGGGCCATGCTGATCCGTGATCATTCGGGCAATCCAGCCCAGCAGATATATTTTCTGACCGACGGTTTTGATTTTGCCTCGCCTGATCCTGACGTTGTTTCGACGTTCACTAGGGACATACTTGAAAAGGTTCGACTGCTTGCGCCGCGTGTGCGGATCAGTACTATCGGCTTCTGGGTCGAGCCGGCGGATGAAGAGGTGCTGCGTTCTCTGGCTCGTCTGACGCAGGGCGACTTTGTGAATCTGGGTGAGGAATGATCCGCTTGATTTATTAAACTGCATAGGGTACTTTATCGCCATGAAGACATTTCATAAAAAGAACGGTAAGGCCGGACCCGGTGGGCCTGGGGCTTTATTGACGCTGGTTATCTGCATAGCGTGTGTTACCGCTACGCTGTTTGCGGCTGAGCAGGGGGGCGGGGGAGATGGGGCCGGTCAGAAGAGCCTTTTCGCTCAGTTCATTGTCGCGGGGGGGTATATCGTATGGTTCGTGCTGATCCCGATGTCGATGGCTGCGATCTATCTGATCACGGATCTGTCACTGTCGTTGAGACGCAAGAAGCTGCTGCCGGACCATATTGCAGCTGATATCGAAAGCAAGGCAGCGAACGCATCGCCTGATCAGCTTGCCCGGGTCCTGGTGAGTCATACCGATCTGGTCAGCCGGGTGCTGATGCGGATCATCGCGAAATCGAAGAATACGCATCCCGATAAGAAGTACATCAACCATCTGGCGTCGGAGGCGTTGAATGAGCAGGCATTGCAGTTACTTCGCAAGGTCGAATGGTGCAATATAATCGGGAACGTGGCTCCGATGGTGGGTTTGTTCGGGACGGTTTTCGGCATGATCAAGGCGTTTAACATTCTGGGTATTTCGGCGTCTCAGCCGAGGCCCGACGAGCTGGCGGGGGCGATCTCGACGGCTCTTATCACGACTTTCTGGGGGCTGCTGGTTGCGATACCGGCGCTGGCGATGCATGGTGTTTTCAGGTCGCGGATCGAGGCGCTGGTGAGTGAGGCTGCGATCGAGGTTGAGACGCTGCTGTCGCAGATAACGCTGCCCCATGCTCCTGATGCGGAGGGTAAGGGGGCGAATAACATTCCGTTCGCTAAGCCTGTATCGCGGGGGGCGAAGCAGACGCCTCGCCGTTGTCCCATTAACCGAACCGGTTCAGCGTAGTTGGTATGCTTTATACTAGCCGTAAAAAATCCGATGCGTCTCAGTGTGATCTTACGCCGATCATAGACATCGTGTTTCTGCTGATCATTTTTTTTATGATCGTGTGCACTTTTATATCGGCGGAGAATTTCGAGGTTGAGATCCCGGATGATATCGAGACTGCGCAGGATGCACAGGTGGATCCGCCTCAGACGGTGACTTTGACGGCGATGCTCGAAGATGGTGAGGTGGTTTATGCGGTGGGGTCGGCGCGTATATCCGTGCCGGCGTCGGGGGAGCTATTGGGGAGTCTTACGGATCAGCTCGATGCTCAGCTTGCGAAACTGCCGGAGGATAAGAGGCTGGTCGATCTGCGTATCGACAAGGATATTCCGTACAAGTACTGCCAGAATGTGCTGGCGGCGATCAATCGGAGCAGTGCGAGCAAGATCAATATTGCGGTGACGAAAGAAAAAAGGTTCGCAGCGGAATAATGGTGAGTATTGAGTTGTGCCGCCGCAGAATTTAACAGCCGCGCCTCCGACGAACTTTCCGCTGGGTCCATTCTCGGCGGACTGTGAAATTATGCGGCTGGGGAGTTGGTGAAGGGGAGGGGACATTTGACTGCTGCTTCCGCTGCTCGTAAGGGTATTAAAAAAAGGCTGCGCTAAGTATAGCACAGCCTTTCAATTATTCTGCTTTATCGGGCTCGATCTCTTTAGATCTATGCTGATTCTTTTCTTGCCTGCTGCTTCTGTTCGAAGAGATCCTCGCGTTTTTCGATAACGGCCTCGGTGATGACGTACTTGCCGTTCTCGGGCTGTTCGGGCAGATGGTACATCAGCTCGATCATCAGTTCTTCGGTGATGGCGCGGAGCGCTCTTGCGCCGGTATCGCGTTCGATAGCTCGTTTTGCTAGCAGTTGCAGTGCGTCATGGGTGAACTCGAGTTCGGCGTTTTCGAGTTCGAACAGTTTTTTGTACTGCTTGACCAGAGCGTTCTTGGGCTCGGTAAGTATCTGTACCAGAGCATCTACATCCAACGAATTCAGGGTTGTGATGATGGGCAGACGACCGACCATTTCGGGTATCATGCCGTACTGAATGACGTCTTCGGCCGTTACTTTCGAGATGGTCTGGCTGTATTCGTTCTGTTCGTCGTCGTTCACGGGCTTTTGCTCGCTGCCGAAGCCGATCATGCGTTTACCGAGACGCTGCTTGACGATGTTGTCGAGTCCGACGAACGTGCCGCCGCAGATGAAGAGGATCTGGGATGTGTCCATCTGGATGTAGGACTGCTCGGGGTGTTTTCGGCCGCCCTGGGGCGGGATGTTTGCGGTGGTGCCTTCGAGCATTTTGAGCAGAGCCTGCTGTACGCCTTCGCCGGAGACGTCGCGAGTGATCGAGACGTTCTGGTTGGTTTTGCCGACCTTGTCGATCTCGTCGATGTAGACGATGCCTCGCTGGGCGGCTTCTACGTCGTAATCGGCGCTCTGGAGGAGGCGCAGGAGGAAGTTTTCGACATCCTCGCCGACGTAGCCGGCTTCGGTGACGGTTGTTGCGTCGCAGATCGCGAAGGGTACGTTGAGGATCTTTGCGAGTGTTTTTGCGAGCAGGGTCTTACCGGAGCCGGTGGGGCCGATGAGAAGGATGTTCGATTTTTCGATCTCGACTTCCTGGTCTTCCATGTCGGCATGCATGAGGCGTTTGTAATGGTTGTGTACGGCGACGGAGAGGCACTTTTTGGCCTCGTCCTGGCCGATTACGTACTCGTCGAGGAATTCTTTTATTTCGCGCGGCTTGGGCACGTCCTGCATTACGAGCGAGGAGCCTTTTTGCCTGCGTCGTTCCTGTCTTACGATGTTGTAGCAGAGGTCGATGCACTCGGGGCATATGAAAACGCCGCCGGGGCCTTCGACGAAGGCGTCGACCTGTTTTTTGGACCTGCCGCAAAAGCTGCAGACCTCAACTTTTCTACCGTCTCCTGATTTCTTAGCCATATATTGCTCCAATCACGTCCTGGCTGTTTGTCCAGGGCAAATTCTTTTGTTCTTTCCGCCCCTAAAATACTCAGAAGCACTTACTCAACTGCTTCCGGTTATTAACAAGCCTTTAATAAACATTTGTTACTCGGGCTCATTGTAGGTTGATATCGGGAAATAATCAAGCTTTCTATTTTCCTGTTTCCTTGAGCGATACGAATTTTTCGGGCCATGGTTCCGGTATTTCGGAAAAGGAGTTCAATAAGACGTCGACGGCGTGGTTGAGGTCGGCGGGGTTGGTTTTGGGGGTTTGGGACCAGTTTTGCAGCTCGTGGTATTTTGCCCGCCACCACTGCCAGGAGGGGGTGTTTGAGTTTTGGGCGGATTTTCTGTGTGCGGCGATGGTGGTCCAGAGGCGGCGTGCCTGGGTGAATTTGTTTTGCAGGGTGAAAAATCTTGCTCGGCAGCGGAGGTAAGGTACACTTTCGCTGTATTCAGTTTGGGTTAGTTCTTCGAGGATTTCGCGGATTTCGTTGAGGTCGGTTCGGTTAGGGGTGTCGGTGGTTTGTGAGAGGATGGTGAGTTCGGCCCAGGTGAGTTTTGCTGTGGGGGTGGGGAGTATGCGGAGGCATTTGTCGGCGAGGGAGAGGTATTTTGCGGGAGGGGGCGTGAGGGTGTATGCGCCGCTAGCGTGGACGTTTTCGCCGCCGTTGAGGATTTCGGTGAGGACGTGGATGCCGGTTGCGGCCCAGTCGCTGTCGGGTTTGTCGAATTGCAGGAGCGTGGTGACCGCGTGGGTGTGTTTGTCGGCCCGGAGGAGGGCGCGTGTGCGGGTTGTGCAGAGGTGTTCGGTCCGGGCTGCTGATTCGGGGTCGATGAGGTTGAGGATGCGGGTTGGGGCGTCTTCATTGTCGGTTTCGAGCAGCCAGTTGCCGTATGTTGCGAGGGCTCGCAGGCGGAGGTCGCGTTGGGGCTGGGTGTTCGGGTTGAGCTGGTCCAGGAGGTTTTGCAATTGTTTGCGGATATTGCGTTTTTTGTCGGGGTTGGCGGCGGTGTCATATTTTATCAGCAGGTTCTCAAATTGGGCGTGCGGGGCGTAGGTTTCGGCCTGATCGGTCAGTTCGGAGAAGATTGTTTTTGCGTGGTCGGTCCGGCCGTTCTCTTTGAGGAGGAGGGCGTAGAGGTATCTTAGCTGTTCGTCGTATGTGTCGCCTGCGAGGGTGAAATAGTATGCCATGGTGTCGCGGGCGATGCGTAGGTAGTGGCTGTCCTGGTAGTACAGGCCGTAGGCGCAGCGGGCTCCTTCGGCGGCAATTTCGGCTCCGCTGAGGGTGAGCATCTTGTCCTGTTCGTCACGCTGTTTGTCGGCTGCCCGCATGTAGAGTTCTATGGCTTTGAAGGCGTTAGTTTCGGCCAGGCTTTTGGCAGATGCGTAGCAGACGGGGGCGGATGCGAGGTGGTCCGTGTTGCGGATCTTTTTGAGCAGGGCGGTGTAATCGGCAGGGTCGCGTCTCAGGGTTTCGGTTGCGATGAGCTTTGCTTCTAGCGTGGTCATTTTGTCGATTTTTCGGTTTGGTGCGGCGTCGAGCAGGACCATTCCCGCGTGGGTTCGCAGGGCGGGCCAGCGTTCGAGGACGTTGCTTATTATGGAATCGCTGCCGACTTTCAAGCCGACGAGGGCGAGTTTTAGCCAGGGTTCGTAATTGTCGCGGCTGGGGCCTTGCTGGAGTTTGTCGGCTAGTTTTTCGATGGTTTGCGGGTTGGGCGGTTCGGTGCATCTGTTGAGGAGGGCGGCGGCGTCGATGCGTACGGGGGCGGGGAGGCGTTCGTCTCGGAGCATGCTCTGGGCCGCTTCGATGGTTCTGCGGTTGTTTTCGTTGAGGCTTTGTGCACGCAGGCTCATGACTTGAGCTTCGCCGCCTGTGAAGACGTCGCGGAGGGGGGCGCATTTTTGTGTGATGCTTTCGATCAACTGTCGGCGGTTTTCGCCCTGGGCATTGACGGCCTGCCAGAAATTGCACCTTGCTATCAGGAGCCGGGTTGAGGCTATGTCGGCGACGAGGCGTCTCCAGAGGCCGTTGGATCCGAATCGCCGGTCCCAGTCTTCGCCGTCATAGTTTTCTATCTGGTCGCGGTAGGTTTGCTGTTTTTGCAGTACAGTGTGGAGTTTGCTTACAGTGTCTGATGCGGTGGCGGCGAGTTTGCTTTTTGGGTCGCTTTGAAGGTTATCGCCCTGACAGAACCAGCCCATACGCTGGGTCAGGGTTTCGGAGAGGAATTGGCCGTAAGTTTCATGGGCTGTTTCTCTTGCCCGCCTGATGTCGCCGCCGTCGCAGAGTGTGCCTGCTGCTAATGCGGATGCACAGGTTCCCAGAATTAAAAAAAGAAATATTCTGATCAACTTCTACCCCAGCTTTCATTCATACAGAAAGTTACGTCGTCCATTCCCATGCTGCCCAGTACGTCATATATCTTGACGAGGTATTCCCAGGTAACTTCGTCGTCGCAGCGTATTTCTACGGGGTCGCCGGCGTATCTGCCCTGAGCGTCGGCGACGGATCTGAATGCATTTGCAAATTCGGCGAGGCCTGTGTCGATGTCGTCGGCTGTTATGTCGGCTTGTGCTCTGCCGCCTATGACTACACGGCAGCCGTTGGATTGGTTGGTTACCTGGACGTTGAGGGGTTCGATCGCGGAATAGGTTTCTATCCGGGCATCGCGTTTCGGGAGCTTGATGGACATGAAATCTTCTGGCAGGCGGAAGTTTGCGGTGAGTACGAAGAATGCCAGGAGCAGGAATATGACGTCGATCAGGGGGAGCATCCGCAGTGCGATCTTTCTGCTTTTTGGCTTTTCGAATGCTTCAAGCCTGAGTCTACCGCCATCTTCGATGTAGTGTTCGTCTGCTTCCATTTGCATCAGGCTTTATTTTTGGCTGCAGCTTTTGCGCCGGCTTCCAGCGCCTTGTCATTGATCGCGAGCAGTTGAGGTTTTTTGCTTCCGAAGAGGTCCTCAATCGCACGTACTACGTTGGACATTTTGACGACTTCGGTCATCGCAACGAATGCGCCAAGCGCGGTGATGTTGGCTACGCGTATATTGCCGAGGCTGCGGGCGAGTTCACCGGCGGGCAAGCAGCACACGTCGAGGTCGTCGCGGTCGAGTTTGCAGCTTGCGAGACTGCCGTTGATTATCGCTACGCCGCCCGGTTCTATTGCGGGGACGAACCTGTCGACGGAGGGCTGGTTGAGGAGCATGGCTGCATCGGGGCGTTCGACTACTGGGCTGGCTATTTCGTCGTCACTGATTACGATGGTTGCGTTGGCTGTGCCGCCTCGCATTTCGACGCCGTAGCTGACCATGCCGGTGACGTTCTTTTTTTCGAGTACAGCGGCCCGGGCGAGTATGTTTCCTGCAAGGACGATACCCTGTCCGCCGAAGCCCGCTATCGCAATTTTAGTTTCTGTGGTTTGCATAGTTTACCTCAGAGCAATGGCTGAACTAATCGCCGCTGCGGTTTTTGTAAACGCCCAGCGGGAAGACTTTTTTCATGTCCTCTTCGACGAAGTTTACCGCTTCGGCGGGTTTGATCTTCCAGTCGGTTGGGCACATGGAAAGAACTTCGATGAGCGAAAAGCCCTTGTCGCCCAGTTGATTTGTGAAGCCTTTTCGGATAGCTTTTTTGGCTCTGCGGACATCTTTTGCGCTGTTGACGGCTACGCGTTCGAGATATTCCACGCCGTCGAGTTTGCTGAGCAGTTCGCAAACCTTTATGGGCGGGCCCTCGTGGTTTTCACCGCGTCCGCGTGGGCTTGTGGTGGACTTTTGACCGATCATTGTGGTGGGAGCCATCTGGCCGCCGGTCATTCCATATATTGCGTTGTTGACGAAGATGACCGTGATGTTTTCGCCGCGGTTGGCTGCGTGGATCGTTTCGGCTGTGCCTATTGCAGCGAGGTCGCCGTCGCCCTGATAGGTGAAGACTATTTTGTCGGGATGGACGCGTTTGATGCCGGTGGCGGTGGCGGGGCTTCGTCCGTGTGAGCATTCGATGATGTCGCAGTCGAAGTAGTTGTAGAGGAGCACGGCACATCCGACAGGCGCGGTTCCTATTGTGCGTTCACGGATGCCCAGCTCGTCTATGCATTCGGCGACGAGGCGGTGCACGATGCCGTGACCGCAGCCAGGGCAGTAGTGTGTGGGGTTGTCCTTGAGTACCTTAGTCTTTTTGAATTCCATCTCAAACCTTTTCCAGTATGTACCGAAGCGGGGAGTTAGCCGCCCAGGACTGTTTCGATCTTTTCCAGGACATTTTCGGGTGTGGGGTACCAGCCGCCTCCGACACCCATGAACTCTACGGGCTTTTTGCATTCGATGGCGAGTTTGACATCCTCGACGAACTGGCCGTTGCTCATTTCGACGACCAGGAACTTGTCCGCTTTTTCGGCGGCACGTTTGAAGGTGTCTGTGGGGAAGGGCCAAACGGAAATTGGCCGGATTAGGCCGACCTTGAGGCCTTTTGCGCGGGCGTTTTTGACGGCGCCTTTGGCGATCCTGGCGGTCATGCCGTAGCCGGAGACGATCAGCTCGGCATCGTCGGTCATGTATTCTTCGACGAGTGAGAGTTCGCTTTCGATCTTTTTGTATTTCTGGACGAGGTGCCTGTTGTGGTCGGCGAGGGCCTCGACGCTGCCAAGCATGAGGGTTTTGACCACATTTGACTTTCGGTTCGTGCAGCCGGTCAGAGCCCAGTCTTTTTTGGGAAGCTTGCAGGCGGGCCTGTACTTCTTTTTGACCACGGGTTCGGCGGTTTGTCCGAGCAGGCCGTCACCGAGCATGAGGACGGGGTTGCGATAAAGGTCCGCCCAGTCGAAGGCCTTCATTGTCAGGTCATAGAGCTCCTGCACGCCTGCGGGGGCGAGTACGATCAAACGGTAGTCGCCGTGACCGCCGCCTTTGACGGCCTGGAAATAGTCGCCCTGGGCTGCGCGTATGTTGCCGAGTCCGGGGCCGCCTCGCTGGACGTTGGCGATCACGCAGGGCAGTTCGGCGGCTGCGATATAGCTGATGCCTTCGAGTTTGAGGCTGATGCCGGGGGAGCTGGAGCTTGTCATGCATCGTGCGCCGGCAGCGGATGCGCCGAAGATCATGTTGATCGCGGCGAGTTCGCTTTCGGCCTGTATGAATGTTCCGCCGACCTGGGGCATGCGCCTGGCCATGGTTTCGGGGACCTCGTTCTGGGGTGTTATGGGGTATCCTGCGAAGAAGCGGCATTTGGCTTCTATGGCCGCCTCGACCATTGCCTCATTTCCCTTGAGCAATATCTTTTCTGCCATCATTATTCCTCTATTTCGATAGCGACGTCCGGGCACATCTGGCAGCAGATCGCACATCCTGTGCACTCTTTTTCATCTATGATGCAGGCATAGTAGGCGCCTGCTTCGTTTGGTTCGTCACTCATTTCGATGTTGCCCCGAGGACAGCACGAAACGCAAAGACAACAGCCCTTGCACTTCTTTTTGTCTATATTGATGTCGGCCATTTGAAAACCTTTCGAAAACCGCCTGATCCGATCGTTAGGCTTGCCGATCGGATTACTTAGCCCGCAATACTTCAGTTGTCAGTCATCCTAATACAATCATAAGCGGCTTACAACTCAAAAATTGAGCAAAGCGGCATTAGAAGATCATGATTTCTGTGGTGTTTGTGTTTTGCGGGCCAGTCCTCCAGTTGGGCCGCCGCAAAATTTAACAGCCGCGCCTCCGACGAACTTTTGGGAGGGTCCATTCTCGGCGGACTGTGAAATTGTGCGGCTTGGGGGTGCGCTGATTTCGGTTGGCGCAGAAAAAAGGCCGACCCCTGTTAAGGGCCGGCTCCCAAAGGAACTCCTCACCTCATCCTTCTCCAAAAAGTCTCCTCACCCATTCCTCTCCGAATTCATCACTTCCGGCTCCTGCAGCACTTTGCCTTTGGCCAGTGCCAAGGAAGTCCAGGTTCTTCATTTGTTTCTATCACCCAAGACCCGTAAATGGGCCTGTTTTATACTGCACGCTTCACCACGCGGGGCAAAAGCGCACTAATAGCCCTCTCCAAAGCCAGGAAATAACAGATCGCACTTTTCCGTAAGCAGGAAAGTACTGAGCTTGAGAATCAGGTGTGGAATGTGTGTGTCCCGTTGCGGGTCTTGGATAGTGCAGGTTTTTGGCTTGATAGATACCATTACCACTCAACAAAAGGTTATTCCATCACTTGCAAAGTCAGCAACTCCATCACTCTCCCCCAGAACCGAATTAACGGCCTAGCATTGAGCTGACTTCAAGCCTTTACTTTTGCATGATAGCAAAAACAGGACGGATGCCCAAAGATAAAAGCTACTAATGGAGGAAATGCTTATCGGGGTTTTTCGCATAAGGGTATGTGTCGCATGTACTTAGAGAAAGGAATTTTTAGTTTGTGAGGGCGGTAAATTGTCGTTTTTTTTATGCATCCTTCATTCGCATGGGCTTATTCTTGCCGAATGGGGGGGGCGATGAATGAAGAATTTAGTGCATTGTATTTCGGAGGTGGTGTCTTAGAATTGATGGGCCAGATATGTTTATGTTGAGCGAATAAGGTGTTTTGATGGATACTGTCTTAGCAGGTACTTTGGTGTCGCTGATCGCGGGCTGTGCGATGGGCGTGGGCGGAGCTTTTGTGTATGTTGTTCGCCGGCCGAGTGATCGGACTCTGGATACATTGCGTGGGTTCGGTGCGGGGGTCATGCTTGCGGCTGTTTGCTTTGGCCTTACGGTGCCGGCGGTCGATCTGGGGGGAATTCGACCGGTGATCGCGGGCATTGCTGCGGGGGCGGCGTTGGTGATGTTTGCAGAGAGGGCGGTGGCGCATATGCATTTTGGCGGGCGTGAAGTGCTGGTGGCGGGGCGAACTGTTTTTCTGGCGGCTGCTGGAGCTGTGATTCGCAGTTTGTCGGCGGGAGTGGCGGTTGGTGCTGCGTTCGGGCGGCAGGGAGCTTTGGAGGCGGGTTGGCCGATCGCGATAGGGATAGGGGCGGCGAATATAGCGGAGGGGCTGCCTATTGTGTTTGTTCTTGTTGGCGAGGAGTGTAAGAGGGGGCGTGCGATCGGGATAGTATTGTGCGCGGGGGGTGCGGCGGGTGTTGGGGGGCTGGTCAGCGTTTCGGTGGTGTCGTTTGTGCCCTGGCTGCTTCCAGCGGGGCTGGCGTTTGCTGCGGGGGCGATGCTGTATGTTGTGTTCGAAGAGATAGTGCCTGAAACGTATGCGGGGGGCAGTGCGCGGCCTGCGACGATGGGGCTGGTTGCGGGTTTTATGCTGATGTTGATGCTGGAGAGCGTTGCAGGTTGATGGCTGGGGTAAGTCTTTTGTTGAAATATGTGCGGGTGGTATTATACTCGCGGTAAAATTATGTGACGTGCGGCTGATGCGGTTTTGTATGGCTGCTCGGTCCTAAGTGAAGAAACTTTAGTTACGATGAGGAACTGGAATGGCCACGCAACAGGATTTTGTCAATGCCGTCGAACTGATAGACAAGTCGAACAATGTGCTGGTTACGTCGCACACGCGTCCGGACGGGGATGCGTGCGGGTGTGTGCTGGCTATTTGTACGGCGCTGGAGCAGCTTGGTAAGAAGGCTCAGCCGATGTTTTTGTCGGCGATCCCGGAGTGGTATCGGTTTTTGTTTGAGTCGGAGCCGGCGGTGATCGGCGAGGATATTACGACGGAGGAGCTCAGCGGGGCGGGGTATGATCTGGTGGTGATCGTTGATACGAACAGTTATGTGCAGTTGGCGAAGTTTGATGAGTGGCTGCGGGCGAGTGATGTGCCTGTTCTGGTGATAGATCATCATGTGACGAGCGATAATCTGGGGGATGTGGAGGTTATCGATACTACGGCGAGTGCGGCGGGGGAGATCGTGTATGATCTGTTCAAGCGTGCTGGGTGGGAGCTTGGTGGAAAGACGGCGCGGGATCTGTTCGTGGCGATCGCGACGGATACGGGGTGGTTTCGGTTTAGGAATGCGGATGCTAGGGTGTATCGGTATGCGGCGGAGCTGATCGAGAGGGGGGTGGATCCGGCGGCGGTGCATGAGCAGATATATCAGAACTTTTCGCCGGCGCGGATGGCGCTGCTGACGCGGATGCTGAACAATCTGACGCTGGAGTTTGATAAGCGGGTTGCGGTGCAGTATCTGCTGCAGGAGGATTTTAGGGCGGCGGGGGCGTCGATGAGCGATACGGAGGATCTGATCGATGAGTGTCAGCGGGTGTCGACGGTGCAGGTGGCGGTGATATTTGTGGAGCTGGGCAACGGGAAGTTTAAGATATCGTTGCGGTCGAAGACGAATGTGAATGTGCGTGAGATCGCTCAGTTGTACGGCGGGGGAGGGCATACTGTGGCTGCGGGGGCGACGCTGGATATGCCGTTGGAGCAGGCTCGCGAGGAGATATTGGGGCATATCGCGAAGCAGTTGGATTGAGGGGTGCTTTCGGCAGGTGCATGATCATTCAGGTGGATGACAAGAGGGCGGTTCCGGTTAGATCCCGGCGACCGCCCTTTAACGTTTAAGTGCTAATGTTATATGTGCTGAGGACGTTTTAGAGGCCGAGCTGTTTGTCGGTCAGGGTTACTTTTGCGGCGATGAAGTCCTGGTGGCTTAGTTTGAGGCCTACGGCGATGTCACGTATTTCTTCGATCTCTTCGTGGCTTGCCTGGCCTGATGCAGCGGCTATTTTGAAGAGGCAGACCATGAATCGCTGTCTTTGTTCGCGTGTGGTGTTCTGGTAGAAGCCGTCGGTGAGTCTGTATTTGTCGAGGCCCTGGGTTGTTTCGTCGCTGGCGACGTCTACGATGGCTTGGGCGGTTTGGGGGTCGAGGTCCCAATTATTCTGGAGGATGTGGACGGCTGCTTTGCGTTCGTTTGTGCAGATGTCTTTGTCGACGTTTGCGACGAGGCCGAGGAGGCCTGCTGCGAAGCTGAGCTTGCGTGCCTGGTCTTCCGAGAGGTTGGTATCGATGCCGTTCTGTTTGAGCGAGTAGAAAATCTTGTTGCGGAGGAAGTCTTCGATGTCGGTTTCGCGGGCGGTGTCTGGGGTGGTGTTTTTGTTGTTGCCTATTACGCTTCGCATGAGTTTGCTGAGTTTGCCGGTGAGGCCCGTGGATGCTCCGTCGATGAGGGCCTTTGTATCCTGCAGGAAAGCTTTTTCTTCTGTGCCTACGATGCCGTCGGAGGTGAGGAGCTTGCTGAGCATGTATTCGACGAATTCCTTTTCTTCGGAGCTGCTGATCTTATTGTAGACCCTATTTTCGAGTGCCTGCCTTTCTTCATCGCTGACGGGGGAATCCATGTATATCTCGATCTCGGCCCAGTCTTCTGCGTTGAGTTCACCCAGTTCCCACATTAGGCTCTTTAGGACGTTGATCTCGGAATTCTGGAGCTGGCCGTCTGCCCAGGCGGCGGCGACCATCAGTTTAGCGACGTCGAGCTTGAATGCATTGTCTATCATGGATACTCTCCTTGTACAGGTTAGCAGGGGGTAATGGCTTTTCCGGCCCGGTCACCATGTCAGGGCCGTTCAGGTTGTGGCAGGTATATTAAGGCAGGTTGTGCCGGCTGTCAATTGAACAGTTAGACACGGAAAACAGGGCTGAAACCGCGGGAAGATGCTGCAAACGGGGCATGAGGGGTTGGGGGAGATTGCGATTTTGAGTGAATTGGGTGCTTCGGACTCCGGAAGTCGTCAGGATGACGGCGTGATATCGGCCCAGGTGCGGGGCTCGTAAGTGCTTTGATTGCAGAGGCTTAGGGTCGGTCTAAAAAAATGTTAAAAATCGTGGGAAAAAGCGTTGACCTCAAATCAATTCTGAATATACTACGACACCTCGTCAATGGGAACACCAAAGGCGAGGACAAGAACAAAAGAGGCCCGAGAGATTGATGTCGGGACGGCTTCAAAAAACTTTTGAAAAACGTTTTTTTGTTCTTGACTGTCTCTGGCTGAGGCGATAACATTCTTCGCTCAGCAGATGTCGCTGAAGACAGATGACAGCGGCATTTTTTAATGCTCTTTTCTAAAGTATATAAAGGCGATTAAGCCGAACAGCCGACTGCGAGTCGGGTTGGCTACCTACCGGTTTTGGTCAAACAAGTCGGGCTCGTAGCTCAGCTGGCTAGAGCGCACGCCTGATAAGCGTGAGGTCGGAAGTTCAAGTCTTCCCGGGCCCATTTCAAGACCGGCTGAATAAAGCTGGATCGCCGGTGGACAGCAGGTCCGGGGACGTAGCTCAACTGGGAGAGCGCCGCCCTTGCAAGGCGGAGGTTGTCGGTTCGAGCCCGATCGTCTCCATGATATTTCGGTTGCTGGAATTTTTTCGGGATGAACCCGAGATGAGACGAGCAACTATAATATATAGGTTAGTTCTTTGAAAAGTTAATAGTGAATGCGAGTTGTGGTTGAGTTGCAGACTCCCCAGTCTGTAACGCAACAACTGCAATTAAACTCAAACAGAGTCTTTAATTAGATTCTGGGATGAGCGCTCATTAGTGAATCAATTCTCCGTCACACGCAAGTGTGATGAAAAAAATGGCGAACCAATCAATCCATGATTGATATGGTCAAGTTACTAAGGGTGCATGGGGGATGTCTAGGTGCCGAGAGGCGATGAAGGACGTGGCTGGCTGCGATAAGCTCGGGTTAGGTGTCAAGCAACCGTTAACCCCGAGATTTCTGAATGGGATTACCCGGCAGGACAGGGCAACCTGATCTTGTCATCCATGGCTGAATGCATAGGCCATGTGAGGCTAACGCAGGGAACTGAAACATCTAAGTACCTGCAGGAAAGAAAATCAACCGAGACTTCGTTAGTAGCGGCGAGCGAAAGCGAAACAGCCCAAACCGGAGAGCTTGCTCTTCGGGGTTGTGGGCACTGATAAGGAGTTACAAAGGCAACACCAGTAGAACGGTCTGGAAAGTCCGACCACAGAAGGTGAAAGTCCTGTACACGAAAGTGTTTGCCCTCCGTTATTATCAGTGTTCCAGAGTAGCACGGGACTCGTGAAACCCTGTGTGAAACTGGGGGGACCACCCTCCAAGGCTAAGTACTACTCGGCAACCGATAGTGAAAAGTAGGGCGACCGAACGATGAAAAGCACCCCTATTAGGGGAGTTAAAAGTACCTGAAACCATGCACTTACAAGCTGTAGGAGCTCTATGGTCGGTCTTCGGACCGACAATGGGTGACTGCGTGCCTTTCGCATAATGAGCCGGCGAGTTACCGTTTGTGGCAAGGTTAAGCATTTAAGATGCGGAGCCGTAGCGAAAGCGAGTCTAAATAGGGCGATTAAGTCGCAGGTGGTAGACGCGAAACCAGGTGATCAACCCATGGCCAGGATGAAGGGGATGTAATAATCCCTGGAAGACCGAACCCACTAACGTTGAAAAGTTAGGGGATGAGCTGTGGGGAGGAGTAAAAGTCTAATCAAACCTGGAGATATCTCGTTCTCTCCGAAATAGCTTTAGGGCTAGCCTCAGGTTACTACTTTACGGGGGTAGAGCTACTGATTGGGGATAGGGGGCCACCAGCCTACCTACCCTTACCAAACTCCGAATACCGTAAAGACTATCCTGGGAGTCAGACCGCGGGTGATAACATTCGCGGTCAAGAGGGAAACAACCCAGATCGCCAGTTAAGGTCCCAAATTTATGCTGAGTTACTAAGGAAGTCAAATTGCTGTGACAATCGGGATGTTGGCTTAGAAGCAGCCACCATTTAAAAAGTGCGTAATAGCTTACCGATCGAGCAATTTGGTGCCTATAATGAACGGGAATAAGCATAAAACCGAAACTGCGGATATCCGGTTTTACCGGATGTGGTAGGAGAGCGTAGCTGTCAGCGTAGAAGCGGTACGGAAACGAGCCGTGGAGCGTCAGCTAGTGATTATGCCGGCATGAGTAACGATAAAACAGGTGAGAATCCTGTTCGCCGAAAGCCTAAGGTTTCCTGGGGAAGGGAAATCCGCCCAGGGTTAGTCGGTCCCTTAGTCGAGACCGAAAGGTGTAGACGATGGACAGCAGGTTAATATTCCTGCACCACGTTGTTGGACGAAAGTAGTGACGCATTTCTCAAGGTGATCCCGTGACTAGTCGTGCGGGTTCCGCAAGGTCGAGGCCAATTATGATGCCGAAGTCGCCAGCAGAAGTGCCGAGAAATAGCTGCTGTAGGTTGAATTCAGCGTGACCGTACTAAAACTGACACAGGTAGGCGAGGAGAATATCCTAAGGCGCTCGAGAGAACCGTCCTTAAGGAACTCGGCAAATTGACCCCGTAAGTTCGCGATAAGGGGTCCCTCCAGAGCCATTTATTCTATAGATGGCTGCTGAGGGCGCAGTGAAGTGGCTCCGGCGACTGTTTACCAAAAACACAGTTCTCTGCTAACACGAAAAGTGGATGTATAGAGAATGACGCCTGCTCGGTGCCGGAAGGTTAAGGGGATGGGTTAGCACTTCGGTGCGAAGCTCCTAACTGAAGCCCCGGTAAACGGCGGCCGTAACTATGACGGTCCTAAGGTAGCGAAGTTCCTTGTCGGGTAAGTTCCGACGTGCATGAACGGCGTAACGACTGGAGCACTGTCTCAAGGACGGACTCGGTGAAATTGCAATTGTGGTGAAGATGCCACATACCCGCGGCAAGACGGAAAGACCCCGTGAACCTTTACTGTAGCCTGGTATTGATGCCTGGCTCATCATGCGTAGGATAGGTGGGAGGCTGTGAACTGGCGTTTTCGGACGTCAGGGAGCCATCCTTGAAATACCACCCTTGGTGTGTTAGTCACCTAACTGTAACCCTTGAATCAGGGTATGGGACAGTGCTAGGTGGGCAGTTTGACTGGGGCGGTCTCCTCCCAAAAGGTAACGGAGGAGTTCAAAGGTACCCTCAGCATGGTTGGCAATCATGCAAAGAGTGCAAAGGCATAAGGGTGCTTAACTGTGAGACTTATCGGTCAAGCAGATACGAAAGTAGGACTTAGTGATCCGGTGGTCCCGAGTGGAAGGGCCATCGCTCATCAGATAAAAGGTACTCCGGGGATAACAGGCTTATCGCCTCCGAGCGTTCATAGCGGCGAGGCGGTTTGGCACCTCGATGTCGGCTCATCACATCCTGGGGCTGTAGGAGGTCCCAAGGGTTCGGCTGTTCGCCGATTAAAGTGGTACGCGAGCTGGGTTCAGACCGACGTGAGTCAGGTCGGTCCCTATCTGCCGTGGGCGCAGGAATCTTGAGGGGATGTTTCCTTAGTACGAGAGGATTGGGAAGCACTGACCTCTGGTGTATCGGTTGTGCTGCTAAGTGCACCGCCGAGTAGCTAAGTCGGGAAAGGATAACCGCTGAAAGCATCTAAGCGGGAAGCCCACCCTAAGATAAGGATTCCATGGACTTCGGTCCTGAAGACCCCAGATAGACGATCTGGTTGATAGGCCGGGTGTGTAAGCGTCGAAATACGTTAAGCTAACCGGTACTAACGGTCAAGCACTTGACCATATCAATCATTGGTTGATGGTACGCAATTTTTGTGAGAGTTGATTTACAGCTCATCCAATCGCATTCACTATTTTTCTTTATATTTGAATACATCCCGGCCTTCGGGTCGGTGTTACAAGTTTCCTGGTGACCATACGGACGGGGAAACGCCTGATCCCATTCCGAACTCAGAAGCTAAGCCCGCCCGGCCGATGATAGTCCTTATGGGTGAAAGTAGGTGATCGCCAGGTTTATAAGGGCCGATGAGCATAACGCTTGTCGGCCCTTTCCTTATGCGCTGTTGGGGGGGGATGTTGTGCGGTTGTTTTGGGTGGAATGGTAGATGATCGGGGGTGTTGGTCCGTTAGTTTCATTAGATAAAGTCTTGTGATAATCCTTTTGCTTATGCTTGACAGTTAGCGGTGTTCCAAGGATAGGCTGGCAGGGGTATCCTGAACTGGGCGATAGTGATAATCATTATCATCGCGGTTTTTGTCTTACCGTTTAACAGGTGATTTATTTTGTCTGCTAGGTGTATTTGCTACGTTGTGTGCGGGGGTGAAATTCGCATCCACCACCGCCTAACCCACACTGCATTCCGTTCGATTTTGTGGCGTTTGGATGTGCGGGCATGGAGCCGCCGCAAAATTTAACAGCCGCGCCTCCGACGTACTTTCCCCTGGGTCCATTCTCGGCGGACTGTGAAATTATGCGGCTGGTGGGTTCGGGAAATGGTCGGGGTTGTTGGGACGTTGATTTGGTTGGCTGATGTTTTCTGATGATCTTTCGTTTGGGCTTGACAGTTTGTGGGGTGCGGGTGGGCTTCAACCATGGTGCTGCAGAGCGGGCACAAACATGACACCAGGATGTAAACCATTGTTAAAAAAGCATTTAAGAGCAATATAAAGGTGTCTGACCCTTTTTATTTGACCCAAGAAGAAATGCAGAACCTTGTTTATTATTACAATTACTATTTTTCTTTCCGGGCCTCTGTTTCTGCTAACCTACACGTTTGTTTTTGGGGGGCGAATAGAGTTTACAGGTTTATGGTAGTGCGTAAGTGTTGGGCCGCCGCAGAATTCCAGAAACTGTTTCAAAACTCAGATTTGCCTTTCGGCGGCCCTTTTTCCGTTTGGCTTTGTTGTGCAAAACCACCCATAGAATAGCTATGGCCGGTTTCACACGCCTTGCCGAGACAAAAAAATTGCACGCCGAGAAGACAAAAGCAGTTTCGAAACAGCTTCTTCAGCCGCGCCTCCGACGTACTATCCGCTGAGTCCATTCTCGGCGGACTGTGAAATTGTGCGGCTGGTGGGTGCGGTGATTGGGTGCAATTCAGAGGAAATATCAAAATTTGGTAGAATTGCTGTAACTTATGTGATTGATATGTGTCTTGTATTTAGATGAACTGAATGAGAAAGCATCCGTCCTAGAAAGAGTGAAGCTGAAAGATACCAGAAAGGTGGAGTTATGAAGAGAGCAATCCAAGCATCAGTGATTTGTATCGTTCTTGTTGTGGTATACCTAGTGTTTTCAGCGAATGGATTGGGCTTGATGCCCAAAAGTGGGGATACCCATATCGAAGGAGATGAGAAGGGGGTGTCGAGTGAGGGAACGCGAGATATGGAGAATAATGAAGTTATCTCTGTTTCTAATATTGATGCTGGCCAGGGAGGGGCAGTTGCGAAGTTGCCGAATGGTGTGCGATTTGAGCTGATCGCTTTGTGCGAACATCCTAGTGAAGGCAAGAAGTGGTGGCGGCCGGATGGGACGCTGCTTGGGTTTGCTCCCCATGAGAAACTTAATGACAGCGATAGGTATAATGACGTGCCGTTTTATGAGGTCGTGTTTCGCATTGAACCTGACAATGGTACTACTTGCAAGATCGATACTTCCGGTCGGACGGCCGGTTTTTCAGGACCCCATGTCATTGAGGGCAGAGCTGAGGGGGTCGTCAATGGCTTTGAAGACGCAATGTATAGTCTTGTTCCTGTTGCTGGCGGGGATGATCCGGTAAACCTGACCTTTCTGTTGGGAGATGAATCAGGGTGGGAGTGGCACGCCAAGGTCAAGTCGCCAGTCCACAAGCGAGGGGTGATTACAAGTCGTGCTACATTAGACGTGAGTGTGGGTGAGAACAGGAAAGTGATCGCACACGTCGCTCACAGGATCGAGAATGAGGAGGTGCGTGTGATAGCGCGAAATAACTCTGGCAAGGTGTTTTATCCGGGTATGAGTGGAAAGGGTCGCACTTGGATAAATATAATTACGGCAGAGTTTGATCATTTAACTGTTGATGATGCCGCTGCGGTAGAATTGCAAGTTCAAGAATTCCAGCCGGTTACTTTTCAAAACGTCTCATTGCAGCCCGGTTTGAAAACGGATGTGGAAGTCGTACTTGAGCGGGAAGAAGAAAGCGGGGATGCGAAGAGGCCTGCAGGGCCAAGGAAATGCAGTAACTAGCTCACTATGTGAATAAGAACCGGCCGGGGAGCTTTGGGGCTCGCCGGCCGGTTTTGTTTGGTGGTTGTGTTGGTGTTGGTTATTCTGTTTTTGTTTAGTTCAGTTCAATTTTTGAGGCCTTGAATGTTGTGGGGGCCCGGGGTTCGTCTGCTGCTGCGTGGATGCGGTTTGTCGGGGTTGCGAGGCAGCCCTGTGCGATGGCGTCGTTGTGGATGTACTGCAGGATGGTGGGCCAGTGGAGCAGGGGTTTGATGGGTTTGCCTGCGGGGTCGTCGTAGACCAGTCTTGCGATCTTGTTCCAGCCGAGCCAGTTGGTTTTGATCTCGATGTCGACTTTGAAGCCGTTGGCGACAAGTGAGTCGATGGTCGGGGCCGGGTAGGATACGGGTTCGGGGTCGCCGCATACGCCTGGGACGAGTGCGGGTGATACGTAGCCGTCATCGACGCCGATGTCCATGTTGCGGCGGATGGTGTCGCAGGCCAGGTAGCCCTTGTACCATTTGTTTTTGACGCTTTCGGAGGCATCGTGGGCGACTTTGCTGGACTGGACGTCGAGGAATTGCAGTTCGCGGTTGAGTGCGTAGGTGACTGCGTCGTCGAAGGAGCGTGTTTTGTCCTGGAGCGCGATCGCGCCGATGCGTGTGCCGAGGAGGTTCGAGTAGGTGTCTTCCCATGAGAAGGCGGACTGGAACTCGGAGAAGAATACGAGGCTCTTGAACTTGAACCATGTGAGGACCTCGTGCCAGTTGACCATGTTGTAGGCCATGTACTGGCTGAAGTCGAGGGATATCTCGTCGATGATGCGTTCTTTTTCGGCGGGTGAGAGGGTGTCCCAGTTTTCGGGGTATTCGAGGTTTACGTAGTGGCGGGTCGGTTCGACGTTCATTTTGAATTTGAAGCGGGTGTCGCCGTCGGTGAGGTGGTCGTGGATCTCGTCGTGGAGCCAGCGTGTGTGATCAACCGCGATGCGGAGGTGTGCTGTATCGATGTGGCCGCCTCGTGCGGTGTAGAGTATCCCGTTGTGCTCGCCGAACGGCAGGGCTCGTGAGTGGCTGCCGAGGTCGTCGAGCTCGATGAACTTTGTGCCTGCGACGTCTGCTGCGACGTTGCCGTAGCGTGGGCGCGGTTTGCCTGTGAGTGAGCAGCCCGAGGCGAGGAGGGCGATGCTGAGGATCGTGAGTATTGTTGGTACGACGAGGGTTTTGCGACTTGATCTGTTCATACATTTGTCCTGTAAAACACTTGTTTATTGCGAAAATGACGTAATTCAACGTACTGCGGGCGCGCACTATGGTCGGGAGAAGTGTCGATGCAGGTTTAGCGTTAATTAGTGCTCTTTGGAGTACCGTTTCCAGTTGGGGTGTTTTACGGGTGGGGCGAAGAGCTGGTTCGGGAGAAATTGTTCAGGGAGGTGGATTTCTGAGGAGAACGGGATCCTATTGCAGATGAGAGGCTAAAATGGCGGGTGTATGGTTAAAAGCAGTCTTGAAACTTCTTCTAGTTGAGTATGACTTTGGTGGTATGCCTGCGGTGGAGGCGGGGAGCGGGTGCAGATCGGGTGCGGTCAGTGTGCTTGCCGAAAATTCGGCTGGGTTGTCTTCTTACTGGATGGTCGTTGGGCTGGTTTTTGTGGTGTCGGCTGCAGTCGATCGCTCTGGGTTGGAGTTTGTTGATCCGTTTGACGGCCTGGTGTTGTAGCCTCTGGAGATGGCTTCCTGTTCGATGTGGCGCATCATGACTGGGAGCTGGGTTATCAGGTCTATTCGGCCGGTTTCGGGGTTTTGTTTGACGACTTTGAGGATGCGGCCCATTTCCATGATGTTTGACTGGACCTCGAGGTCGATGGCGAAGCCGTTGCGGGTGAGGCTGTCGAGTGTAGGGGCGGGGTAGGAGAGGGGTTGGGCATTTTCGCATACGCCGGGGACGAGGGTGGGTGTGACGTAGCCGTCGTCGAGGCCGATGTCCATGTTGCGTTCCCGCATGTCGACGAGTACCGCGCCGACGTACCATTCGCCGCGCATTTTTGCTGCGGCCTGGCGTGCGAATTTGCGGGACTTGATGCCGAGGTGCTCCATTTCTTTTTCGAGTTCAAGGGTTACGGCCTTGTCGAAATGGCTCTCATCGGCTTTGATGGCAGCGGCGCTGATGCGGGTTCCGAGCAGGTTTGAGTATGAGTCTTCCCACGAGAATGCGGAGGGGAACTCGGGCAGAACGCCCATGCCCTTGAAGTTGAACCAAGTTAATACTTCGTGCCAGGTGACCATTGTGAAGGTCAGGTACTGGCCGAGGTCGAGTGCGATCTGGTCGGTGATCTGTTTTTTGCGTTCGGCGGAGAGATCGTCCCAGTTGGGAGGGTAGTCGAGTTTGACGTAGTATCTGGTGGGCTCTACGTTCATTGTGAAGGTGAAGCTGTCGTCGCCGTCGGTGAGGCAGCTTTGTACTTTGTCGTGGAGGTATTTTGTGTATTCGGCGGAGATGCGGAGATGTGCGATGTCGATGTGTCCGCCGCGGCAGGTGTAAGCGATGCCGTTGCCTTCGCCCAGGAATATGCCGTGTGAGTGATTGCCAAGACTTTTCATGTCGAGGAAGTTGGTGCCTATGGTATCGGTGGCGTAGCTGCCCAGGCGGGGTCGGGGTTCGTTGGTGAGGGAGCAGCCGGTGGTTAGAGTGGTCAGAAATACGGCTGCGATCGAGACGATAATTCGGACGGTCAGTTTTGATGTGTTCATGGTCGTTATCCTGTGAATGTTCGGAAAAGTTGTCATGAATAATTATTTTATCTAAAAGGCGGCGAAAAGTAAGGATATTGTTAGAATTTTGTTTTCGGGTACATTTAAGGTACATGATGCGTGGTGAGGGGTGGGTGTGCAATGGTGAAAAAGTAAATTCTGGTCTGAGTAGTAATCTGAGGGTATGTGTTTGAACAGGGGCGAGCGGGTGTGGTATGATAATGGGATGGTTAAGAATGGACGAAAACGGAATAACGGTGTGGAAATGCTGCCTACGAATCGCGAAGAGATGCGGCGGCGGGGGTGGGATGAATGTGACGTAATCCTTGTAACGGGCGATGCTTACGTGGATCATCCGTCGTTCGGGGTTGCGTTGATCGGGCGGTGGCTGGAGCATAAGGGGTATCGTGTTGGGGTGATCGCTCAGCCGGACTGGAGGGGGGCGGAAGATTTTCAGGTTTTGGGGCGTCCAAGATTGTTCTGGGGGATTACCTCGGGATGCATAGACTCGCGGTTGAATGATTACGCTTCTATGGGCGGTAAGCGGCGGGAGGATGTTTACAGCCCGGGCGGTAAGACGGGGTTGCGGCCCAAGAGGGGGCTGCTGACGTATGCGGCGAGGGCGCGGGAGGCGCATAAGGGTGTGCCGATCGTGATAGGGGGGCTGGAGGCGAGTCTGCGGCGGCTGGTGCATTACGATTATGTGGAGGATAAGATAAAGCGGTCGGTGCTGATCGATGCGAAGGCGGATATTCTGGTGCACGGGATGGGGGAGAGGCAGATTCTGGAGATCGCGCGGCGACTGGATGCGGGGGAGACGGTGGATGATCTGACGGATATTGCGGGGACGGCGTACCGGGTGGTGCGGGATGTGAAGGTGCCGGAGGATGCGGTACGGCTGCCGGGCCGTGAGGAGCAGGAGGCGGATCGGTCGCTGTTCATGAAGGCGCAGCAGATGTATCAGCGGCAGGCGTATCCGGGGGGGAAGTGCGTGGTGCAGGACCAGGGGCCGGAGACGGTGGTTGTGAATCCGCCGGCGGAGCCTTTGACAACGGAGGAGATGGACGAACTTTATTCGCTGGCGTACAGTAGGCGGTACCATGACAAGTACGAGGCGGCGGGGGGAGTGCCTGCGCTGGAGCCGGTGCAGTTTTCGATCACGACTCATCGCGGGTGCTTTGGCGGGTGTTCGTTCTGCTCGATATATTTTCACCAGGGTAAGGAGATCGCGTCGCGGTCGGTGGAGTCGGTGATCGCGGAGGCGGAGTCGTTTTTGGGGCATCCGGATTTTCGCGGGACGATACAGGATATGGGCGGGCCGAGCGCGAATATGTACGGGATGCGTTGCGCGAAGGCGGGGAGGTGTTCGCGGCAGAGCTGCGTGATGCCGAGCAGGTGTAAGAATCTGCGGCTGGACTATGGGCCGTTGATCGAGTTGATGAAGCGGGTGAAGGATTGGCAGAGGAGGCAGAAACGGAAGGTGAACGTGTTCGTGGCGAGCGGGGTGAGGCATGATCTTGCGGTGGAGAGCAGGGAGTATATGGAGCTGCTGGCTGGGGAGTTTACGGGCGGGCAGTTGAAGGTTGCGCCGGAGCATTACGATAAGGACGTTTTGCGGCGGATGGGTAAGCCGGGTTTTGAGGCGTTCGAGCGGTTCGAGAAGATGTTTTACGAGGCGAGCGAGAAGGCGGGCAAGAAGCAGTTTCTTGTGCCTTACTTTATCGCTTCGCATCCGGGGTGCGGGCCGAGGGAGCAGTTGGAGCTGACGGAGTATCTGGTGGGTCGGAACTGGCGACCGAGACAGGTGCAGGATTTTGTGCCGGTGCCGTTGGCGCTGTCGACGGCGATGTATGTGAGCGGGCAGGATGAGAAGGGCAGGCGGATATTTGTTGCGAAGGGTAAGCGGGATAAGCAGCTTCAGCTTGCGATGCTGCAGTATTATCAGCGGCGGAACTGGCGGGTGCTGGCGAACTATCTGCGGTCGAAGAAGCGGGGGGATCTGCTGGCGAAGATCGAGGGCGTGCAGGTGGAGATGGACAAGCGTTCGCGTGGACGGCGAGGAGGAGGAGGCGCGGCGGGCCGGCGGAGGTCGTCGCGGAAGGGCGGTGGGCGTAGGCGGTGATGCTTGCGTTTTTTATTCACCACGAAGGGCACGAAGGAGCACGAAGAAGGTATAGGGGTAAGAAGAATATGGAGTCGCTTCGCGATGGCTTTTTTATGCTGGGTCCGCCTGCGGCGGATGACAAAGAGGGCGTTTGGTTCAACAGGAAGGAGGACGAAGAGGGGAACAGGGGAAGGACAGACAAAAATATGGAGTCGCTTCGCGACGGCTTTTTTATGCTGGATCCCGGATCGGGGTCCGGGATGACAACCGCTAAGATTTGCGTTTTATTTTGTAAGGGCTTAGGCTGTTAGCAATGACCGGGTTGGATGTTTGTGTTGTATGTGTGATCAGTTTTGCTTTTTGGAGTTTTTGGTTATATGCCGGTTTGGGTTTTGTTCAGTCTGGTTGCGATGGTGGGGAACGTTGCGAAGGTGCTGGTGGTCAAGCGGTTCTGTCAGGACGTGGACTCGCGGCTGGTGGTGCTTAGCGGGCGGGTTGTGTCGGCGGCGGTTTTGATGCCTGTGCTGGTGTGGCGGTTCGGGGGTGTGCCGACGGATGCGGGGTTCTGGGGGACGATAGCGGTGACGGCGGTGTTTACGGCGGTTGCGAGTGTGCTGTTGACGGAGGCGGTGAAGAAGGGGCCCTTGGCGGTGGTGATGCCTGTGCAGGCGGCGGTGCCGGTGTTCGCGATGGGGGCGCTGGTGGTGATATATCATGAGCTGCCCGGCTGGGATGCGGTGGTGCTGATCGGGGTGAGCATGGCGGCGATCGCGTATACGCTTTGGGCGAGTTATGCGGACAAGCGGGCGGCGGGTGATCGGCGGATGGTGTTCGCGGTGTATTCGGTGATCGCGGCGGGGATTTTTGGGGTGTGCACGATACTGGATCGGGTGGCGATCTCGCAGGTGGCGGACGGGGCGCTGGCGTATTCGGCCTGCTGGAACCTGGTTAGTGCGGGGATCATGGCGGGGGAGACGGTGCGTGCGAGGGTGCGTGTTCGCGGGATGGGACGTAAGAACGCGGCGGCGGTGGGGATGTATGCGGGTGCGGTGCTGGTTGCGTTTTATGCGCAGCAGTACGCGGTGCAGCGGTCGCTGGAGATTGCCGGGGCGGTGGTGAACGTCAAGAGCGTGGTGATGCTGCATCTGCCGGTGGTGATACTGGCGGGGGTGCTGTTTTTCGGTGAGCGGGTGAGCAGGCGGGTGCTGGTCGGCGGGCTGGTCGCGGTGGCGGCGGGGATTTGGCTGGTGCGGGTGATTGTGTGAGGGGTGCTTTTGTCGTCGAGTACCTGCCAGCGGTCGTTGTAGTAATAGCGGACGCCGGGCAGGGCTGAGCTGTCGTCGTACTTCTGCACATAGATGCGACGGCCAAGCGCATCGTAGGTGTATTCGACGACAGGCCAGCAGCCGATTCCGCCGTCGGACTTTTCGATGCTGACAAGCCGGTTTTCGTAGTCGTAGTGGTAGATATAAGCGTCCTCGTCAATTACAGTTAGCCAAATCAGAAGTTTAGCCAGTACTCATGACCGTTCTAGGCCAAAGCATCTTAAATAGCTAATGAATATTTTTAAGCAAATAGATGCGCGAATCCTTTTTCAATGGCCCCATACCACACATAAATTGTGTATGCAACAAAGCCAATTAGAATGCCGACTTTACGAAAAATCTTTTGATGGCTTGAAAATAAGTTATCCAGCAGATGCCCTACCCAAAAGCCCGCACATGGGAATATGACCCACCCGCACCAGAAGAATAATACAATAGTGAATCGCAATAAACTCATATTAAAAGTCCTACCAGGGTAATCAAGTTTTATTAATATATAGTCAACAGCACATACCCAATGTTGAACAAGCTCTCATGTTATCAATTAATATCTAGGTTTATGGATTTTCTTTACAACCGTTGCCATTGTTAATAGGTCGTTTGTTGATGTACTCTTTAAAACAACCTCCGCCACTACTTGGCCATTTGCCAGAGTCACCATCTAATAACATGGCCCAGTATGCAGGCCACTTGTCGTGTTTTTTGTGCCCACCACTGTGTGAGCACCTCATAGCGTCGTGTGCATCTGCACTTAGATGCGACGGCCAGGCGCATCGTAGGTGTATTCGACGACGGGCCAGTAGCCGGTGCCGCCGTTGGACTTTTCGATGCTGACAAGCCGGTTTTCGTAGTCGTAGTGGTAGATGTAAGCGTCCTCGTCTTCGTTAAAAGGAGTTGTTTACGGAAATAGATGCGAGAAGCCCATTTTGATAATTGAATACCATACATAACTTGCGTATGCAACAAAGCCAATTACAATGCCGATTGAACGAAAAAGTTTTCTGCGGCTTGTAAATAAGTTGTCCAGTCGATGCCCCAACCAAAATCCTATACATGGGAAGACAACCCATCCGTACCATAAGAATAATATTAAAGTATATTGTAATAAAAATTTCAAAATTAAAACCTCCACCAGAAATATTCACCGCAACATACATGATATCAACCGAGTTCTTAGAGCACCACTTAAGGTTTAGCTTTTATGGATTTTGTTCACAGCCGTTGCCATTATTAATAGGCCGTTTACTGATATAATCTTTAAAACAACCTCCATCGCTGCTCGGCCATTTACCAGAGTCACCATCTAACAACATGGCCCAGTCTGCAGGCCACTTGTCGTGTTTTTTGTGCCCACCACTGTGTGAGCACCTCGTAGCGTTGTGTGCATCTGCAGTGCCTGCG
This sequence comes from Anaerohalosphaera lusitana, assembly GCF_002007645.1. Classification (GTDB taxonomy): domain Bacteria; phylum Planctomycetota; class Phycisphaerae; order Sedimentisphaerales; family Anaerohalosphaeraceae; genus Anaerohalosphaera; species Anaerohalosphaera lusitana. The sequence goes on from NZ_CP019791.1 coordinate 1,867,524, forward strand.
CCCGTTCCGTGGGTGATGAGGTCACCATTATGATCATAAGTGCACTGCTGAGACGGACAGCCTTTCGAACGCATATCCCAATTTGCTCCGGGATGATATTTACCTAGATAAGCTATATAGTAAAGTTGCTCGATTACCGTCCAGCCTTCGGGTGGAACAGGATATTGTTGTCCTGCTCCAAAGCCGCCTGGGATTGTACATATCTTTAATTCGCATGGACATGGAAGATCGTTAAGTTCTTCAAAATCAGGATGGGGGCCATCAAGCCAATCTTTAAACTTGTTATACGCCTCTGAACATTTATCCCAGCAATCCAGATATTCTCCTCCATCTGAAGTACATGTCTCCATGCATGGCATACGTGAACAAACAGTCTCATTACTCCCAGAAGAGCCGCCTGGGAATGCCACATGAACCAGTCCCGAAGGATCAACAGAAATAACAGGCCATGATTTTACATACTGGTAAACATTATTGCTGTCTTTGTATTGTGATCTGGGGTTGAAGTAGCGAGTGGAATTAGCAGCCGGATCCATCCCCCACGGATCCTGCTGTAAAAAGCGGCCCATTTGCGGGTCGTAGTAGCGGTGGCGGTAGTACATAAGTTCCAAGTTGCCGTTGTCGAGGGTGTCCAGTCTTCGGCCTGTGAAGGTGTAGGCGTTGCCGACGGAGCTGGATCGTGCTTTTGTGTCGTCCGTGGTGAGCCAGTTGCCGTCTGCGCCCTTGTCGGTGTAGAAGGTTGTGCGGCCGTAGGCGTTGTACTCGCAGCGTTCGGCTATCTCGGCTGTGGCCTTGTTGACGATCGCGACGGGGCTGTAGAGGTGGTCGTGCAGGTAGAAGTTCATGCTGCCTGTCGCTCCGGAGTAGCTGTAGATGACCTCGTCGATGTAGTTGCCGTAGATGTCACATTTTGCGAAAACCTGATTTTTGTCTGTGCGGTAAGTCATTGCGGAAATATTGTACATGCTTTATTTGTAAAGTCAAGGTGTATCGGTTGGGATTAAAGGTTGCGTGTTTGGGTGTGTGGGGGATAATATTTGGGTGAGGAGATTTTGAGGCTTTTATTTGAAAGGGATTGTTTTGGGTTATCTTAGAGATACGGTTCTGGTTGGTTTGTGTATTGGGGCGATTGGGTTTGTTGGCAGCGGATGCGCGGGGCCGGGGGGTTCGGAGTCGGCTGGGCGGGATGATGCTTCGGCTGGGCCGCGGGCGGATAGTCTTGCGGTGCTTTGGACGAGCGGGGATCCGGCGGTGGCGGAGAAGGTGTGTTTTATGTATACGCATAATGCGAAGAAGGCTGGGTGGTTCGATCGGGTGGTGCTGATCGTTTGGGGGCCGTCGGCGAAGCTGCTGAGTGAGGATGAGCGGCTGCAGGAGTATGTTGAGCGGATGCTGGCTGACGGCGTGGAGGTGAAGGCGTGCAAGGCGTGTGCGGATTCGTATGGGGTTTCGGATCGGCTGGCGGAGCTTGGGATCGAGGTGAAATATATGGGACGGCCCTTGACGCGGATGCTCAAGGCGGACGGCTGGGAGGTTTTGACGTTTTGATTAGTTTGACAGCTTGTGTTTAACTACGCGCGGGAGGATCTGGGATGCTTTATGTTTATGTGTTTTTGTTGGTGATATTGAATGCGTTCTGGTTGATGTTTACGTTTCTGGCGCTGCCTGGGAACTGGCTGGTGGTGCTTTCGACTTGGGGGTTTGCGTGGTGGACGTGGGAGGAGCGTGTGTTTTCGGTTGCGACGCTGGTGGTGATAACGGTGCTTGCGGTGATCGGGGAGATAATCGAGTTTTTTGCGGGGATGGGCGGTGCGAAGAAGGCGGGTGCATCGTGGCTGGGGGCGGTGGGAGCGATAATCGGGATGGTTTTCGGTGCGGTGTTCGGGACGGTGCTGCTGGGCGTGCCTTTTGTGGGGACGCTGGCGGGGGCGTGCGTCGGTGCGGGGATCGGTGCGTGGGGGCTGGAGATGATGCGGGGGAAAGAGTTCGAGGAGTCGTTCCGGTTTGGGCTTGGTGCGGGGATCGGGACGCTGATAGGGACGGGGAGTAAGTTCGTGCTTGGGGTGGTGATATGGATCATTGTGGCGGTTGCGGGGTTTGTTCCTTGATGCGGCTGGCGTTGTGTGGGGACTCGCATTTTTGCGCCATGGTTGTTTTGACGAACATGTCGGGGTATCGGTGTTCCGATTGTGCATGTGTACTCGTAGTGTTCTCTGGGCCCCGGCTCTTGCGGCCGGGGTGACATTCTTTTGTCGCGACTGCTGATTTATGCTGGGTCCGCCTGCGGCGGATGGCAATCTTGGGTGCCGCTCGTGTTTTTTGCGGTGTTGGTGTGATATCTGGGGGGCTTTGGTTGATGACTAGCGATTCGGTATAGAACATCATTTTGTGTTTTTGCGTATATTTTGTTAGTATAGCGTTAAGTTCTTTCAGGATTTTGCGACAATAGATTTTGAAAGGAGCATGAAATGAATGCCAGAGTTACAGTCAGGATGGTTATCCTGGCGGTTCTGAGCATCACCTTGACGGCCTGTAAGCAAGAGGCTCCACCTGAAGCTAGTGCGAAAAGCGCTGAACCGTCCGGACAAGCGGTAAATGTTAATCCAGGCAGGGAGATGGCGGAGGATTTTGCTCTGCTGGATGAGGAGGGCAGAAAGGTAAGGTTGTCGGATCTGCGGGGGAAGATCGTGGTGCTGGAATGGACGAATTACGATTGTCCGTTCGTGCAGAGGCATTACGAGGCGGATACGATGGAGGGGCTGGAGGCGAAGTATGGGGATCATGTCGTCTGGCTGGCGATCAACAGCACACACTATTCGGATACGGCAGGGAACAAGGCGTGGGTTGAGGAGCAGGGGCTTGCGTATCCGGTTCTCGATGATCATGAGGGAGAGGTTGCGCGGGCTTACGGTGCGAGGACGACGCCTCATATGTTCGTGATCGATCGAGAGGGGTATGTTGTGTATGAAGGCGCGATCGACAACGATCCTACGGGTCGGGGTGCGGATGAGCCTGTTAATTATGTGGACGAGGCGTTGAAGCGGCTTGTGCTGCGGAAGGATGTGGAGGTGAGTGAGACGAAGCCCTACGGGTGCTCGGTGAAGCTGGCTCAGTGATGCGGGGTGAGCAGGGCAAGTGCTCGGCAACTAGTCAGGCAAGGGGCTCGCCACGAAAGAATGTGGAAAAAGGCAAGTTGGGCCGCCGCAGAATTTAACAGCCACGCCTCCGACGTACTGTCCGTTGGGTCCATTCTCGGCGAACTGTGAAATTATGCGGCTTGGGAGTGCGCCTACAGAACGCTTCCATCCTTTGTTATGAAAAAAATGGGACGGGTCTTTGCGGCTCGTCCCATAATCATGCGCATTGGGGTGGTTGAATGGGGAGGGGAATAATTCTGCGGTTGATTTCTTAATAAGAGCTTAATAATTTCTTTGTGAATATGGCTGTGCGCTGTATATTTATTATATTGTCAGTAGAAGGGATTGCGAAAGTCAGGTTTTCGCATGCCATATTTCTGGGGTGAGCTTTGAGAATGATTTTCGATTTATTTGGTGTTCCAGTCAGGAGGGAAAGTCAGAAATGGTTCACTTGAACGGTGATGTGATCAGTTATATGAAACTTTTCATGAAGCAGGTGCGTGAGGAGCTTGGCGTCGGCGGTACGATGAAGCTGTCGGTGCGCGAATATGAGCAGGCAGCAAAGCCCGAGAAGGTGAAACGGGAGCTGGTGAACGGTACGCAGGCGGATCTGCAGAGGCTGATCGAGGAGAAGAACGATTTTTATGCGGATATACTGAGGGCGAATGCGTGGCCCACGGGGTTTGCGGATGTGCGGGCGATGGAGGAGTATAAGGAGTCGCTGGCGGCATATGGATCGGGGCAGGTTGATGGTGGTTCGTTCGGGCTGTCGACTGACGGGCAGGCGGCTGCGAGTGCGCTTTTGAATCGGATCAAGGATCTGAACAAGTATGAGAAGGTCGAGGGGGATGCGGTGAAGGGTGTGAAGGTGGATGTGGCGGCTTTTTACAAAGAGCTGGAAAAAATGTTTTATGATCAATTTCAAGTTAAGGACGGTGGGGAGGCAGCCGAAATGAGTACTAAGACGGCAGCGGCGATCGGCGAAGCAAAGGCTGACGCGAATAAGCTGCAGTCAGGATTGAGCCCCGAAAGTGCTCTGATCCTTCTCCAGGACAGGGCATATTAACCGCCTCCGCTTGGCTGGCCGGGAACCCGCACCCGGTCAGCCTCCTTTTTTGCGCTTATGTCTGTGGGATGGCTGTACGCGCCGTTTCATCCTGTGTCTTCGAGCCAGTTTTCGGCGAGGATGGTTAGGTCGGCAATGTCTATTGTGCTGTCGTTGTTGAAGTCGGCGCGGGGGTTGAAGTTGGGCTGGTCGGGGGAGAGGGTCCAGGTGTTTGAGAGGGCAGCGAGGTCGGAGAGGTTTACGCCGTCGGGGCAGGTTATATCGGCTGCGGCGAATTCCCACCAGAGGCGTGGGTATGCGGTGCCGTCTGTGCACATGCGCCAGATGTCTTCGGTGCCGTTTGCGGTTTCGCCGACGAAGTCCCAGCCTGCGTTGGTGAAGGTGGCGAGCGTTTGCATTTGGGTGGTGGTAAGGCCGGTGACATTTTCTATTGTTCCGGGCCAGTCTGAGTCCGTGAGGTACCCTGTATCTGTTTGGGCAGTTTCTGTATTCCAGAAGCAATTCCTGATTACTGCCTCTAGTTCGATGTTGATTCCTGTCACAGCGCAGGCATGATAGTAGTCATCTGTGGTTACTGAGCCAACTGCATAGCATAGTTCAACGATACCTCCTCGGTTTTCCCCGCAAAGGCCTCCAACGGAACCTTGTTCTCCGGTTACATCCCCTGTAGCGTAAGAGTTTGATGTGCGGCCTTCATTTAGCCCACAGAGTCCGCCGAGAAATCGATGGGCGGTTACAGAGCCAGAAGCATAGCAACTGACTATAATTGAATCAGCATAGTTATTGCCACATAAGCCGCCAACAAATGAGTTGCCTATAACTGAACCTGCGGCAAAGCTTTTTTCCAGTATTCCTAAGTTAGCTCCGCACAGACCGCCTACGATATCGCTTGGTGCTTCGATGCTGCCAGTGGCATAGCTTCTTGTAATACGTCCGTCGTTCCTACCACATAAGCCACCAATATTGCCACCATCACTAAATGAAAGTATCCGGCTGTTAGAGTGGCTGTTGTCAATGCTTTGGGTATTAAACCCGCACAAGCCACCAACATTTACCAGTCCTTTACATATGCCTTCCGACCAGCAATTATTAAGTGAGCCACTGTTTATTCCGCAAATTCCTCCGACCGATTCGCCGCCAGTAATCTCGCATTCGGCGCTGCTTGAGTAAATAGTCCCGTTGTTCTTACCCGCCAGACCTCCTGCAAAATCAAGAGTGCAGTATATGTCGGCAGAGATTGAAACGGCTTCAATAAGTCCATCATTAATTCCGCATAATCCTCCTATTGGGCCACGTCCAGTGACATCAAAACTCTCCAATTGCACATTTGTCACTTCACCTTCAGATCCTATGGCACCTATCAAGGCCATCAGAGGGTTGTCTGAGGAAATGGTGAAATAGCTAATATAGTGGTTTCTACCGTCAATACTCCCATTGAACGGAATGCCGTCAAATTGTTCCGTACCGTTATCGGTGTCTGGAGCGATAACAGGTTCGGAGTATATTTTGTCGAAGCCCATGAATACGTCGTTAGTCATTATGTAATGTGCGGACAAATCTTGATTAACACTCTCGAGGTCAGTGCGACAAGCTATCTCAAATGGGTTTGATGGCGATCCATCAGCAGAACTACCGGCCGAAACGTAAATGTCGATGGGTACGGAGGTGTGTACATAACCGCCAGTGAAGACGGAGAGAGAGGTAACCTTATCTGCGGGTATGGTGAAACTGTTAACGTAGACAAGTTCGCCGGTTGCAAAACCTGCCGACATGAGTGCGTTTTGTGCTGAAGAGATGCTTTTACCCGTTAGATATGGGACCTGTGCTGTGTCTGCATGCTGCCATACGAGCTTGGGGTAATCATTGACAGGCATATACCAGCCTGGCGTTCCTGAACTCAAATCATTTACTACCCAGCCATCATCGATAAATGTGGAAGGAATTTGCATTTGAGCAGTTGTCTTTGCTAGTCCGCCTGCACTGGTTTGGATTTCCGAACTTTCCAAGTTCCAGAAGCTACGTTTTATACCACCAAAAATATTTTTCCCGATGAGGCCACCTAAATTGATGTTACCTGATACTTTTCCAGTAGAATAGCAGTTTTCTATAAAGCCTCTTTCGTTCTTTCCAACGAGTCCACCTGTATTCTCATTTCCGGTTGGATTTCCGCTTGCGTAACAACGTGTGATAGAGGCTTTGAAGTTGATGCCACACAGACCGCCAACTGAGTTGGCGCCGCTGGCTTCTCCTGTCGCATAGCAGTCGGAAATACTGCCTAGGAAGTTACCGCCGCATAATCCACCCACTTCGTTCCCAGTTCCCAAGGCATTGCCAGTGGCAAAACTCTTATTGATAGTGCCTGTGTTTGCGGCGCATAGACCACCAACTGCGGAACCACCGTTTGTGGTTCCGTTAGCATAGGAGAATTTGATAGTACCCAGGTTACCACTGCATAGACCACCCGCAGAGCTGTTTGAAAAAGTATTGCAATTCGCATGGCTGAATTCAATTCTACCTATATTTTGAGCACAGAGCCCTCCTACATAACTAAAGCCACTGACTGTTATATCCGTTGCAGTGCATGACAGTATTTTACCATAATTCTCAGCACAAAGGCCAGCAACTATATTTGGTCCAAAAGTTGCATCATTTTGTAATCTCAGGCCGACGAATGAATTTGTCACATGACAGTTTATTATTTGTCCGTTCTCGTTAATTGAACATAGGCTCGCCCAATGTACAGAATGACCCAAACCTGTGACCGTGAAACCGGTCAGATGAATATTCTTTATGGCTGAAGCTTCGCCCTCCATGCAGCCAAACAAAGCGAGGTAGTCCCTGTCTATTTCATCGCTGTTTATGGTCAGGTTGGAAATTGAATGAGCATTGCCGTCGAAGACTCCGGTGAACGAGGTGCCTTGAAAATGGTTCGCAGTGTCAATATCCGGTGCGATTACGGCGGTGTTGTAGGTTTTGTCCGAGAGGTCAATATCTGTTTCGAGGCGGGTGTGGTCGTCCCAGTAGTTAGGGTCGGCGGCGAATTCGTCGAAGTGGGCTCTGGTCTGGATGAGCCAGGGGTCGGATTCTGTGCCTGTGCCCGGCAGGGCCGCGAGGGTTGTTGCGGTCAGGGCGGCGGTTAGCAGGGCTGTGAATGTGTTTTTGAGAATATTCATCTGTTCCTCTGAGTGCGGTTTAATAGCCAGGATTTTGGGTATTTCGTTCATAATTATCATGTTTTGGCGGGAAAGTCAATTGAGAAATGGGTATTTGGGTGCCGGATTTGCGGGTGAGAGGGGTTAATTAGTTATTGGCCGGTTAGTTTTGGGAAATTTTGCGGGGATCGTTGACAGGTTTTTTGCGAGCGGGATAATTGGAAGAGTTGGGGGCTTATTCTGCCTTTGGGGGTTGGATCTTATTTGGTCCCGCGATTGATATTGACGCTATGTTTATGGGGGACAGAACGATGCGGAAATCATTTTTTGCTGTAATGACGTTGTGTGTGCTGGTGTGTGCGGTTGTTTTTGCGGCCGAGCATGAGGGGGAGAAGATGACGGCGGAGGATCTGCCTAGACAGACTTATATGCCGGTGGTGCTGGAGCAGGATTTCGAGGAGATCATGGCCAGCGACAAGGCTGAGAAGGACGAGGTGATGCAAAGGCAGATGAGGCTGCTGCGTCGGAGGTATGACCTCAGTGATATGCCGGCGGAGGGGGTTATGATGTCGGGCGGTCGAAAGGCTGTGCAGAAGGGCGTGCGGGTTAAGCTGCCGGAAGGGGTTGGATCATGGCAGGAACTTGCGGAGATGTCGCCCGAGGAGATCAAGGAGAAGGGGTTGTGGCCGAGGGGCTTTTTGCCTTTGCCTCATGCGAAACATTCGACGGGCGGGCAGGTGTTCCCGCAGGATCAGATCGACGAGATAATGCGGCTGGAGGATCGGTCGCTGCTGCGGTTCGATGTGGAGTTCGATCTGCCTGATCACTTTACGCCGGAGTTTCCGCCGCCGATATTCTTGACGACTCGGCCGGACCTGGGGGATGTGTCGCAGGGGAAGGTGCTGTCGATCAAGAACTATTATGACATAATGCTGGGCAAGCTGACGCCCGTGCAGATGGAGGGGCTGCGATTGCTGCTGACGCCTTTCCCGCAGCAGCAGTTCAATGCGACGTATGATCGAAAAGTCGAGGAGCCGAGCCTGGGAGTGTCGTGCCTGGACTGCCATGTGAACGGGCACACGAATGCGACTTTCCATCTGAACCCGGATACCCGGCCGCAGGAGGCGAGGTTCAGGATCGATACGGTGAGTCTGCGGGGGATGTATAACCAGCAGATATTCGGGTCGAAGCGGTCGCTACGGTCGGTTGAGGACTTTACGGAGTTCGAGCAGCGGACGGCGTATTTTGACGGGGATCATGTGACCGCGGCGAAGAAGGGAGTGCATCTGCCGGACAGGGCGAGCCAGGTTGCGATGATGGCGCAGATGCAGATAATTTTTGATTTTCCGCCTTCGCCCAAGCTGAACCGGTTCGGCAGGCTGGATCCGGAGAAGGCGACCGAGGAAGAGATGTTCGGGCAGGAGGTGTTCTTCGGCAAGGGCAAGTGCGCGGAATGTCATATGCCGCCTGCGTACGAAGACGGGAAGATGCATGATCTGAAGGTGGAGCGGTTTTATGAGCCGCAGATGATCAACGGGCAGTTCATTACGGCTGAGGGGCCGATCAAGACGTTCGCGCTGCGGGGCATCAAGGATTCACCGCCTTACATGCATGACGGGCGATGTCTGACGCTGGAGGATACGGTCGAGTTTTTCAACCTGGTGACGGATCTGAAGCTGACGGAGAAAGAGAAGAAGGCGCTGGTTGCGTTTATGCGGCAGTTGTGATCATCAAAACAGAAATCTTGTTCCGACTATGAAGCGTGTTCCCTGTTCGAGTTGGGAGCCTTCCTGGTCCTGCCAGACGGGAAACTGCACGAGGGCCTCGAATATGAACGACGACTTGGTGAACTTGATGCCGGGCGAGACGAAAAACAACGATTCGCCGGTATTGTCAACGGTTCGGCCGCTGAGCGAGTCGCGTGTGTTGTGCTCGTAATTGAGCTCGAGTACGGGGGCAATGGTAGTGTCGGCTTCTTCGGTCAGGTTGAATTGATGAGCGAAGGCCAGATCGAGGGAGATTTTGTCGCCGGGGTCGAGGCCGTTCCTGCCTTCGTCCGCAAAGCCGTTCCATTTGTATGTGGCGTTGAAATCTGATTGCCAGGGGCCGCTGCGCCAGGAGGCGAAAAAGCCGGGCTGGAGGTCCCATGTCTCTGATCCGAAATCGTCGTCTCCGGTGGGTAGTTCCAGGCCGAGGGTGCCTGCCAGGCCGAAGATGTAGTCGCGTGTGTTGAGGCGGTAGAGTTTGTACTTGGCGAGGAGCAGGAGGTCGCCGAAGCCTGCATCGCGGCTGGTTTCACCCATTTCCATTGTGCGCTGCTTGATCGCCTGACGTGCTATCAGCGTCAGGTCGGGCGTGAATCCATATGCAATGACGGTGGGAAATGCGTACGTGTACATTTCGCGGTCCATTGCGGTGGGGTCGTCTTCTTTTTCCATGTAGCGGAACTGGTTTCGCAGGATCCAGCGGTCCTCGGGCGGGGTCAGGCCCGCATCGATGCTGATCCCTGCGGCGAAAACGGACTGTGCGAGACATGCAAATGAGAATGCGACGAGAAGGATTCTGGGTGAAAATCGGTTCATGATTGGTTGCCTTTCTTATTGCAGGCGTTTGCCGGGGGTGAAGTTAGCACGTTCTATTGCGTCGTGAACCGCTTCGTCGGTTACTTCTGTGCCGGGTTTTGGGGTTACGACAAGCCGCTGTTTCTGCCAGTTGGCTTTTGCGTCTTCAACTTCGGGGATCTTTTTGAGCAGTTTTTCGACACCACCCTGACAGCCGGGACAATCCATGCCGAAAACCTCGTAAACCTGGGCGTTGGGGGCGAATGATTCTTCCAGTTTAGTGGTTTCGGGGGCTACCTGTTCAGATTCTGTGCAGCCCAGAGCCGTAAAGATGATGGTTAGTGTCAGTAATATAGTAAAAATGCGGGTCATTTGACTATCTCCAAAAAGGCCAGTAAAGTAATAGGAATAATGGGATAATACGAAAACGAAGAGCCTTTTTCAAGTGGGTACTTTGGTAAAATTCGGCAAAATGGCGGCCTGCGGGCCGAATCGACTATTCGGTGGGGTTTTGGAGTTCTAAAGCTTGAATTCGAGGGTTTGGCCGGCGTTCAGTTTTTTCATTTTGCCGCGGAAATCGAGGTTTACGGGGCCGGGGCAGTCGCAGAGTTTGGTTATGGTGAGTTTGTGGGTTTCGACTTTTACGAAGAGGGGGTGGCCTCGGTAGACCATGCGGAGTTCGAGTTTTGCGAGGTGTTCGGGCAGGCAGGGATTGAGGACGAGGGTGTCGTCGCGGGTGTCCATGCCTGTGTAGGCTTTTTGCACGAGGGCGACGGTTCCGGCCATTGCACCGAGGTGGATGCCTTCGGGGGTTGTGCCGCCCTGTATGTCGGCGATGTCGGACTGAAGGGCCTTTTTGAAGAGGTCCCATGAGCCTTCGCGGTCGGAGCGTGAGAGGACCCATGAGTGGGCGACCCAGCTCAGGGTGGAGCCGTGTGAGGTTCGATCGATGTAGTAGTTGATGTTTCTGGGGATGGTTTCGCGGTCGAATTCGTAGCCGAGCTGGGTGAAGAGGTCGTTGAGCTGTTCGGATGAGAACAGGTAGAAGAGCATGAGGACGTCGGCCTGTTTTGCGAGCTTATAGCGGTTGGGTGTGTCGTCCTCAGATTCGAGTATGCGGTCGAGGCGCTGGATGTTGCCGTAGCGTTTTTTGTAGCCTTCCCAGTCGAATTCCTGCAGCTTGTCGTAGCCTTCGAACTGGCTGATGATGCCGTCGCCGTGGAAGACTATGCGCATGCGCTGGGAGATGTGTTTCCAGCGTTCGGTTTCTTCTTTGGTGATGCCGAGGACGTGGCTGAGTTCTTTTGCGCGGTACTCGGGGAGGAGCTCGTAGAGCTTGAGGGCCTTGTTCATGAGCCAGACGACCATGATGTTGGTGTAGGAGTTGTTGTTCAGACCCGGCTCGTCGGTGTCGGGGTAGCCGTCGTGGTATTCGTCGGGGCCCATTACGCGGTGGATCTCGTAACGCTGGAGGTCTTCGTTCCAGGTTGCCTTGCTGGACCAGAAGCGGGCGATCTCCCAGATCATTTCCGCGCCGTGATTGCAGAGGAAGCTGATGTCGGCGGTGGCTTCGTAATACTTCCAGACGTTGTATGCGATGGCGGCGTTGACGTGACGCTGGAGGCGGGAGTTGTCGGGTATCCATCGGCCTGACTTGGGGTTGTAATGTATTTTCTGGCTTTCTTCTCGGCCGTTGCTGCCTGACTGCCAGGGGAACATTGCGCCTTTGTATCCCTGTTCGCGGGCGGCGGCTCGGGCCTCTTTTAGACGGCGGTAGCGATAGAGCAGAAGGGCACGGCCTATGCTGGGCATTCGGATGTTTAGGAAGGGGAAGATGAACAGTTCGTCCCAGAGGATGTGGCCTCGGTATGCTTCGCCGTGCCAGCCGCGCGAGGGTACGCCCACGTCGAGGTCGATGCTGTGGCGGGATGTTGTCTGGAGAATGTGGAACGTGTAGAGATTGAGAACGGCCTGCATCTGGACCTTTTCTTCTTCGTAGGTGTTCTGCAGGTCGACCTTAATGCGGGACCAGAGGTTTTCCCATGCTAGTTTGTGAGTGTCGGCGAGCTCGTTGAATGTTTTGGCGTTACGTGCGTCCTTGAGGGCCTCGATGGAGCTGTTTGATATTGCATGGTCACGGGAGGTGTAGAGTGTGACGATCTTTTCGACGGTCAGCGGCTGGCCTTGTTTTGCGTCTAGCTTGAGGTTCTGGGCGATCTGTGCCTTGTCGCTGTCTGTTGTGCGTTCAGGGTCGAGCAGTTGGCCGTCGGAGTATACGCGGGTGCGGGCGGCCTGGGATATTTCGATGCGGGACTGGTTGGTTATTACGGTCAGGAGGATGGTATCATTATGAACGTGGGTTTCCAGGGGATCGAGGTGCTTGTCTTCGAGTTTGCGATAGCGGGGGACGCCGTTGTTGGTTACTGTGCCGTCGAGGGCGGATCGGAACTCTATGGTGCCGGTGAAGTTCAGGGGAGTGAGTGTGAGCTGTATGGCAGCGAGGTGCGGGAAGCCCATATGGACGAGTCGGCGGCTGTGGTATCTGAGTTTTTTGCCGGTCTGGTCGGTGAACTCTACTTTGCGGTGGAGGATACCCTCGTGCATGTCGAGGGTCTGTTCGTATGAGTCGAGGGTGACGTTTGCGATGGTGAACCAGTCGCCGTCGTCAATGCGGAAGTTCAGCGGCAGCCAGTTGGGGATGTTGACGAGATCCTCGTTTTCTATGGCTTGACCTTCGACGTGGGAGGTCAGGCGGTTGTATCCGCCGGCGAGATAGGTGCCGGGATAGTGTACGCCGTCGTCCTCTGCCTCGGCTGCTGCGCCTCTTGTTGCGAAGTATCCATTGCCGAGCGTGCAGAGGGCCTCGCGGAGGCCTTCCTGGTCCGGGTCAAAACCTTTGTATTTGAGGAGCCATTCACTCATGCGGTTTGCCTCGCTAGAATCTGTGCAAGTTGTTCGAGGAATATTCTTGTCTGTTCGGTATCGGTGAGGACGTAGTCGGCTGCGGTGTCTTCGACTTCGTCGCTTACCATAATGCCCACGCCTTTGCTTTTGAGGGCTTTGAAAGCGTCTTCGTCGGTGAGGTCGTCGCCGATGTAGATGGGCAGAAACTTATCCGGGTCGAGTTCGAGTTTTTCGAGGAGCCAGAGGACCGCGCTGCCCTTGTCCCATTCGACGTTGGGTCGGAGTTCGAAGATCTTTTTGCCGCCGGTGAGTTTGAGCTGGGGGTAGGAGTCGGCTAGCTCATGGCCTATTTCGAGAAGGTCGTCAACGCGGTTGTCGGGGACCTGGCGGTAGTGGACGGCGATGGCGAATTTCTTGCGTTCGATGCGTGCGTTGGGGATGGCGTGGAGTTTTTGCTGCAGGGCCTGGTGTGCGATCTCGAGGTGCGGCAGAGCGTCTTCGCCTTTCTGCAGTTCGATGTGCATGCCGTGAGGGCCCTGTATGTCGAAGCCGTGGCTGCCCGCGTAGATGAGCTGGTCGAGGTTGACCATGGAGCGGACGTCGGCGAGGTCGCGGCCGGAGACGATGGCGACGGTGCAGTGTTTGTTGAGTTCGATGAGTGCGTCGGCCATTTCGGGTGAGAGGGTTGCGTCCTCTGGGTGTTCGACGATGGGGGTGAGTGTGCCGTCGTAGTCGAGGAAGACGGCTGGTTTGCGTGTGCCTGCGCGGTCTGATATTTTCTGAGCGCATTCGGCGGGGTCCATCGGGTCGGCAACTGCGGCGTTCTTTGCAGGAGCTGTGGTCAGCTCGTCGAGGGTTGTGACGACGATGTCGGCTCCCTGCGAGCTTAGTGAATCGGGGTCCGTGTTTCGGGCGACGCCGATGACGGTTGCGAATTTGCCCTGGGCGCCGGCCTGGACACCCGCGATTGCGTCTTCTACGACGATGGATCTGTCGGGTGTGGTGTTTAGTCTTTTTGCGGCTTCGATGAATACATCGGGTTCCGGTTTGCCCTTGAGGTTCTGTCGTCTGGCGTCATTGCCGTCTACGCTGGTGTCGAAAAGGTCTATGACGCCTGCAGCTTCGAGGACGGGTTTAGAGTTTTTACTGGCGGAGATCACGGCGACGGCGATTCCGTTATTGCGGAGAGCGGTGACGAGTTTTTTTGCGTCGGGGTAGACCTTGGCGCCTTCATGCTTGAGGCGGTCAAGGAAGTAGTCGTTTTTGCGATTGCCCAGCCCGCAGACGGTTTCAGCGGACGGGTCGTCTGAAGGGGAGCCCCACGGTATGTCGATGCGTCTTGACTGCAGGAAGCTTTTGACGCCGTCGTAGCGGGGTTTGCCGTCGACGTAGGGCAGGTAGTCGTCCTCTATGCTGAAGGGTTTGAACTCTTCGTTATTTTTTTCGGCGCGGTCCTTGAGGTATTCATCAAAAAGCTGTTTCCAGGCGGAGGCATGGGTTTTTGCTGTTTCCGTGATCACGCCGTCCATGTCGAAGATGACCGCGTCGAACTTGTCGGCTGTAATGGTCAGCTTGGTTTCGTTACTCATTGATGTTTTACCCTTATTTGATTGCTTTTCGGTGTCAGTTTGCGTTCCGGAACGCTATCAGTATAACATCAGATGGCGATTTCATCAAGTTTGTATCAGTTATGCGGAATGATAGCGTCTGTTTCACTTCTTTTGTGATGCAAAGTTTTTGAGTTCTTCGGCCATGCTGTGAAGTCTGGTGTCAACCTCGTGGAAAATGGTCCCTTTCTGGTCAGGGGTGCCGGCCTGTTTGCCTGTGAGCAGTTCGAGGGCCTGATCGACTGTGGTGACCGGATATATGTGGAACTCGCCTTCTTCGATGGCTTTTCTGACGTCTTTTCGAAGTATGAGATTTTTGACGTTGCTTTGCGGTATGCAGACGCCCTGTGTGCCGGTGATGCCTTTGGTTTTGCAGACGTCGAAGAAGCCTTCTACTTTTTCGTTTACGCCGCCAATGGCCTGGATCTGGCCGAACTGGTTGATCGAGCCGGTGATGCCGATATCCTGCCTTATCGGTACTCCGCTGATCGCGGAGAGCAGAGCAAGCAGTTCGGCAGCGGAGGCGGAATCGCCGTCGACGCCGGCATAGTTTTGTTCGAAGCAGATGGATGCCGATAGTGCAAGCGGTTTGTCCTTGCCGAACATGTTTCGGATGTAGCCGCCCAGTATGAGCACGCCCTTGTCGTGGGTGCTGCCGGAGAGTTTGGATTCGCGTTCGATGTTTATCAGGCCGTCGGTGCCGAGTCCGACCGAGGCGGTGACGCGTGACGGTTTGCCGAACATGTAATCGCCCAGGTCGAGGACGCCCAAGCCGTTTACCTGGCCCGGTGCGGTGCCTTCGGTGTCGATGAGTATGCTGCCCTCATCTATCATTTCGCGTATTTTTTCGGCAATACGGTTGGTGCGGTATACGCGGTTGTCGAGTGCCTTGAGGATGTGGTCTGCCGTGATGGTGTCGGCGTCGTCTTTTTGGGCGAAGTAGTTTGATTCGCGGAGGATGTCGGCGACTTCGGAGAATTTTGTAACGAGTTTCTGTTTGTCCGAGGCCTGCCTGGAGCCGAAGCGTACGATCTCTTTTGCTGCTTCGTTGTCTAAGGGGAGGAGTTTTTCGTCGCGAGCCAGTCGTGCGATGAATTGGACGTATTGAAATTGCTGCTTTTTGTCACGGTTCATTTCCGTGCCGAAATCTGCGCGGATCTTGAAGATTGAAGCGAATTCATCGTCGTAATGGCGGAGCAGTTGGTAGATGAGCGGGCTGCCTACGACGACAACCTTTGCGCTGACGGGTATGGGCTGGGGGCGCAGTCCTCCGGTTGAGAAGGGCATGAAAGGGTTCAGGCTTTCGATCTGGAGGGTTCCGCTTTTGAGGACGCGTTTGAGATTTTTGTATACGAACGGTTCGGTAAGTGCGTCCTCGATGTTGAATACGACGTAGCCGCCGTTGGCACGGAGTATGCTGCCTGCCTTTATCTGGGTGTGATTGGTGACGAGTCGGCCTCGTGCGTCGGCGGTTCGTTCGATGTGTCCGAAGAGGTTCTGGTAAGTGGGAGCTTCTTCGATGACGACGGGGGCGGTTTTGGATTTGTGATGGTCGACGATGAGGTTGACCTGGTACTCGAGGAAGCGCGGTTGGGCGTCACCTCCGCCGCCCGTTAGACCCTGCATCAGGGCAGCAGTGGGATTTTGCTGTTTGTTCTGCTGGAACTTTTCGAGATTGTCCAGGATATGATCGGCGACCTGGTCGAGGTAGTTCAGTATTTCGTCATTGTCCTGGTAGCCTGATTTGATGGCTTCGATCATTGGCTGAACGACGTAGCTTGTGAAGCGTTTCTCGATCTGGCGGACCTCTTCGGTGAGTTCCTGCATGATGTCGCGCTGCTGCTGGATGATGCAGTCGGCCTTTTTGGTCAGTTCCTGTTGACCTTCTTCAATGCGGTCCTTTTCTTCCTGGGGGAGTTCGTCATACTGCTCCTGGTTCTCGATGGGTTTGTCGTCGTGTTTCGGTATGAAGTTTATGCCGCCCTCGGATGTGAGGTTCATCTCGAAGCCGCGTTCTTTTGCGTCATTACGCAGGTCCTCGATCATTTCGTCGGTTTTTTTCTGGTACTTTGCACTGAGCTGCTGTTTTTCCTTGCTGAAATCTTCCTGACGAAAGGCTTTTGGCAGCGCCTGCTGCAAACGTTCAACGAGGTTGGACATGTCTTTCTGCAGTTGTTTGCCTTTGCCCGGTTTGAGTTTCATGCATCTCGGCTGGTCGGGGTCCTCGAAATTGTGGACGTATACCCAGTCCGCGGGGACCTTTGATCCGTCGAGGCGTTTTTTTAGGCTGCGCTTGACGGTGTTCATCTTGCCGGTTCCTGTCAGGCCGGCTACGTAGATGTTGTAGCCGTCCTGCGGTATGCCCAAGCCGACCTCGATGGCGTTCATGGCCTTGTCCTGGCCGAGGATCTCTTCAAGGGGTTCTACTTCGCTGGTGTTTTTAAATGCGAAAGTTCCGTCCTTGAAGTCTATGTCGACTTCGTCAGGGGTGAGTTGAACGGGTTCGTTCGCTTTTTTGAGTTTATGAGACTGTGTTTTGCGGGCTTGTTTAGTCTGCTTGGTCATCGTTTGCTTTCGCCTCCATTTTTACTGATGTTGATCTTTAGTACGCCGTTTTGAAGATCGGCTGTGAGCTTGTCGGGGTCTATTGGAGTCTGGAACTGTACTGTTCTGGTGAAATCTCCACAGTTTCTCTCTGAGAGATGAATGATGATGTTATTAGATCCAGGCGGGGGTTTAGTGCCTGTTATTACCAGTATGTCGTCCTCCAATGAGACCTGTATGTGGTCCTGAGCCACGCCGGGCAGATCGACGAGGATCTGATATTCATTTTCGGTTTCGAGTATGTCCATCGGGGGTTCCCAGGTTCCGCAGCCCCAGGGTTTGTGAATGAGTTCATGGAAAAGGGTGTGTATCTGGTGGTGGTGCAGTTGTGTGGTGCGTTCCGCGCCTGAGTCCCGCAGTGAGTAATGAACGTGTCTGAATCTGTACATCAACCGGCCTCCGGTATTTTACCAAAGAATCATTTTCGCTGATCGTGAATATGACCTGATTTTGCATGTTATTGGTGCATCTGTGAAGAGTGAAATTTGCAATGGAGACAAAATCAGAATTTGCGAAGGCGCAAATAGGTAATTTCCTTATTTGAGGCGAGGGGGCTTTGTGTGAGACTGTAACCTGAAACCATTCCATCCTGAATCAGGTGAGATGATGACGATTTGCGATTTTTTCGTATGTGTGTATAATCGTTGCGCACTAATTGAAATGTTAACGCAACTAAGTTGGATACGGCAACAGATATGAATTTGATCAATATTGCAGGAAGGAAAAGAGTTGTAATTGAATATGTCGGCCCGCAGATCGACGGGGGGCAGTTTGCGATAAAGCGGGTTCCGGGTGAGAAGGTTGATGTAGAAGCTCATATATATTGTGATGGTCACGACCAGATTTCCGCCCTGCTTTATTACAAGCATGAGGAGGACGGCGAATGGCAGGTCGCGAATATGGAGGAGTGCGTCAACGATGAATGGTCGGCGGCATTCAGGGTAGAAAAGCTCGGTCGCTATGTCTATACGGTTCAGGCGTGGATCGATCACTTCAAGACCTGGCAGCAGGATATATTCAAGAAGTACGAGGCGGGGCAGGCATTGACGGTCGATCTGCAGATCGGTGCGGAACTGCTCAAAGACGTTGTTAAAAGGGCTGAGGGTGAAGACAAGGACCGGCTAAGTGAGGCACTGGAGCTGCTGGAGCACGTGCGTGACATCGACGAGACCGTGCTGAGTGTGACTGATGAAAAGCTGTCGGAGATCGCACAAAAATATCCGCCTAGGAATCATCGTGTCAAATATGACCGCGAACTGAAGGTGCTGGTGGATCAGCCCAAGGCACTGTTCAGCAGTTGGTATGAGCTTTTCCCGCGTTCGTGCGGGGAAGGTACGGAGCACGGCACGTTTGAAGATTGCGAGAAGATGCTTGGCGATATTGCCGAGCTGGGATTCGATACGGTTTATCTGCCGCCGATCCATCCGATAGGCCTGACGCACCGCAAGGGCCGGAATAACTCGCTTGTATGCTCAGAGGATGATCCGGGCAGTCCGTGGGCGATCGGGGCGAAGGAAGGGGGGCATAAGGCGATCCACAGGGAGCTGGGGACGGTGAAATCATTTGAGCGGCTTGTAAAGGCGGCTAAGGAGCACGGGCTGGATGTCGCGATCGATCTGGCTTTTCAGTGTTCGCCTGATCATCCTTATGTCGAGGAGCATCCGGAATGGTTCAAATGGCGGCCGGACGGGAGCGTTCAGTTCGCTGAGAATCCGCCGAAGAAGTATGAGGATATTCTGCCGATCAATTTTGAGACGCAGCAGTGGCGGGATCTCTGGGAGGAACTGAAGAGTGTAATACTTTTCTGGGTCGAGAAGGGTGTTCGGGTGATACGTGTGGATAACCCGCATACAAAGCCATTCGCGTTCTGGGAGTGGGTGATAGCGGAGGTTCGCAAGGAGCATCCGGACGTGGTATTTCTGGCGGAGGCGTTTACAAGGCCGAAGATAATGAAGCGGCTGGCGAAGATCGGGTTCGATCAGTCGTATACGTATTTTACCTGGCGGAACACGAGGTATGAGCTGCAGGAGTATGTGAACGAGCTCACTAAGACGGATGTCGCGGAGTACATGAGGCCGAACTTCTGGCCGAACACGCCTGATATTTTGCCGGAGCATCTGCAGTTCGGCGGCAGGGCCGCGTTTATTGCGAGAGTTATTCTGGCGGGGACGCTTTCGTCCAATTATGGACTGTACGGGCCTGCGTATGAGCTGTGTGTGTCAGAGGCTGTTCCGGGCAAGGAGGAATATCTGCACTCGGAGAAATATGAGATCAAGGACTGGGACAGAGAACGGTCGGGCAATCTAAGGGCGGTGATCAGGCGACTGAACCGGATTCGCAGGGAGAACAGATCCTTGCAGCAGACGCGAAATATTGAGTTTCTGCCGACCGAGAACGAGGCTGTTGTCTGTTACGTCAAAACGGATGAGGATGTCGAAAACATTACGGTGACGATGGTGAACCTGGATCCGCACTTCAAGCAGAGTACGTGGATACACCTGCCGATAGATGAACTAGGATTGAGCCATGACCAGCCGTATTTGATGCACGATCTGCTCAGTGACGACAAGTACATCTGGCATGGTGAGAGGAACTATATCGAGCTGGATCCGCATGTGATGCCCGCGCATATCCTCAGAGTGCGTAAGAGGCTGAAGAGAGAAACCGATTTTGATTATTTTATGTAATGAGTTATGCCTGAGAAACAGCAAAGTGAAAATATTGGTGAACAGCCTTTGTGGTACAAGGATGCGGTGATCTATGAGCTGCATATAAAGTCATTTTATGACCATGACGATGATGGGATCGGTGACTTCAAGGGGCTGATAAAGAAACTCGATTACCTGACCGGTCTGGGGGTGACCGCAATATGGTTGCTGCCGTTTTATCCTTCGCCTTTGATGGACGATGGGTATGACATCAGTGACTATAACAGTATCAATCCTGATTACGGCAGCATGCGCGATTTCAAGCAGTTGCTGCGTGAGGCGCACAAGCGGGGTATCCGTGTAATAACCGAGCTGGTGATCAATCATACGTCGGATCAGCATAAGTGGTTTCAACGGGCCAGGCGTGCAAAGCCCGGCAGTGTGTATCGCGATTTTTATGTTTGGAGCGATACGCCTGAGAAATATCAGGATGTGCGGATAATATTTACGGATTTCGAAAGCTCGAACTGGAGCTGGGATCCGGTGGCGGGTGCATATTATTGGCACAGATTTTACAAGCATCAGCCCGATCTGAATTATGACAATCCGCGAGTGCAGAAGGAAATACTCAAGGCGGTCGATTACTGGCTGGGGATGGGCGTCGACGGGCTGCGGCTGGATGCGATACCGTATTTGTTCGAGCGGGAGGGGACGAACTGCGAGAATCTGCCCGAGACGCACGAGTTTTTGAAGAAACTGAGGACACATGTTGATTCGAAATTTAAGGACAAGATGCTGCTGGCAGAGGCGAACCAGTGGCCCGATGATGCATCGAAGTATTTCGGGGACGGTGATGAGTGTCACATGGCGTTTCATTTTCCAGTGATGCCGAGATTGTTCATGGCGGTACGGAGTGAGGACCGGTTTTCGATAATCGATATGCTCGATCAGAGCATGGACATACCGGACAACTGTCAATGGGCGATGTTCCTGCGAAATCATGACGAGCTGACGCTGGAGATGGTCACTGACGAGGAGCGTGACTATATGTACAAGGCGTATGCGCAGGATCCGCGTGCGAGGGTGAACGTGGGGATCAGACGCAGGCTCGCACCGCTGCTGGAGAATAACCGGCGGAAGATAGAATTGCTGAACAGCCTGCTGCTTTCGCTGCCAGGCACGCCGATCATCTATTACGGCGATGAGATCGGGATGGGGGACAATTATTATCTCGGTGACCGGGACGGGGTTCGCACGCCGATGCAGTGGAGCCCGGACCGCAATGCCGGGTTCTCGAAGGCTAATCCGCACAAGCTGTATCTGCCTGCGATCATCGAGTCCGAATATCACTATACGACGGTGAACGTGGAGAGTCAGAGCAAGAATCCGTCTTCGCTGCTGTGGTTCATGCGCAAGATGATCGCGGTTCGCAAGCGGTACAAGGCATTCGGGCGGGGCAGCTTTAAGTTTGTCAATTCGGACAATCCGAAGGTGCTGACGTTCATGCGGGAGTATGATGATGAGACTCTATTTGTGGTGGCGAATCTGTCACGGCATTGTCAGGTGACTAATATCGATCTGGCCGAGTACGAAAATTACACGATGGAAGAGGTGTTCAGTGGTAATAAGTTCCCGGATATCAATGAGGACGATTATACACTGACCATAACGCCGCATACGTTCTACTGGTTCAGTCTTTCAAAACCGGCTGAAGGCGAGGATCTGACCGAAGGGGAAAAGACTCATGTAGAGCTTAATACTACCTGGGGCAAGATGTTCGACGGCGGTATCGATGAGAAGCTTTCGCCTGTTCTGACGAGGTATATCAAGCGGTGCAGATGGTTCGGCGCGAAGGGCAAGACAATACGCAGGATAAATCTGCGCGACAGCGTGAATCTGCAGACGGAAGACGGCCGGATCTATATGCTGTTTTTGGATGTCGTCTTCAGGGACCAGCCCAAGCAGACATATTTCCTGCCGGTGGGCTTTGCTACCGACCAGCTTGCCCATGAGATACAGACGGAATATCCTGGGCATGTCATAACCGGGTTGAGTCTGAAGAAGACGGAGGGGTGGCTTTATGAGGCAGTGGTGAGTGAAGGGTTTCAGCGTGCGATGCTGGCGATGCTGGGCGGCAGGAGAAATAAGGCTACCAAGGGACGTCTTCGTTTTGAGCGCAGCAGGAAGTTCAAGGAGCTGATGAAGGATAGAGAGCTGCCATTGCCTTCGGAGCTGATCAAGGCGGAGCAGAGCAACAGTTCGATTATTTATGACGATGCGTTTTTCATGAAGCTTTACAGACGGATCGAGGAGGGGCTCAATCCGGATGTGGAGCTTTCATGGTATCTGACGGAAAAGACGGATTATAAGAATCTTCCCGCGTTTGCCGGTTCTTACGAGTGGCAGAAAACGACGCGGGACTGGGCAAGTCTGGGTGTGCTGCTTGAGTATGTGCACAGTGAAAATGATGCGTGGACGTATTCACTGGACGCTGCGGGCAGATATTTCAGCTATGTGACGACCAATCGTGAAAAGAATGGTGAGATACCCGAGTGTCCCGCGAGCATACATGATGTTGAGTACGGCGAGATACCGGATGTGATGAGGGAATCAATCGGCAGTCTTTATCTTGAGAACGTATGGCTGCTGGGTAAGCGTATCGGTGAGATGCACCTTGCGTTGGCGAGCCTTACTGACAATAAGGATGTCAGGCCGGAGTCGTATTCGCTGCTGTACCAGAAGTCCCTGTATCAGAGTATTCGCAGTCTGACGATCAAGGTGTTCGATGACCTGACTAGTCACAGAAAAGGCGCGGATGAGCAGATGCAGAAGAAGATAGATGAGATCATTGGCAGCAAGCGATCGATACTGAGTTTTTTCAGGCGGCTGTCTGAGAAGAAGATATCCGCGAAGAAGATCCGTGTGCACGGCGATCTTCATCTGGGGCAGGTGCTGTATACGGGTAAGGATTTTGTGGTTATCGACTTCGAGGGTGAGCCTGCCAGGACGATCAGTGAGCGGCGTTTAAAAAGGTCCGCCCTGCGAGATGTCGCGGGCATGATACGCTCGTTCCATTATTCGATATACGGCTCGATATTCCTGCGGCTGGAGCGGCAGGGACTTGATATCGATGAGCTCAAACCATGGGTTGAACTGTGGTATCATTATGTAAGCGGTACCTTCTTGCAGAGCTATCGTGAGACGGTTGCGGGTTCGGATATTCTGCCCGGCGATGAAGATGATTTCAGATTGCTGCTCGATGTGTTCCTGTTGGAGAAAGCGGTTTACGAGCTTGGTTATGAGATCAATAACAGGCCCGACTGGCTGACCATACCGGTTAGAGGCATCGGGCATCTTTTGGAGAATAAGTAAGTTGAATTGAATGCGGAGTAATTATGAGTAAGCAGCAAAGCAATACAAATACGCATTTCAGTCTTTTGACGGAACAGGATATTTACCTGTTCAGGGAAGGTAACCACTTCAGGCTCTATGAGAAGCTTGGAGCGCATATTGTTGAAAACAACGGAGTCAAAGGCGTTTATTTCGCTGTGTGGGCTCCGAATGCGAAGTCAGTTTCGGTCATCGGTGATTTCAATGACTGGGATAACGATGTTAATTCGATGAACTGTCGCTGGGATGGTTCGGGTATATGGGAGGCATTCGTGCCCGAAATCGGTGACGGCGCGGTTTACAAATATCATATCGTCAGTCATCATAAAGACTACACGGTGGACAAGGGCGATCCATTTGCTTTCTACTGGGAGCAGCCGCCGAGGACCGCTTCGGTGGTGAAGGATTTAAACTATAAATGGAAGGATTCAGCCTGGAAGAAACGTCTGGCTGAGCGGAACTGCGGCAAGAGCCCGATGTCCGTGTATGAGGTGCATCTGGGTTCGTGGAAGCACAAGGACGGCGGGTTTCTCAGTTATGCGGAGATGGCCGACGAACTGGTCAAGTATGTCAAAGAGACCGGCTTTACGCATGTCGAATTCCTGCCCGTGATGGAGCATCCATTCTATGGGTCCTGGGGGTATCAGACGCTGGGTTATTTCGCTCCGTCGTGCCGATTCGGTGAGTGTGAGGGATTCATGGAGCTTGTTGACAAACTGCACCAGAATGAGATCGGCGTGATACTTGACTGGGTGCCGTCACATTTCCCAAATGATGAACATGGGCTGGTTTACTTTGACGGCACGCACCTGTATGAGCATTCCGATCCGAAGAAGGGGTTTCATCCGGACTGGAAGAGCTGCATATTCAACTACGGCAGGAAAGAGGTTCGCTCGTTTCTGATCAGCAGTGCGTTCTTCTGGCTGGATAAGTATCATGCGGATGGTCTGCGAGTGGATGCGGTTGCCTCGATGCTTTATTTGGACTATTCGCGAAATGAAGGCGAGTGGATCCCGAATGAAAATGGCGGCAGGGAGAATCTGGAAGCGATAGACTTTCTGCGACGGATGAACGAGATGATCAGCGAAGAGTTCCCGGATGCGACGACGATAGCGGAGGAGTCTACTTCGTGGCCCATGGTCACCGGGTCGGTAGATACAGGCGGGCTCGGGTTCGACATGAAGTGGAACATGGGCTGGATGCATGACACGCTGGACTATATGAGAAACGATCCGGTGCATCGCAAGTTCCACCAGGACAAGCTCAGCTTCTCGATATGGTATGCGTTCACTGAGCGATTCGTACTGCCTTTGTCGCATGACGAGGTAGTGCACGGCAAGGGCTCCATATTCAATAAGATGCCCGGCGATGAGTGGCAGAAGTTTGCGAATCTGCGTCTGCTGTATGGCTATATGTTTACGCATCCGGGTAAGAAGCTGCTGTTCATGGGCAGTGAGTTCGGCCAGCCTTCGGAGTGGAACCATGACTGGCAGCTCGACTGGGGGCTGCTGGACAAAGATTATCATGCGAAGATGAAGCTGTGGACGGGCAACCTGAACTGGCTTTACAAGAGTCAGGCAGCGCTGCACCAGCGGGATTTCCATACTGAAGGATTCGAATGGATAGATTTTCACGATATGGAGCAGAGCGTGATCAGCTATCTGCGATACGCCGATGACAAGGATGACTGCCTCGCGGTGGTGTGTAATTTCACTCCGGTGCCGCGATATAATTATCGAATTGGTGTGCCGAAGGACGGGTTCTGGAAAGAGGTAATGAACAGCGACGCCAAGGAGTTCGGCGGCAGCGGACAGGGCAATATGGGAGGTGTCGAGGCCTCACCGGCTGCGTTCGGGGGCAGGTTCGATCATTCGCTTTCGATCACATTGCCGCCTTTGGGCATCGTAGCGTTCAAAAGAGGTGAGAAATGATCCCAGGTGCTGATCTGAGGTCAGACGGAAGCTGTCTGTTCACCGTATGGGCTCCTTTTGCGAAACAGATGCAGGTGCGTCTGCTCGGTGATGATGAACGTGTGCTTGATATGTACAGGATCGAGAAGGGTTACTGGCAGATCGAGGCGAACGACGTTAAGGCCGGCACACGGTATCTGTACCGGATAGACGGTGAGGAGGAAAGGCCGGACCCTGCGTCTAATTTTCAGCCCGACGGGGTGCACGAAGCGTCGGCGGTAGTGGATCATGCAGCGTTTCACTGGAGCGATCAGAACTGGCGAAATTATGATCTGGCAGATTATATAGTCTACGAGCTGCACACGGGCTGTTTTACGCCTGAGGGCACATTCGAGGCGATAATAGAGAAGATGCGGTATCTGCGAGATCTGGGCATAACAGCGATCGAGCTGATGCCGGTGGCGCAGTTTCCCGGCGAGCGGAACTGGGGCTATGACGGGGTTTTTCCTTACGCAGTGCAGAATTCGTACGGCGGGCCGGACAAGCTCAAGCGGCTGGTAGACGCTGCGCATGATCACGGCCTGGCGGTGGTGCTGGACGTTGTTTACAATCATCTTGGGCCCGAAGGCAATTATCTTCGGGATTTCGGGCCTTACTTTACGGATCGGCATGTGACGCCCTGGGGTGATGCTGTCAATCTCGATCAGGCGTACAGCGACGAGGTGCGGGACTATTTTATCGAGAATGCTTTGTACTGGCTGCATTTCTATCATATGGATGCCTTGCGACTGGATGCTCTGCATGCGATCTTCGATATGTCGGCGACGCATTTTGTGGAGGAGCTGACGAAGAGGGTGGATCGCTATGCGGAATCGGCGGACCGGAGAGTTCACTTGATCGGTGAGAGTGCGCTGAACAATGCGAGACTCTTAAGGCCCAGGAGCGAAGGGGGATATGGGCTGGATGCGCAGTGGTCCGATGATTTTCATCACAGTGTCCATGCGCTGATGACGGAGGAGGAGTTCGGATATTACCAGGATTACGGCAGGGTGGAGGATCTGGCGAAAGCGTTTGATGAAGGTTACGTCTACACGGGTCAATACTCGAAATTCCGTAAGCGCAAGTTCGGTAATCATTCCGGCGACAGGCCTGCCGAGCAATTCGTGGTGTGCACGCAGAATCACGATCAGGTGGGCAACCGCGTTCACGGAGAACGGCTGATCGATCTGACGGATTTTGAGTCGGCAAAGCTGGCTGCAGGGGTGCTGATGCTTTCGCCGTTCGTGCCGATGCTGTTCATGGGACAGGAGTATGGCGAGGAATCGCCGTTCCAGTATTTTGTCAGTCACTCGGACGAAAAGCTGGTCGAAGCGGTGCGAAAGGGGCGCAAGGAAGAATTCAGCACGTTCAAGCAGGCACAGGGTGTGCCGGACCCACAAGCGGTCGAGACGTTCGAGCGGAGCAAGCTGAATTGGGAGAAGCCTGAGCAGGGCGAGCATAAGACGATGCTCTCGCTTTACAAGAAGTTCGCGGAGATTCGCCGGACGATCCCAGCATGGGTGGACAGGAGCACCCAGAATGTGACTTCAATGAAGGACAAGCAGATTTTGATCTGGCATCGTGAAGGCGATGCCTGCGAAGGGCGGTATCTTTGTGTGATGAA
Source organism: Anaerohalosphaera lusitana (assembly GCF_002007645.1). GTDB lineage: Bacteria > Planctomycetota > Phycisphaerae > Sedimentisphaerales > Anaerohalosphaeraceae > Anaerohalosphaera > Anaerohalosphaera lusitana. The sequence goes on from NZ_CP019791.1 coordinate 1,894,166, forward strand.
TTTCAGTAAACATGAGCAGAAGGTGAGGCTGTTTGAGGATGGCGAGCGATGGCGGAAGATTGTCTGTTCAGGTGAGAACGCATGGGGAGGTCCGGGCAGCGAGCTTGGTGAGATATGTGAGGGCAGAGGTGAGCTAACTTTGCCTGAGAGATGTTTTGCATTTTTTGAGATGATCTAATATAACCAGCGGCGGGAACTATGAACAGCAAGCGAATACCGGGGACGACTTACAGGCTGCAGTTGAACGAGGACTTTGGATTTGAACAGGCCCGTCGTCTTGTTCCATATCTCAAAAGGCTGGGCATTACGCACATATATGCTTCGCCAATATTTAAGGCCAATCCGGGCAGCGGGCACGGCTATGATGTGACCGATCCGAACCAGATCAATCCTGAGCTTGGCGGGTGGGATGAGTTTGTAAAGCTGATGGAGGTCTGCAAGGCGGATGGCATCGGTTGGGTGCAGGATATTGTGCCTAACCATATGGCGTATTCGATGCATAATTCGATGATGATGAGTGTGCTCGAACACGGGCGGGCAAGTGCATATTCGCATATGTTCGATATTGACTGGGAGCACCCGGATGAGGAATTGGCGGGAAAAGTGATGGCGCCGTTTCTGGGTAAGAAGCTTGAAGAAACAGTCGCGAACGAGGAAGTCGCGATGGTGGCCGACGAGCTGGGACTGGGTGTTAAATACTACGAGCAGAGATTCCCGCTCAATGCAGGTTCGTACAGCGAGGTGCTTCATGAGGCGATCCATGGCGAGGAGCCGCAGCAAGAGGCGCTAGGCAGTATATGTGTTCGGCTTGCGGATATAAAAGAGATGCGACGGGAGGAGGTTGAAGAAGCTTTTGAAGGCGTCAAGCAGGCACTGTTCTATGCGTACAGTGAGAACAAAGAGGTAAGAGCGCTGGTCGATGCCGCTATGGACAAGTACAACAAAGGTGGAAGGCTGCTGGACCTGCTTGGTAAGCAGTATTACGTTTTGACCCACTGGCAGGAGGCCACCAGGCGGATCAATTACAGGCGGTTCTTTTACATAAACGGACTCATATGCATGGCGGCTGAGCGGGAGGAGGTGTTTGATAGGACGCACAAGCTTATACTGGACTGTGTCAAGCATGGCTATTTTGATGGGTTGAGGGTGGATCACGTGGACGGGTTGAGTCGGCCCGGTGAGTATCTGAAGCGGTTACGTGATGCTGCGCCGGAAGCCTATATTGTCATTGAGAAGATAATGGAAAAGGACGAGCCTTTGATGCAGAGCTGGCCTGTAGAGGGAACGACCGGCTATGATTTCGGGGCGATGGTTGACTCGGTTATGTGTGACAACCAGAAGGCGGATGCGTTTGATCGGTTCTATAAGGAGCTTGCGGGGGAGTTTGGTGATTATCAGCGGGTGCTGTATGACAAGAAAAAGGAAGTGCTCGGTACGCATATGGCGGGTGATGCGGCGAATCTTGTGCGAATGCTGAAGGGGGATGAGTTTGCGGGCGAGGACGACGATGAGCTGTGCGAGGCGGCTGTCTCGCTGGCGGCTGCGTGTGGGATCTACAGGACGTATCTGGGTGAAGGTGAACGGCGGTCTTTTGACGTAGAATGTGTCGAGCGGGCGGTCGAGGGTGCCTGCGAATATGAGCAGAGGCTGGCGGATGTGATAAGACGGCTGGGCGATATGCTCCTGAAATGCCATGAACAGGGCAGTGGGTCCTGTGAGTTTGCTCTTCGGTTTCAGCAGCTCAGCGCACCGGCGATGGCGAAGGGTTTTGAGGATACCCTGCTCTATATTTACAACAGGCATATTGCTCTTAATGAGGTGGGCGGTTCGCCTGATCAGTTCGGGATCCCGGCGGATGAATTTCAAAAACATATGGCGGAGCGAGTCAATATCTGGCCCAACGCAATGAACGGGACAAGTACGCATGATTCAAAGCGGGGCGAGGACGTAAGGGCTCGGTTGAATGTGCTCTCGGAGATGGGTGAAGCGTGGTTTGAGAATGTACGAAAATGGCGGGTGTTGAACGAGGGATTGAAGACTTCGTTGGACGGGCAGCAGTGTCCGGATGCGAACGACGAATATCTGATATATCAGACGATGGTCGGAGCACTGCCGTTCGAGCCCAGTGAGCAGTGGGATTTTCGCGACCGGTTGAAGGAGTATGCGGTAAAAGCCTTGCGGGAGGCGAAGGTGCATACTAGCTGGCTTGCAGTGAATGCGGAATACGAAGAGAGTGTAACAGGGTTTATTGACGGCTTGTTCGATGAGGGAAGCGAGTTCTGGGGCGATTTTGCAGAATACACTGAGAAGGTTTCGAGGTATGGTGTGATAAAGTCACTGGCCGGCGTTGTGGTGAAGATGACATGTCCCGGCGTGCCGGATATTTATCAGGGCAGCGAGCTGTGGAACCTGAGTCTGGTCGATCCTGACAATCGGCGAGCGGTTGACTATGCAATGCGCGAACGTATGTTCGAGCGGCTGGATACCGAGTATTCGCTGGGCAACAATTATTCACTTGCGGAGCTGCTTGCCGAACCTGCGGACGGTATGGTGAAGATGTTCGTTGTGCATCGATTACTGGAACAGCGTCAGCAGCAGAAGGAGCTTTATCGAACGGGGACGTATATCCCGCTTGAGATAGAGGGTGATGATGTGGGCAGGCTGATCGCTTACGCGCGAGAAAACGATGGACGAGCTGTCATTGTTTTGGTTCCGCGGTTGTGTTACGGTTTAACGAGTTTGCCTGAGCGCGGCATCGATGCCGACAAGGTTGACGGCATGCAAATCGTTTTACCGCAATCGCTTAGAGGTGACTACAGATGTTTGTTCAGTGGCAGGCACGAAGTGGTCGGGGATCGGGTTAGTGCAGCTAAAATGTTTAGCGAATTTCCGATAGCTGTGCTGGAGCGGCGCTGATAGACGCGTTCAGCATCGGCCGAAGATTCGGGTCAGGCGGTGGAGTTTTTCGGTCAGTGCAGGGGTGATCTTCCTTGCGGGCAATCGCCATTTCCAGTTGCCTTCGGGTCGGGCGGGGCAGTTCATTCGTTGGTCAGCATCCAGGCCGAGCACGTCCTGCATAGGAGTTATGGCGATCTTGCTCGTCGAGGCCATCGCCAGACGAATCATCTGCCAGTGTACGTTGCGGGCATTGATCTTTGTGCCTGCATAATCGCTGAGTAGCTTTTTCTGGTATTCCTGCAGCTCCGTATTGAACCACCCGACGGTGGTGTTGTTATCATGTGTCCCGGTGTATACTACGGAATTACGGGTGTGGTTGTGGGGCATGTGCAGGTTGTCGCCGTCCTCGGAGTCGAATGCGAACTGGATAACCTTCATGCAGGGGAAGTTATAATCGTTTATGAGTTCGCGCACCTCGGCTGTGATATATCCCAGATCTTCGGCGATAAGGGCGGCCTGCGGTATCTGGCGGAACAGTTCGTCGAAAAAGTGGTTTGCAGGCCCGGGCGTCCACTGGCCATTGATGGCGGTTTTCGCGTTGGCCTTCACTTCCCAGAACGCTTCCAGCCCGCGGAAATGGTCTATTCGCAGCATGTCGAAAAGCGATAGATTGTACTTTATACGCCGCATCCACCAGTCATAGCGTGTTTTGCGCAGTGTGTCCCAGTTGTAAACGGGATTGCCCCAGAGCTGGCCCGTTTCGGAGAAGTAATCAGGCGGCACGCCCGCGATCATTTCGGGTTTGCGGTCCTTTCGAAGCTTGAAAACCTCGGGGTGTGCCCATACATCGGCGCTGTCGTATGTGACATAGATAGGCAGATCACCGAATATCTGTATGCCCTGATCGTTGCAGTACGTTTTGAGTTGGTCATACTGATGAGCGAAGATGTACTGCAGAAAACACTCTTTACGTAACTGTTGAGCGTGTTCTTTTTTGGCCTTGTTCATCGCACCCGAGCGGCGGTTCCGGATGGGCGCGGGCCAGGCGTTGAATTTCTTCTTGCCGTATTCCTGTTTGAGTGTCATAAATAGTGCGAAATCCTCGAGCCAGTAGGAGTTGCTCTGGACGAACTCTTCGAAATCTGCATCCGGCGTGAATCGCTCGAAGGCAGCATCAAAGAGTCTGGTCTTGTACCCGAGTATTGCCTCGTAATCGACAGCAGTTTTGGAGAAGTCCGGCACAGGGGTCAAGTCTGAGCGGTTGAGCAGCCCTTGCCGGTACAGCAGTTCCGGGCTGATAAGCAGGGGGTTGCCCGCGAAAGCTGAGAAACCGCTGTATGGAGAATTGCCCATTTCAGGTGACGTGTAATTCAGGGGGAGTATCTGCCAGTAGTTCTGCCCAGATTCGCGGAGGAAGTCGACAAATTTATAGGCAGCAGGGCCGAAGTCGCCAATGCCGAATCGACCAGGCAATGAAGTTATGTGCATTAAAATTCCGCTTGCGCGTTTTTTCAGCATGAGACAAACCTCTCATTATGGCAGACTTAGTTCCAGGTGCTGTGCAAGTTTTGTGAAGCTTTCAACCCACTGTTTTGCGTTCTCATCACCTTTTTCGGCTTTTTCCTGCATTTCTGGGTAAGTTGTTCTGACCTGTTCAAAGAAGATGTTTTGAGGATTTTGTAGGTCGATGCTTCCTGTGGTCGGCTTCAATGCCGCAAGCAATTCCGTTGTAAGTTTAAGGTCTTCGATATTGTCCGGATTTTCACGGAAATCGTCCATGAGCCTGTTGATCTTACGACTGGTTTCAAACCCGAGAACCTCATCCTGAAGTTTGAGTGACAATCTCTTAGATTGATCCACCAGATTTTTGAGCCATTTAATGTCGATCTGATCCTGCTGCAGTTCTCTTATTATATCTGTGTTAATGATAAACGCCGCCGGTGCAGCAAGCGAAGTCGGCAAAGGCATATTCATATTTCTCAGCATCTGCATGATGGCGAAATGGTATTCGTAAATGTGCCTGAATGAGTTTTCGATCTCGTCGAAGGTGGTTGCGAGTATCTCATTGACGATCCTTCGCTGTTCATCCTTAAACAGATGCTTCAACGAATAGTTCCGACCTTCCGGCCAGACGTTCATGAGCCTGAAGACCTCTACGTTTTCGCCTCGGTGGAAAGTCTTTATCAATTTGTCGGTGGTTTGCTGGAACCGTTTACCCCCCATTCTGGGGCCCACTGTTGCCAGCAGATTCTGACCTCCCAGATATAATCCGATCATGTCCAGGTCGGTTGTTTCCAGGGTAATTTGCGATTTGATGTGGATCCTTCCAACCGACAGGACCTGAATGCCTGCTTCAATCCGTGAGAAATCCTTGATCTTCGCTGAATAGCAGAAAACCGGAAATTCGCCCTTTTCTTCTTCTTCAAAGACCGAGCTCAGAGCGAAATGGGCCCCTACACGTACAAGATCGATCTTACTTGGCTTGACGTATTGCTCATAGACTTCACTGCCGTTTTCGAACAGATCTTCGTTAGAAGGCGCATCCTCCAAAAACTTCATAAATTCTGCTTCAAGGTCCTCACCAGAGATTTCATGGCAGAGCTGAATACAGCGTGCGGCGTATTGCATGATCTGGACGGTCTCGATGCCGCCTATGTGGTCGAAGAACCAGCCGCAGCTTGTGTACATCAGCATGGCGTTTCGCTGCATTTCAAGCAGCTTCATAAAAGTAACTTTATCATCATCTGTGAGTTCCTGGTTCGTATGATCCTCGATGAAGCTGGTGATGTTCTCTGGAGAACGATCCAGTATTACTGAGATATAATCCCCACGCACGGACCAAGGATCGGATGTGAATTCTGACATGCGTTGTTCGTATATTTTGTTCATAGAATCGCGAAGCCAGTCGAGCGCATTTCGCAGGGGCTCTCGCCATTGCTGTTGTCCGCTCTTCGACTGGTCGCCTGCACAGCCGCAGTTGCTCCGCCATCTTTCCACGCCGTGAACGCAGCTCCAGGAGCTGTCCTCCCATATCTCGACTTCATGGCGTGGCGGACACTTATCCAGGAATTCGGCATAAATGGTGAGTTCGGCATCATCGTGATGTGAGATGTGGTGGAAACAGTACGCCAGTGCCATATCGCCATGCCTGTGATGGTGTCCAAATGATTCTCCGTCAGTGGCTATGTGGACGATTTTGCACTGCTCGTTTTCTTCTGGGAAGGAGTTAGTGAGCCGGTTCGCCAGATTTTCGCCGCTGTGCAGCAGTCCGCCGTATGCTATGTCATGAGAGGCAGGCCCGTTGTAGAAGAAAATTGCTATCTCTCTTCCGGAGGGCAGCTTGCAAGTGTAGGGCACAGTCGTGTCGAGCGTTGAATCATTTACTTCTTCCCACTCTTCTTCTCCCAGCGGTCGCACCTTTTTGGCCTGTCGCGGAGCGAGAATGGTGAACTTTATGCCGTTGTCAACAAGGGTCTCAAGTGTCGGTGTGTCTACAGCGGTCTCGGGCAGCCACATGCCTTCCGGTTCGCGGTTAAATCGGCTCTTGAAGTCGTAAATTCCCCACTGCACCTGGGTCTGCCGGTCACGGTCGTTTGCCAGCGGAAGGATCATGTGATTGTATGCCTGTGCGATGGCAGATCCATGGCCGGAGAATTTCTTGACGCTGTTTTTGTCCGCTTCGAGAATGCGGCCGTACACGTCCGGCGCCTTCTCTTCCAGCCAGCTAAGAAGTGTCGGGCCGAAATTGAAGCTCATGTTTTCGTAATTATTGACGATGTCTACGACTTTGCGGTCGTTGCCCAGTATTCGAGAGGCCGCGTTCTGGCGATAGCACTCTTCGGTTATTCGCTCATTCCAGTCGTGGTGCGGGTGTGCCGAATCCTGCATTTCAACGTCTTCCAGCCAGGGATTCTCTCTTGGGGGCTGGTAGAAGTGGCCGTGTATGCAAATGTATTTAGTCATAAGATTACAAATCTCCATTAAACCCTCAGTTGTCGGCTTTTTTTACGATCAGTATTATTCTAACAGAAGAAATGGGAAACCTTAATACTGAAATCTGTTGATGGCAGCATTTTGCGAGCCTGGCAATATAGTGTCCCAAAATCTTCAATTTTGCTTAAAAGTCCTGTAACAAATCGACTTTACTGTCGTCTAACTTATGATGAGAGTGGTTAAGTCCCGGCTTAGGACAGATTTCTTGACTTTCTTTTTCTTATATTGTAACTTATTTTTCTCGTCAGTAAGGTGGGTGAAAGCTGTCGGAGTCTCAAGCGGAGAAACGGATGCCTGTTTGTGATAATTTTTTGGGTCGTCTTCGGCTCAAAGCCGCTGCGTTGATCGTGTTAAGAGATATTTCTCGGGTGACGATCTGGTGGGGCTTTGTGCTGGGGTTTGTCATTCTGGTATTGCGTGCACTGGCATTTGTTCCGTACCAGGCGGGTTTCTGGCTGCTTGGGTCCGGCGTATTGCTGTGGGGCGCGGCCGCTTTTATCAGTTTTCGTAAGGTGCCATCGCTGGAGTCCGTGCGCGCATTGGTTGACAAGCATAGCGGTTGCGGTGGGCTGCTGATAGCGTCGGATCAGATGGAGCTTGGCAAGTGGGCCGATTCCATGCCTGAACCGAAGCTGGTACTCTTCAAATGGCGGTGCAGGCGGGAAATGGTCCTGCTGTTTTCAGCAGTTGTATTCCTGGGGGCCTGTCTTGCTGTCCCGCAGAGATACATCAATGTAAGTACCGTTAAGAGACTCAATGTCGATGCGGATGTGGACAGGATGAGTAAGCAGATCGACACTCTGGAAGAGGAAGACGTGATCGCCGATTCCGAGGCTGCTGAGCTGCGTAAAAAACTCAAGCAGATACGCGATGAAGCAAGAGGGGATGACCCGGTGAAAACGTGGGCAGCTCTCGATCACATGCAGAAAAGCCTTAAAAATGCGGCACAGGAGCAGGCTATGGCGGATGTTTCAAATACTGAAAAAGCAGCCAAGGCCGAGGCGCTTGCCAAAGCGATGGAAGAAAACTCGGGGCAGATGGGGGAAAAACTCACCGACGAAGCAGCCGCGGAACTGAAAGAGACGATCGAGAAAATGGCTGCGAATAACAGTGCGTTGAAAAACGCAATGAGCGACAGCCTAAAAGAAGCCCTGGCATCGGGTACAGCCAAAGAAGGCGGCCAACTGAGCAAAGAGCAGCTTGAACAGCTTCGCAAGGCCCTGCAGGGTGCTCAGAACCAGATGGCCGGCAGGCTTGGCAAACTGCAGGACGCGAAGCTCATCGACGGCAAGATGGTCAAAAAGGCCAAAGAAGGCACGCAGATAGATCCCGCAGCTCTGGCAGCGTTTCTGGCTGAAAATGCCGACGGAATGGGCGTCAGTGCCGCGATGAAGGCCTATATGCCGGGAAAAGGCGGAGTGAGTTTTGGTAGAGGTGACGCCGCTATGACCTGGAAGGACAAGAGCAGCGAGACGGGTACTAAATTCGAGGAGCAGATCCTGCCGCCCGGTTCGGTTGAGGCGATGAAGGACAGTAAAATGGTAGGCGTCAGTGTGTCCGATCCGTCGGATACCGAAGAAGTTGAAAAGAACGTGGGTGGATTCATTGATGCGCAGGGTGGGACCGGACAGGCGACGAAACGAAAGATACTGCCGAGACACAAAAAGGCCGTACAGAAATACTTTGAACGCGAAGATCAGTAAATTTATTCCCGGAAATGAGGAAGAGCATGGAATCAGAGAAGAAACTGGATGAAATGATCGACCCGGCGAAGCTCAAAGAGGCTGCTTCGATAGCGGAAGGTGTGCTGGGCCAGCTTGACAGCATACTGCTCGGCAGGCCCGAGCTTCACAAAATGGTGCTGGTTGGCATACTGAGCCAGGGTCACATCCTGCTCGAGGGTGTGCCGGGCGTTGGTAAGACGGCACTTGTAAAATCGCTGGGTGAGCTTTTGAACCTGGGTTTCAACCGCGTGCAGTTTACGCCCGATCTGATGCCCGGAGACATCGTCGGTACGCATATATTGCAGGAGAAGGACAGCGGCAAGCGTGAGATGACGTTCGAGCCCGGTCCCGTCTTTACGAACATTCTGCTTGCCGACGAGATAAACCGTGCATCGCCTAAAACACAGTCCGCACTGCTGGAGGCGATGCAGGAACGGTGCGTGACGCTGCTGGGTAAGACACGTGAGCTGCCCAGGCCGTTTTTCGTGCTGGCCTCGCAGAACCCGATCGAGCTGGAAGGTACATATCCGCTGCCCGAGGCTCAGTTGGACAGATTTATGTTCAAGCTCAACGTCAGCGGTGCGGATGCGGATGTCCTGGAAGAGATCATCACGACCAGACGCCGCGGCGAGCCGCCAATGCCTGATAAGAAGCTGGAAAAGGCCGATCTCGACATGCTGTTCGAAGTTATGGATGCGGTTTTCCTTCCCAAAGCGGTCGCGGGTTACATATCCCGGCTCGTGGCGGCCACACATCCCGAGAATGGTTCGCCTGCCAAAAGCGTCAAGGAATACGTATCATACGGTGCCAGCCCGCGTGCAGCCATCTCCATTGCTGAGGCGTCCAGGGCACATGCGATGATTTCCGGCAGGCCGACGGTCGGTTTTGACGATGTAAAGGCGGTCGCCGAGCACGTTCTCAATCATCGGATGATCCTCACGTACAAAGCGAGATTCGACGGGCTCAAAACATTCGATGTCATCAACGATATACTGGAAAATGTCAGTGATACCGGAGTTGAGCTCGGCCGTGACATTGAGATTGCGGAGGAGAGCGATGCATAGAGCTATTTTGCGAGGCAGGTCGGCATTTCGCATGTCTTCTCTCGTGTGGATCATGGTGCTGGCGTTTTTTGTCGCAGTTTCGGGTGAATCGCTGGCTCGGACGTTCGGCGATATTCGTGTCGTCGCACAGGACAATCCGCAGAATACGGGGACGACGCACGGCTACCTGCAGTATGAATTCCTTGTGACGAATTCTTCTTCTTCGCAGACGCATGAGGTGACTCTCGAGCTGCCCGGCAACAGTTACCGTTTCGGCGGTGATGCGCTCGAGTCGATCACGAGAACCAGGAAGATCGCGGCTGGGGATTCAGTCATCATGCAGCTTCTCCAGCCGCCGGTGCCGGGCTCCGGTGATGGGTTGGCGGTTTATATCAACGGCGCCAGACAAAAAGAGATGGTCAGTTTCAGTTTCCGCAGTGACCACGGACAGAATTTCTATATGCACAGCGGCTCCGGAATTGTTTTGCGTGTAAGCCGAGATGTAAATCAGGGTGAGCTGGATTCGCTGATCGAAAAGGTATGGGGCAGCTCAAGCCATGGTTACAGGTCCACACCGACAGTAAAGACGAACAAAACGTTCAAGCCGGTTTCAGAATGGCCCCGCAATTGGCTGGCGTATTCGGCTTATGACAGCATTGTGGTTGAGGCCGATGAGCTTGACAGGGCGGGCTCGGCAGTCAAACAGGCTGTCGCCGATTATGTCCGCGCGGGAGGCTCTTTGACAGTGCTGGGCCAATCGAAGCCCGATCCGGCATGGGGATTCGCAGAAAGTTCTAGGGAGGAGCTTCTGCAGGACGGAGCCAGAGTAAGTTACGTCGGTTTCGGCTCGATAGCAATGCTTACGGATGATAATGCTTTCACATCTTCAGACAACCAAACGCTCATAAGAACCTTGAAAGATGAGGTGTGGGATAAGTCAAAACCAAAGCTGATCGCCGATTCGGTCCAGCAAGCTAACAACTCATTTGCAGTGATCGAGGATATGAGTATCCCCGTGAGGGGTTTGTTTGGCCTTATTCTATTGTTCGCGGTGGTGATGGGACCGGCAAATCTGTTTATCCTGTCGCGCAAGAAAAGAAGGATATATATGCTTTGGACCGTGCCTCTGATCTCGATTGCGGCGAGTCTGGCGGTAGTGTTTTACGCGACCTTCGCGGAGGGCTGGAGAGGATTTGCCCGGCATGGGGCTGTTACATATCTCGATCAGTCAGCTCAGCGGGCCAGCACAGTGGGAATTGCCGCTTATTATTCGCCCATGACGCCAAGCGGTGGACTGCACTTCGATTTTGAGACGGCGGTTCTGCCCGTAGGATTGAACCGGCAGCATTCGAGTGCAGGCAGCATGAGAACCATTGACTGGACGAATGACCAGCACCTCAAGAGCGGTTGGATATTCGCCAGGGTGCCGGCACATTTCCAGCTTCGAAGGGTCGGCCCGAGTCGGCTGCGGATGAATTTCGAGCGAAAAGATGACAAATTACACGCAGGAAATGGCCTGGGGAAGGATATTCACAAGCTGTGGTATGCGGACGATGCGGGTGATATTTTTGTCGCTGCCGACATCGTCGCAGGCCAGGAGGAGGTGATGATGCGGGATCCGAACATGTCGGTAGCGAGTGCCGATTCCGATGCATTCCGCAAGGTACATGAGCGGCGATGGAACAATGCAACGACTTCGGTAATCACCAGTCCGGCCAGTTATCTCGAGCCGAACAGCTATATGGCGATAATACGCAAGCCTGTGTTTGTTGAGCCCGCACTTACGAACCTCAAAGAGAACAATCATATGGAGGTTATAATCGGCAGCGTGAAAGGTGGACGTAATGGAAGTTAGAGTCAAAAACCTCAAGAGATATTTCGGCAAGACCAGGGCGGTCGATGACATATCGTTCAGTTTCAGTTCGGGCGAGATAGTCGGTTTTGTCGGCCCCAATGGTGCGGGCAAGACGACGACAATGAAGATAATGTGCACCATGGACGAGCCGACCGATGGCGACATTTTTATAGACGATACGAGCGTGGTCCAGTATCCCGAGCTGGCAAGAAGAAAGCTGGGCTTCATGCCCGACGCACTGCCGACGCATCGCGATGTGAGTGTCGATGATTATCTGGACTTTTTCGCAAGGTCGTTCGGCATAAAGAATCATGTCAGGCGAAAGGTTGTTGACGATGTTGAGGAATTCACGAATCTGCTCGGCATCCGCGACAAGTTCCTAAAGGACCTTTCCAAGGGCATGAAGCAGCGGGTGAGCCTGGCGCGTGCGATCATCCACGATCCGCACATCCTGGTGCTCGATGAGCCGGCTGCGGGTCTCGATCCGCGAGCTAGAATAGAACTGCGTGAGCTGCTAAAGGCTCTCGCACAGCAGAACAAGGCGATACTGGTGAGTTCGCATATACTTTCCGAGCTTGCGGAAATATGCGACAGCACGGTTATTATCGAGAAAGGCAAGCTGCTGCGGGCCGGCCGGCTCGATTCGTTCGACACTTCCGACCTGCCCATAAAACGCATCTACATGCGTTCGCTGGACCCGGTCGATGAGTTTTACCGAACTTTGCTTCAACTTCCTAAGGTTCAGCGGGCAAAGGTCGTCGGGTCGGGCGTAGAACTGGATCTTGAAGGCACTGATGAAACGATAAGTGCGACAGTGGCGAATCTCGTCGGGCAGGGCTGTAAGATCGTAGAAGTGCGAACGCTCAAGGATAACCTCGAAGACATCTTTATGAACATAACAAAGGGAGAGCTCAACTGATGAAATTGACTGGTTTCATGACATGGGCCGACGATATAATGAACCCGATCGCGGTTAAGGAGATGCGCCAGGCCGTTAAAGGCAGGTCACTGGGCTGGGTTTTGATGATCTTCATCGCGGTTCAATTGACGGTAGTCGGCGGTGCCGTTCTGCTGGACGAAAGTGCCGCGGAGGATTTCGACACTGGCAGGAACGTTTTCATGGTGCTGCAGGCGATTCTGCTGGGTACGTGCCTGCTGTTCCTGCCGATATTCACGGCCTTGCGAATCTCATCCGAACGCAGCGACAACAATGTCGACCTGCTGTATATAACCACGCTCAGGCCGACGCAGATCATATGGGGCAAATTCTTTACCGGGTTGATACTCACGCTGCTGTTCTTTTCCGCGAGCATGCCGTTCATGACACTCACGTACCTGCTGCGGGGGCTTGATATGGGTGCGATGTTCTTCACGCTGGGCATGAGCTTTGTCGCAGTAATTGTTTGCATTATGGTTTCGATACTTCTTGCATGCCCAGGCGGCGGACTCGTAGGCAGGGGCATTAGATTCCTAATTGGGCTTGGCGCTCTGGCAGCGGCCTTTTTTATGGTTGTGGGTATCACGCGAGGATTCATAGACGGATACATGTATTTCGGGTCGTTCTGGGATTTCTGGGGCCCGATACTAACGATGCTGGGCATCACTGCTCTTGGGACGGGTCTTTTGTTCATACTATCTGCAACGATCATTACGCCGCCATCGGCGAACAAAGCGCTGGGAGGGCGTTTGTATCTGCTGCTGATCTGGCTTGCGACGGGTGCACTTGTCTGGCTGTGGTATAGAGAAATAAAAGAAGCGGAGGTGTTTTACGTATGGGGCGTCATGATGGCAATACTGTTCGCAGCAAGTTTGCTCGTTGCGTCCTGCGAGCGTTTTCACCTCGGCCCGCGGGTGCTCAGAACGATACCTCGCAAAAAGATCTTTCGCCTGCCGACATTCCTCTTTTACAGCGGTGCGAGCAGAGGGTCAGTTTTTGCTGCGGTTATGATCGGATTGACTTTTCTGGTCGTGCTTATGGTTCCAAGATCACACGGCAGAGGCTGGGACCTGAACTTTTACCGAGACACTGTCAAGCTTATGTCCATGGTAGGGCTATATACGTTCGCCTACACGATGACGGCGTTGTTCATTAGACGCATATTCTTCAAAGACAACCATTCGCCCCAGTTGGGACTTGTTATCGCTGTCGGCCTGTTCGTCGTTCTTACGGTAATACCCACGCTTATCGGCCTGATGTTCAAGCCCGAGCACCGAACATCTATAGACGCCATGTGGTACATTGCCAATCCGCTCGTGATGGCGACATATTCCGGTTTCTGGACCCGGCTGGCAGGTTCGGCCATAAATTTCTCGGCGATCTGGTCGATTATCGCACTTGTGATCAACATGCCGTGGATATTCGAAGATATCAAGCGGTTCAAGCCTTTGCGAAAGGTCCAGGCCCAAGAAGCGGTTATAGGCTTGACGGCAGAAAATACGGGAGAGAGCGATGAAGTCTGAGTATCGTGATTATCTGCTGCAGGGTCAGCAGGCGGGGCTTCGGTACGCGCTGTTTACGTCCGGGCGAATATCACAGGGTCTGGCCGGTTCAAACCTTGGCAGCAGGGCGGGCAGCTCGCTCGAATTCATGGAACACCGCAACTACATGCCGGGCGACGATCTTCGTCACATCGACTGGGGCGTCTTTGCACGGTCGGATCGGCTCTGCACGAAGATGTTTCGCGAAGAGATCAGCCCTCATGTCGAAATAGTGATCGACGGATCCCGCTCGATGGGCTTGGCGGGCAGTGAAAAGGCGCGTGCGTGCCTGGGGCTGGCAGGCTTGCTGGCGCAGGCCTCGATCAATTCACAGTTCACTTTCTCTGCTTGGCAGACCGGTGATTTCTGCGAAAAAATTGTTAACGGCTCTGAGAGTCCCGCAGCATGGGACGGCCTGGAACTGGAGAGCATCGTTTCGCCCGGCGAGGCGTTCAAACGTTACCCGCCGCACTTTCGGCCCAGAAGCATCCGGGTCCTGATAAGCGATCTGTTCTGGGTTGGTGATCCCAGGCAGTCCCTTATGTCTCTGGCAGCCAATGCGAGCGACGTTGTAATACTTCAGCTCGTGGCTCGCCGTGACGTCGAGCCAGGCGATCAGGGCAGTCTGCGGCTGATCGATTCCGAAACCGGACAGGTACGAGAGCTCTTCGTCGACGACGCGGCAATGCAGAGATACGAACAGAATTTTTCCCGGCACCAGCAGAACTGGCGCAGGGCATGCACGGAATTCGGCGGCCGCATGGTCACCCTGGTCGCAGAAGATGTCGTCAAGGACTGGCACCTTCCCGAGCTGATAGAGTCTGAAATACTGGGGGTGGCATGAACGGATTGTTCGCTTCACCGTTTGCATTTATCGCGTTGGCGTCGCTGCCTGTGCTGGCGGCTATTTACCTTTTCCGCAATCGCTTCCAGTCGCACGAGGTTTCGAGCCTCATGTTCTGGGAGGACCGCACGCGCGTGAGCTCGGGCGGCCTGCAGCTCGAAAAGATCAAGACGCCTTTGCTTTTCCTGATAGAGCTGCTTGTCCTTTTGATGCTCGTGGTTGCGGCGGCAGGGCCGCTGCTGCGTTCCAGCCGCGATACACGGGTGCTGGCGGTGGTACTTGACGATTCGTTCAGTATGCTTGCAGGCCAGGATGAAACAGCGAGAGACCGGGCCGCTGAATCACTGCAAGAACTTTTGACCGGGTCGGGCAGGTTCCGTGTCACACTGATAACCGCCGGCCGTGAACCGCAGGTCCTGGCGAATTCACTCAGTTCAATATCACAGGTCAGAGATTCGCTGGATGATTGGCAGTGCTATTCTACAGCGTCGGATATTCCGGCAGCGCTGGCACTAGCGTCGGAGCTTGGCGGCAAGACCGCTCGCCTGCTGGTCCTGACTGATCAGCCGCCCAAAGAAGAACTGCAGGACGGTACTGTGGAATGGCGGGCGTTTGGCAGGGGTATGGGCAATCTTGCGTTCGTTACCGCTGTCCGTGACGGGGACGGCGAGGAACAGAAATGTATGCTCACAGTTGCAAATTACTCGGCCGTTAGCAGAACTTTCGATCTGCAAATAGAGTCGACCGATACAGGTGAATCCCTGCTCTCACGCGAAGTGACGGTGCAGGGCGGTGTACGCAAGCGAATACGCTTCAGTCTGGATGCCAGCCTAGGACCCGTGCGAGCTTTGTTCGATGACGGTGCGTTGGACTTTGACAACGAGGCCCATCTGCTGCCTGCGGTCGAACGAATGGTCTCGGTTGGCTACAGGATCGAAAATGAGGACCTGGAGCAAATGACGGCAAAGGCGGTCGATTCGACGGCCATGACATCGTCGGCCGAGATCAACCCCGCGATCCTGTTCACGGATTCGCAGGTCCAGGTCGATCAGCTTCAGGATACCTGGGTTATGCGGTTCGCCGCCGGTGAAGACCCCAACGCATACGTCGGTCCTTTCGTGGTCAACAGGGCTCATCCGCTCACTGAAGGCCTTTCGCTCGACGGCGTGATATGGGCGGGCCAGGATGCGGACATCGCACTCGATACACCCGTGATCACTGCGGGCAACGTGCCGCTGGTTTACGACAAGCAGCTAACAGCAGGGCAGCATCATATCACGATTAATCTCAATCCAGAGATGTCAACTCTTGCCCAGTCACCCGATTGGCCCGTACTGTTCTGGAACCTCATCAACTGGCGAAAGGATCAGCTCCCCGGCCCGGAACGGACCAACACCGGGCTCGGCTACGAAGTGGCCGTGACGTTTCCGTTCGCCGAGAATGTCGAGGCTGCTAACGTCACTCTGCCGGACGATTCGGTGCAGCAGTTTCCCGTGGCCGAAAATCGACTCAGCGTACAGACTCGCCTGCCCGGCGTGTATCGCGTCGAGTCCGATCTGCGAAGCTATGCGTTTGCGGCGAATCCCATATCGCCCGCCGAATCGGACCTTAGCACGTTGGCTGAGGGTGTCTGGGGCAAATGGCAGGACGCGGAAAAGTTCTGGTGGGAATACCGCAGCATCGACTGGCTGCCTCTGATCATCGCACTGGTTCTGCTTTCGATCCATCGAATACTTACCTCAAGAAGCTCGGCGAGGACATAGCATGATATTTCTAAATCCGATATGGCTCCTGCTGGCGATACCGTCGGCGGCTCTGCTTTGGTTCTACAAAACATCAAGCAAGCTCATAACCGTGCTGCGGATCCTGAGCGTGGCATTCGTGATACTCGCGATGGCCGGTCTCGCGGTAGACCTGCCCAGCAAGCGGGGCACCGTCGTAGTCGTCGCGGACCGAAGCGCCTCCATGCCGCCGCAAACTCAACAGCAGCAGGAGGAAGCGATAGATCTTATACGCGAGGGCATGGGCGACGGCGATGAGCTCGCAGTCGTTTCATTCGGCCAGGACATCGCGATAGATATGGCACCACAGCGGGGCCGGTTCGGCGGCTTCGTAACCCAGGTCGGCCCTCACGCGTCCAATCTTGCGGACGGCATCTTTACCGCCCTCAGCATGATACCGGCCCAGGCTCCTGGCAGGGTGGTCGTTCTCTCGGACGGACGGTGGACCGGCTCGGATCCGCTAGATGCCGCTTCACGTGCAGCTACGATGGGCGTTGCGGTCGACTATCGCAAGATGTCACGGCCCGCGGCCAACGATCTGGCGATCGAACGCATACAGGCTCCACAGCAGACAACGCCGGGCGAGGCGTTCATGCTGACCGCCTGGTTCCAGTCGCCCCTGTCGCAAGGTGTGAAGTATGCCCTGAGCAAGAACGGCGAGACTATCGCAGCCAGCGACTACGCAGCCGGCGCGGGCCTCAACCGGCTAACATTTCGCGACAAAACCGAAAACCCAGGCACAAACGAATATTACCTCCGCATCGAAGGTGACAACGAGGACCCCGTACCTGAAAACAACACAGCCAGAATGCTAGTCGGCGTCACCGGCCCCAAATCCGTATTGTGCCTGACCGAGTCCGATGTCGCCGGGTTCGTTAACATGCTCCGGGCCAGCAAGATCGACGTAGAGCCCGCCCAGCCGGGCCAGGTCAACTTTTCGCTCGAGGGCCTGTCGAATTATTCGTCCCTGATAATCGAAAACACGCCCGCCCAGGGCATAGGTCCTCGCGGCATGGAAAACATCGCGGCCTGGGTCAAGCAGACAGGGGCGGGCCTGATGATGACCGGCGGCAAAAGCTCGTACGGGCCGGGCGGCTATTTCAAGTCGCCCATCGAGCCGATACTGCCCGTTTCAATGGAGCTGCGACGCGAGCATCGCAAGTTCTCGCTCGGCATAGTCGTCGTGCTGGACCGTTCCGGCAGTATGGGCGCACCGGTCTCAGGCGGCAAGACGAAGATGGACCTTGCCAATCTTGCCACCGCTCAGGTACTCGACCTGCTCGGTCCCGAAGATGAGTTCGGTGTGATCGCGGTCGACAGCTCCGCCCACACCATCGTCGATATCGCAAAGGTCAAACGAAACAAAGCCTACCGCAACAAGATACTCACGATGGAGTCGATGGGCGGCGGCATATTCATCTACGAGGCCCTCACCAACGCTGCGAAGATGGTCAGCGAAGCAACGCCCCTGACCAGGCATATCATACTGTTCGCCGATGCCGCCGACTCCGAACGGCCCGACGCGTACAAGGAACTGCTCGAAAAATGCGAAAAAGCCGGCATCACCGTCAGCGTGATCGGGCTAGGCAACGAAACCAACATCCACGCGAACCTGCTCAAAGACATCGCCGAGCGCGGAAACGGCCGATGCTTCTTCACCGAAAGCGCCGAAGAGCTTCCCCGACTGTTCGCCCAGGACACATTCGTTGTCGCTCGCAACAGCTTTCTCGACGAGGCCACCGCGGTCGAAACCATGCCCGGCCTGCGAAGCGTTACGAACCGTTCGTTCGACATGAACGCACCGGCAGGCGGATACAACCTTTGCTACCTGCGTCCCGAAGCTACGCTCGGAGCCGTCACGCTGGACGAGTACGACGCCCCGTTCATTGCCTCCTGGCAGGTCGGTGTCGGTCGCGGCCTCGCGTACGCCGGGCAGGTCGACGGCAAATACACGGGCCCGCTCGGCAACTCACCGCAATACGAAGACATGCTCACGAGCCTCGTGCGATGGGTGGCTGGCGACCCGGGCGATCTCGGTCCTGACATGATGGTGACCCAGGAGATGCAGGGCGCTGAGTGCGTGATAAAGCTGCACCTCGACCCCGCAAAAGCAGAATCCCTGATCGACGAGCTGCCCACTGTGACAGCTCTTTCGGGTACGCCGGGCTCTTCACCCGCGACCAGTAATTACACTATGCAGTTCGACGACACTTCGACCCTTTCTCTGCGCGTGCCTATCAGCGGGCTAGAGACAGTTCTTTCAACCGTGAACGTCGCCTCGGCCGGCCCCGTCTCACTGCCGCCCGTCTGCCTGCCGTACTCGCCGGAGTTCAAGCCCGTCGAGACCGGCCGTGACGGCGAAGTGCTGGAAAAACTCGCAGCCGCCACACACGGCCAGGCACGCATTGATCTGGGAGGCATATGGGACGACATCCCCCGCAAGCCACAGACCGTGCCCGTCGGCAAGTGGCTCCTCTTCGCTGCGATAGTACTCCTGCTGCTGGAGGTGCTCCAGAGACGCACGAACCTGCTCACCCGCGCAAAGCCCGCCGTCCCCGCCTTCGCAAAAGAACGCATATCCAGGCTCCAGTCCGCAAGGCTCGAAAAAGCGGCTGCTAAACGGGCAAAAAAGGCAGGACGCAAGATCAAGATAGCCGACTCACAGCCTGACGAGAAAACCGAACAGCCTGCTAAAAAGCAAAAGAAAGACAAACGCAAAAAACAAGAGCCCAAAACCGGCCCCGGCCTCTCCGGCGCCCTCTCAAAAGCAAAAAAATCCGCCGATCAAAGAACCGACAGAAAATGATTCAATAATTGTACGCTAAACACAATGAGTGACAAACAAAGCAAAACACAAGGCTTCCAGCTCAAATTCAGACACGTGGTGGTTTTCCTGCTGATCTCGGCAGTGGTGCTGTTTATCTGCTTTCGGCTGAGTCTCAAACGTCGCCTAAACGCTGAGTATGCGCGTATACGGGCACAGGGTTATCCTGTGAACGCGCGGGAGCTGGACGATTTTTATTCGATCCCGTCAGACGCAAAAAACGGAGCCGAGGTTGTCGAGGATGCGTTGATCAAAAAGGTCACCTGGTCCGGCGACAAGGCGGACAAACTCCCAGTCAGCGGCTCAGTCAGTTTTGATACGCGTACAGATATTCTAAAGGGCGAATCGCTGAAACTGGTGGCTGAGTATATGGAGGAGAACCGAGAATTCCTGGAGATGCTCTACGAGCTTCGGGACTACAATTACGCCCGATATGATACGGATCTCTCGCGAGGTTTTGCTGCAACTTTGGAACATTTGAGTCCTCTGAAAAAGGCTGCCGAGACAGCTATGGAGGAGTCGATATACCGCACCAGCATTGGCGAAACCCACAATGCTATCCGGTCTACGGAAACGATGTTCGCCTTGGGCAGGACCCTTTCAAAGGAACCAACTCTAATATCCTATTTGGTGAAGCTTGCAATTGATAGGATGGGCGCGGCATCCCTTGAACGCACCGTAAATATGTGTGAACTTGATAGGAAGCAATTGGACAGGCTGAATGCCCTTGTGAAAAGTGCTAAAAATTCCAATGTCTTTTCTCGTGCGATCGCGGGTGAGCGTGCCTTCGGCATGTCGGCCTTTCGTTCGCAGCAGGACATGGTGTCAGTTACAGGAATGCCCGGACCGCTTTATTTGCTCTATGCCGCCTCTGGGCTCAAGGACAAGGATGAGCTCTTGTATATTGATCTGGTGTCAATGTTTCTCGATGCATCAAAAAAGCCTTTCGTACAAAGAAATACTGCATTCAGAAAAGCAGTAAGGGACACTAAAAATGGTGTCAGCGTTTGGAATTTTGGCGCTTATATTATAATGCCAGCTTTGAGTAAAGTTTCCGATTTGTCGCTTGAATACCTGGCACAACTCGATGCGACCAAGGTAGGTCTTGCGATCGAAAAATACCGCCTGGACAAAGACCGACTGCCGGAAAAACTCGCCGACCTAACCCCGACATATCTCGACGAAGTACCTGTCGATCCATTCGACGGCAAGCCAATGAAATACCTCAAGAAGGGCGACACCAATTACGTGGTCTACAGCATAGGCAAAGACGGCACAGACAATGGCGGTACCGAGCCAAAAGGCGGAGCCCTCAGAAGTATGTACGACGTAACATTCACGGTCGAACGGCCTTGACAGATAAAAAAAGGCGTGACGACCGAAATCGCCACGCCCTTGCATCCTTTGTTAGCTTTCATGAGCTAACGCTATGCCAACTAAGGCACTGTAATAGAATCCGACGTCTCAACGTTCAGCGTCGCGTTGTAAGTCTTGCCGCTGACCGTCACGTCCGTCACGGTGAACGTAAACGTTCCGCCGTTCTTGACCTTATCAGCAGTCTCGAAGAACACCGTACCGTCCGCTGCGGTCGTTCCGCTCACGGTCCCGCTGTACGCGCCTGACCATGTACCGTAAACTGTCGCACCGCTCACGTTGGCACCCGTATCGTCCTTGATGTGAACCGTCGCCTGGCCCCAGTAATTCGGACCGGCATTACGCGAACCCATAACGATCGAATTGACATACATCTCGACCGTCTGCTGACCCTGCGGCGTAGCAGAAACCTCGCTCGATGTGCTCGACTCATTGCTGGCTGTATCAACAGCGGTGACAACATAGTAGTATGTCGTGCCGTTCGTCACGGTGTTATCAGTGTAGTCACTGCTCGACACGCCCTGGGCAACTGCCGCATAACCGCTGCCGCTCGTCGTACTGCGGTAAACAGTATAGCTGTCCAGATCGCTTTCGCTGTTATCCGCCCAGTCCAGATCAACCGAACCGTCGCCAGCCGTCGCACCAAGACCTGTAGGTGCTGCAGGCGCAGTCGTGTCCGCAGGTGTAGCAGATGCTTCACTGGAAGTATCCGACTCATTGTCACTCGTATCAACAGCAGTCACAACGTAGTAATAAGTCGTGTCGTTGGTAACCGTGTTGTCGGTGTAATCGCTGGTCGACACGCCAGTTGCAATAGAAGCATATCCGCTGCCGCTCGTAGTGCTGCGATAAACGGTATAGCTGGCAAGATCCTGCTCACTGTTATCCGCCCAGTCAAGACTGACCGAACCATCACCTGCCGTAGCACCAAGACCAGTAGGCGCCGCAGGTGCAGTAGTATCACCTGTGTTAAACGTAACTGTCAAGCTGGGGTGATAGCTGGCAGTAACATGCTCCTTTGTTGCAAACGCGTTCCAGCCGGTACTACTCTGGGTTGTAGTATCAATATGGAAGGTTGCCGCGCTGTTTGTATTCATTGACTGTGTGAGCAACGTAGTTACATCGATGTTGTATGCCTGTTCAACTGTCAGATTGTTACTGGAGAAAGTGACTTCATTTCCACTGCCGACAGGGCTGTTGTTCCATGTGATGCCCGTCTCGTCCCACAGATCACCTGAGTCATCCGTCATACGCACACGAATCGTCCTGCTTGTTTGTACACTTGTCGGTGTCAATGTCAAAGTTGCGCTTTGAACATCGCCACTGCCCTGATTGCTATAGTCGAATCTGACAAACGATTCACGAGTGTACCCCGAATTGAAGTCATATTTGACACCCATGATGGAGTCGAGTCCGAAGTTGTCACCGGCATAACCTCCATCGCGAATATAACTGTCAGCACTTACTAAGGGTAAAACGCTCAATGTAGCCTCGCCGCCGCTGGTGTTTTCCTTTGACCTGAAACTCATGTTGCCATCGTTAATATTGCGTGTAATCAATAACGTGACTTCGTTATTCGTGTCTGCTTTGAGGAAATTGAGTAGATCTGCGCCTTCAATGCTGAATTCAGTTCCCGCCGCGGGTGCGCCGCCGCTCCATGAGAAAGTGCCAACTTGGGTTGTATCCGTATCCTCGGCGAAGTCAGGCGAAAGCGGGGCATTTGCGCCGGTGATGCCGGACTCCGTCCAGTCGGTACCGAGATTATCACCTGGACGACCGTCGATAATACCCCAGACAGTGATAGTTCCTGAGCTTACATCAGCGCTGTTAACCGTCAATGTCAGCTTAGCCCTTGCGCCGAGCTCTTTACCGGTAAGGTCAAAATGTATCCACCCGGTACGTGTGTAAGTTGACCCTGCACCAGCCGAGCTGCGTTTGACCACGACAGCAGTTGATCCGCCGTAATTGTTGCTGTTGGTGCCTTCGACATAGGTGTCTGCATCAGTAGCGAGCGACCATGTCGGCGTGACCTCGATCTGCATCATAGCAAGGCCTGTTGCTGTCTGTCCGGTGCTGTCGGCTATTACATAATGAAAATAGTCCATGCCCTCAGTGTCATCCGGAGCAGTGTAGCTGATCTCGTCTCGGCCGTTCGGACCTGTTCCGGTAGAGATACTGACCGTTCCACCCCTTTCGGAGGTCGATTCGACGCTCAAGATCGAAAGTGTATCAGCATTCGCATCGAAATCATTAGCTAACACGTCAATCGTGATGCTGCTCTGGGTCTCAACACCATCTGTAACGATGTCAAGAGCTGCGTAAGGCGGTACGTCCACGCCGGTGTATGCTCCGCCGATGCTGTAAAGTTTCGTGCCGATGTTGCCGTCTCTGTGTGCGAGGTGATCCCGAACACTTGTGCCGCAGAATCGGGCTATACCATTACCGCACATGATGGTGTTGCCTTCAGGGCTGTTGCCGTCCCAGTCACCTGCACCGAAGTTATGACCGGTTTCATGCCGGCCTGCTCCCATGTACCAGCCTGTGCTCTTGACCTGAGACACATTATAGGTTCCGGGGCTGTATGCCACTCCGCCGCCGATGTTAGGGCTTGCTAACATAGCTTTGAAGCAATATGCCATCGCATCCGAGTGATTGTTTGACCATTCATTTGCAAATGGACTCAGCAGGGCGGTACCGCTTATGCCCTGATACGGGCAATGTGTCTGCGAGCTTCTGATTACCACTCGACCAATACAATTCAGCATCATGTTGTCGCGAAGCTGTATCGCTTTCCATGCGCACATATTCTTCTCTACCTGTTCCATAGTTGTTGCGAGACTGCTGCCATAGATCGTGCTGAATGCGTCATAATCGACATCAAAACCCATTTCATACTTGTAGACTGTGCTGCCTGCCTGTCCTGGCGTAACAGTAGAAGCGCTCGGCCAGGCATATGTGGGTGAAGGAACGCTCTTGTTCGTGACAGAACTGCCGAGCGTGCTCCACTTTTCGCCTCTGTCCAGATACATGAGCGCCCAGAGATCGCCGTCCGTTTGCAAATAGCCGACCACAAGGGCATCGTCCAGTTCGCTTACATAACCCACATAGGTTCTCACCTCGTCAGGCGTATAACTGTCATACGTGCCGGACGAGTTCTGTACCAGCACGTTGAAGTTCGGCCCCCGCAGGCTCTCTTTGAACATATTCAACGTATAACTGTTAGTGCCGTCCGATACCGTTTGAGTGATCGTGTCGGGCACTACGGCCAGACTTGAGCCTGTTACAAATAACATACTTAGTGCGCATAGGATAAGCGCAGTTGAACTCAGATTAATCCTGTGTGACATGTGTATTCTCCGTTTTTACATGCTTCCCCCGTCTATTTTCATCCTCACATTCGATATTGGCCCGCAGATCGTTCCACTAAGTCATGTGACGAAAAGACCGCAGGCCGAATTATATGAAGATGCGGATACCCCGCCTTATTGCATCTGCATGCGAAGATGTTTTTGTCAGCAGAAAAGTCCTTCTGAACATTTTTCTGCAAACCTCCTTTTGCGTTTCCTTTAAAGCAGGGCAGGAACTGGACGCAGAAACATATTCTGCATCCAGCCGCCCTGATTCTCCTGTTCCTGATTAGCCAGGCTATTTAGTCAATTGAGCCATTCTTCCGCAAACCATCTCAGGTCATCGAAATCAACTATGTTATCACCGCCGGCCGGATATATATCGCCTGCACCGCTGCTTTGCCAGTTCCCGATAAGCAGGCTGTAGTCCGCGTAATCGACTCGGCCGTCAAGATTGATATCAGCCACCAGGCCTGGAGTCGCAGACACTTCAATCGAATAAGCGGATTCGTCGCCGTTACTGTCTACAGCCGTTACAACGTAATAGTACGTCGTCTCATTAACGACCTGATTGTCCGTGAAGTTCGTTCCCACACTGATGCCCACCAACTCATAAGCTGCATTGCTCCGCTCGGCTCGATAAACCCTGTATTGTGATATAGTCTGATCCTGCGATTCGTCCCATTCCAGCTTGACAAATCCATTTCCATTGACTGCGAACAGTCCACCAGGTGCCGATGGGGCAGGGTCACTCATCGTCACATTCAGCCTGGGATGCCAGGCTGGATCAGAGTACTCTTTTGTTGCGAACTGATTTACACCGGTCTGTGCCGAAGTTATTGTGTCAAGTCTGAAAGACGCTACTGTGTTCTGATTGATGGACTGGTTCAGCAACTGCGTAACATCAACAGTATACGGCTGACCTGCTCTCAATGAAGAGCTGTAGATGTATATAGATCCGCCCGTGGAGGCAGGGGCGCTGTTCCAGGTAATGCTGCTTTCATCCCAGCCGTCATCAGCATCGTCAAGAAGCTGCAGACGCAGTGTCCTGCTGCCCTGAACCGAGGTTGGCATGAGCGTCAAGGTCGCATTTTCTATCGACCCGCTTCCCGCATTAGCATAGTCGAAGGAGAAATAAGAATTTCTGACATAGGTGTCATAGCTGTCCAGTTTGACCTTCATACTGTTCTCAGCACCGAAATTGTCATTTGCGTAGGAACCGCCCCGGACATATGTATCCTGTGCAGGCTGCTTTGCTACGCTGAGGGTCGCTCCAAATCCGCTCTCTCGTGACTTTATAGCAAAGTTGCCGTCGTTCGGATTTCTAGCCAGCAAGAAAGTTACTTCGCCGTTCGTGTTCGCTGCCAGGAACTCCGCCAGTTCGGGCGTCTGTATGGTGAATGTTTCGCTCGGTGAAATAGCAAATGAACCCACAAGAGTTGTGTTTTCGTCTTCTGCAAAATCGGGCTTAAGCGGAGCATTGGAACCGGTAATACTGCCCTCGCTCCAGTCTGTTCCAAGCTCGTCACCGGGTCGGCCGTCCTTGACGCCCCACACATTCACAGTTCCACCGGAGTCTCCGCTGTTGCGTGTGAATGTCAAACGCGCATTGCTTGCAAGCTGCTTGCCGCTTATGTCGAAATGCACCCATCCGGTACGTGTCCAGGACGTAGTTGCGCCCGCAGTGCTTCGCTTGATCACGATATAGCCCGCACTGCCGAAGTTGTCATTATCGTAGTGGCCTTCAACAAAAGTGTCCGCATCCGTTTCGACCGTCCACATCGGAGGAATTATGACGTTGAGCTTTACCACAACCAGCCCGCTTGCCTTCTGACCGCTGCTGTCTTCACAGACGTAATAGAACCAGTCAAGACCTTCAGCGTTCGCAGGGGCCGTGTAGATCAGTTCGTCACGACCATTCGGTCCGGTACCGCTGGAAATTGTTACAGTCCCGCCGCGATTTGTAGTGCTGTCTACACTGGCTATAGAAAGGGAATGGCCGTTTCCATCGTGATCATTTGCGATTGGATCAAATGTTATACTCTTGGAAATATTAGGTGTTGATGTCATTTCGACAGTATCCAGTGCAGCATAGGGAGGAAGATTCACTGTCGCATAGGTCCCAACAGAATACAATTTGGTGCCTATCCGACTGTCGCGATGGTTTAGCATGTCCTGCACCCCGGGCCCGCAATACCTGCCTCTCTGATTGCCGCACATCAGAGTGGGCCCTTCGGGGTTGTTTGCTTCATAGTCGGCAATACCCCAATTGTGTCCGATCTCGTGTCGCCAGGTTGTCACGAATTGACCATTGCTTTTAGTGGAATTGACTGAATAAGACCCTCCAAGATAAGCCACTCCGCCGCCGTAAGAAGGCAGCATCAGACCGACTTTAAAGCAGTAACCCATATCCTCACTCCATGCTCCCGATATCCTCGTCAGGTTGCTGTTGCCCGCGGACAGATCATACGGAGTCTGGCTGGCCGAGGCGCGGATGACCACCTTGCCGATCACCGGCTTGAGTATCGCATCCCGCATATGTATCGCCGCCAGCTCTGCCATGCAGTACTCCACGTTCTCCATCGTCCTGGAATAACTGGAATTGTATATCTGAGAAAAAGTGGTGTAATCGATATCGATCCCCACCTGGTATTCGTACATTGTGGTCCCCCCGTGACCCGCACTGACTGTCGGAGTTGTCGGCCACCGGACCGAGAATGACTGCGTCCCATTGCCCCCAACTTTAGTACTGCCTTCATAGTATTCCGTCACACCCCGGTCGAAATATACCACACTGCGAAAGACTCCGTTCGACTGCAGATAGCCCGCAACATTCGCAAACGGATCCTCGTCGACCGTGCCGAGATATGTCCGAACCTCACCTGCATCGTAATCTGCAAACGCCCCCGAATCCTGCTGTATCTTCACGTTGAAATCCGGCCCCCGCAGACTCTCCCTGGTCAATCTCAAGGTATACTGCTGACCATCACTGTAAACAACTTGCGTAAAGTTCTCCGGCGTCACCGCATACGAACTCGCTTCAACACCAGTTATCATAATAATTGCACACATCCAAGTACTGATCACCCTTGTTTTCATTTTAAGCACCTTTAATGCAAACTACATATCATACGGCATCACATAGATACCGTGGCAAAACCCTGTATTTCGCCAAAAAAAATCAAAAAGAACGGGGCCGCACCCGAACAGATACGGCCCCGTTGAAAATCACTGCATCATACTAACTTCGCTTTCCGTCATTACTGAATGCAGTCCGGGACCAGCCCGCAGTCGAGCCAGTTATTCGCGAACTCTGCGAAGTCATAAAGATTCACTACACAATCCTGTTCGCCGTTAGGACCGCTGATGTCCATTGCAGGACGATCGATGCATGTTGCAAGACCGGTATAGTCCTTGTAGACGCTAGCAACTTCTACTTCATTCAGGCCATAGTTGAAGATGCGGACATCATCCATAGCACCGGGGAACGGATCGGAATTGATGCCCTTTGCACCGATCACGATGGGAGCGTCAGTCGCGTTATCAAGCTGTGCATACGTCGTGGAACCTTCGAGTGCTCCGTTAACATAGATCCTGAAGTAATCTCCGTCGAACGTTGCACAAACGTGCGTCCATTCATTCGCCGGTACCAGACCGTTAGTTGACAGGTACGAACCTGCGTTGTAGAACCACAGACCCGCATTATCACCAGACTTGCCGCGGAGCACGAAGAACCATCTGTCCGTGTCAACGCCATAACCGTCAGCCTTTGAGATGATACCGCTGCCGTATGTGGCAGGACCAGTTCCGTCCCATTTGATCCATGCACTTACGCTGATCTGACCGGTAAACGCTGAAGGATCCCATGTCCCTGCATTCGCCCAACTGTCGGAACCGATCTCAACACCGCCGCCGGCAGTGCCGTCAAACTGTTCTACAAAAACAGGCGCGCTGTTCGGATCAGCATTGTGTCCGCCGATAACATCAACATACTGATCATTTACATAGTCGCCCTGATCGAGCGTCCACCTGGCCAGTTCCTGCTTATAGCCGATGGTTATATCGTTACTAGGTGTGCTGCCGCCGTTGCTTGTGATCGTAACAACACAGTTGTAAACGCCTTCATCCGTAGCTTCAAATGGCGAGATCGTCAGTGTAGGCCCAGTCTCTACTTCTTCGGTGCCGTTCTTATACCACTGGAACTCGAGTCCGGTAGCGTCCATCGTGAATGGATTGTACGCGTCAATGGTGTACTCGAGCGTTTCGCCCAGTTCAGCGATGACGATCTGCTCGTCAGGCTGAGATACGATCACGGGAACCGAAGGCACCGTCGTGAACGACCATGTCTTGCCTGTTACAACAGTGCTGTCGAGCATCACCTCATCGACACGCCAGTAGTAAGTCGTATCACGGCTGAAATCGGCAGAGTCATAGCTGGCAGTTGCGTCCGTGTTGTCAACCTGCACAGGAGTAACGCCTGCGAAGTTTGGATCGTCGGTCTGCAGGTATACATTGTGATAATCGATGTCAGGATGAGCCTGCGAAGGATTAGCAGGATCCAGACCCGTGCTCCAGTAGAGAACCTGATCCTCGAAAATGCCCGTTGCGCCGGCTTCAGGAGTTGGATCCCATGCCGCAGGTGCAAGCGTCATTTCCAGTGTCGCAGCGCCGCCGTTTGCATTCTCTCGAGATCTGAGCTCGAAGTTCTGATCGTTCACGTTTCGGGTGACGATGATCGTCACTTCGCCGTTTGTGTCAGCGTTCAGAAATTCTACCAGTTCCAGTGTCTGTACCGTCTTCGCATCGCCGGCGGCCCAGTCCGAAACATCGATCGTGCCCAGAACAGTGGTGTTCTCGTCTTCAGCAAAATCCGGCGTCAGCGGAGCGTTGCTGCCGCTGATAGTCATTTCTTCCCAGTCCGTGCCGTAAGTGTCGCCGGGCTGGCCGTCAATGACACCCCAGAAAGTCAGTGTGCCGCTCGATACTGAATTGCTGCTTTCGTCGCGCGTGACCGTAAGAATTGCATCACTTGCGATCGGCGGCATGGAAGCCAGATCGAAATGGATCCAGGTCGTGCGTGTCCATGCTGACGATGCCCCAGCCGAACTGCGCTTGACTACCAAAGCCTCTTTATCGCCGTGGTTGTCGCCATCACCTTCTACATATGTGTCTGCGTCGGTCGTCGTAACTGCTGCATGACCGACACCCGTTGTCAACCCAATGCAGGCTAGAACAACAAGCCATACAAAGCAGCGTTTAAAGTTTTTACTTTTGACGTTCATCTTATGTAACCTCCAATAAGAGTTTAGCTGGATTTAATTACTGACAGTCAGGCGCCAGACCGCATTCGAGCCATCCGGACATGAATTCGACCAGGTCGTCGATCTCGACTATGCAGTCGCCGTCGAAGTCCATAGGGTTAGATTCGAA
This sequence comes from Anaerohalosphaera lusitana, assembly GCF_002007645.1. Lineage (GTDB taxonomy): Bacteria > Planctomycetota > Phycisphaerae > Sedimentisphaerales > Anaerohalosphaeraceae > Anaerohalosphaera > Anaerohalosphaera lusitana. The sequence goes on from NZ_CP019791.1 coordinate 1,923,757, forward strand.
GCAGATGGATTCTCCAGAGCCGGTGGTGTAAAGCGTTGCGATCTCCAGATCCGTCAGAGCATAGTTATAGATGCGGAAATCGTCCATGTATCCGGTGTATGTGGTGCTGTCACCGGAACCGATCCAGAACATATCGGGTGCTTCAAGTGCCTTGGTCAGGCCAGTACCTTCGTGCCATTTCTGCCCGTTGAGCCAGATGCTCATGGTTCCCGCAGTTACGTCCTTGATGAACACGGCATGGTTCCACTGTTCTTTGTATTCGCTTGCATCCATAGTCTTATAGATGCGGTCAGGAGTACCGCTGGAATTACCTGCATCCCAGTATGCATTGCCGTTGCTCCATGGCAGATGAACGCTCATGACACGGTTGCCGTTTGCGCGCCCTTCAAAGGCATGATCACCGAGAGGTTGAGTTGAATCGCCGTAATACCAGAAAGCGATGCTTATCTCACGAGGCCCCATATTGTCAAATGCAGTCGTGGGTACTTCAATATATGGACCAGCCGCCCACAACTCGATAGCCTGACCGAGATTGTCAAGACCCGCTACGTAGTTGGGGTCATTCGCTGTGTCTGTATATGTTCCGTCAAAACCGTTACCGCTTGAATCGGCAACCGTACCATCAAATGTGTAATGCGCGAGCAGTTGAGGTGGTACCTCAGTCGTAAAGCTTGAAGTAGGACCTTCCCAAACCGTGCTGTCATTCATTACTTCATCAACCCGCCAGACATATTCTGTCGCGTAATCCAGACCAGTGACTGTATAGCTTCCAGTGCCGGAACCATCGTTATCAACCTGTACAGGAATAACATCCAGCAGGCCGTTAGGTTCAGAAGCAGGTCCAACGTATACATTGTGATAGTCCACATCAGCGTTGGGCTGGGTTGGATCAGTCAGATCTCGTCCAGTCTGCCATGTCAGTGTGGTGTCTACAGGTACATCGAAGCTGTCGTTTGCTGGAGAATACCCCCACGCGACCGGCTCGAGTGATAGCTCCAGTGTAGGCGTGCCTTCGCCGCTTTCCCTCGACTCGATGTTCAAGTTCGCATTGTTTGGATTTCTTACGATCAGTATCGTCACTTCATCATTGGTGTCAGCGTTGAGGAAGTTGGCAAGTGCTTCAGTAGAGAAAACGATCTGTTCGCCAACCGCCGGCGTGCTTGTCCAACTGTATTCACCGAGCTTGGTTGTGTGTGCGTCTTCTGCAAAATCCGGCGTCTGAGGAGCATTGTCACCCGTGATGGTCATCTCTTCCCAGTCGGTGCCGTACTCGTCGCCGGGCTGACCGTCTTTGATACCCCAGATAGTCAGCGTGCCGCTGCCGACGTCCGCAGCATCTACGGTAACAGTAAGTGAAGCTGTCGAGCAGATCCCTTCACCACTCAGATCGAAATGCATCCAGCCCGTTCGTGTCCACGCAGAACCTGCACCGGCGGTACTTCGCTTAACCGTGATAAAGCCCTTGTCACCGTGGTTGTCGCCGTCACCCTCACAGTATGTGTCAGCATCCGTCTCCACCACTCCGCCTACTGCAATTCCTGCAGCCAACTGCATGCACGCCAGAACGGCCAGCAATGCAAAACAGCCTTTGTAAAACTTTCTTTTGGCCTTCATCATGAAACCTCCAAAAAATAGTAATAAAAAATCTTACATACGTTGAATAACAAGGCACCAGTTGCCTGTTACTGATCTACTGATCCTTTTCAATTTCCTTAAGTATCAGCTCAAATTTTTCGGTATCATTGCCCGGACCGTTAAAGACGGTGCGAAAGTCTTTCGGCCAAAGGTCGTCATCAAATATCTCTCGCCTGGTCGCGAAATTGGCATGTCCGTCCCCGAACAATGCATACAGCCCCTGCGGATCGCCGGAACTGCCTTTTCTGTGTGGAACGACTTCCCACTCCTGGCAGTTGTCTACGAGGATCGCATTTCTGCTCAGAGCTGAAGTTTTCTTCTGGCCGTGCAGCCAGTAATTGTATGAAGTACGGATGAGTTCATGGCCGTCCAAACCTGGGATTGGTATGAATTCCGAACCCCATTCGACGGTCCCGTTATCTGTGTAGAAGTCATAGTAGTAGGGGATGGGGTAGTCACTGTGCCGAGGTTGACTGGGACAGTAGAAGACCTCGGGGTTACCTACGATCTTCTCTTCATAAAGTATCGCAAGCTGTGTTCTGACCGGATTGTGGCTGCCATCCGGATAATATGCCAAAACAGCTTCCCATGGCTCGTTGCCGTACTGAGGAGGGAGCTTATCATCATAGGATTGAGCATAAGTGAACAATCCTATGCCAACCTGTTTGGTGTTGCTGCCGCATATTACCCGTTTAGCCCGCTCTTTTACCATACTCAGAGCAGGCATCATAATCGCCATAAGAAGTGCGATGATTGAAATAACAACCAGCAGTTCGATCAGTGTGAATCCTTTTTTCCTGGCCATCTCGATTCTCCATTTCCGATTGGACATTCCGTCTGGCCAGAGCTATAATCGCCTGCGCAAAAGGCAAGGCGCGCTCTGTGCCGCTTTTTGCAAAAACGGATGAGCCGGGTTACTCGCCAAAGTCCACTCCGGCTCATCCTTCACTTTATCAACTATTCAAAGCCTGGCATGCCGCCAAGATATATCGATTCGATCTCTCTGTCGCTGAGAACACGCTTGAAAACCCCAACCTCGCCGATCGTTCCGTAAAAATCATTCCTCTTTTCATCACCGGAATTATGCTGTCCTACATAGGTCCTGCATTTGACTGCTGGTGGGTGATACTCGTGTTTCTGCGAACTAACCAGTTCTCCGTCCAGATAGAAACGCAATATCTTGTTATCATGCGTAACGGCCGCGAAATGCCAGCCTTGTGTTAGTTCACTCCCTAAATTGGTGAAGGACCTGTCAGCATAGCTGTTGGAAGTACTGATCCGCAGAAATTCCATATAATCAAGTGTCACCGCAAGTCTGTAATTGCAGTGACCTCCCGGTATGCGATTACTGATTATCACTCCCCCGGGATTATCTTGATCGACCTTTATCCAGCTCCAGATCGTTACAGGTCCTGAGATGCTGGCCGATTGGTTCCTTTCTGTCACCATCCAACGGCTGCCCGGACCGGTAAAAGAAATAGCGGATTTTTGCGGCCAACGTCCGCTTACCCAGCCATCGTGCGAACCGCCTTTGTTTTCAATTTTCCCGTCAAGATCATTTCCTGTGACAGGTGCCAGATTCTGCAGCAGTCCGGGACTCGTATCGTCTTTCTCAAAGGTGTAGTAGGTTACCAGATCGGGGTCTCGCTGCAGTTCGTATTTCAGGGCCAGCCAACGCTGGTAACTGGATTCACCGCTCCGCAGCCTGGCCTCGTATTCATTCTCGGTCACAAACGCCAGCTCATCTGCACGAACATCTGAAACGCTGCCGTTGGAGTACACTCTCTTGGCATCGCCCGCTTTTACCGAAAACTTCTGATCTCCATTAGACGGATAAAGTGCCACTTCACCGTCAAAGACATGTACCTCGCATCCGGTATTCCTCGCTTCAACACCAAATTCAGTGCCCAGGTCGAGTACCCTTGTATTGGGCGTATCTACAATGAACCCCACTGCATCCCTGTTCACATGGGCCGTGAGCTTGCCCTCATTTAGAGATATGCTGTCTGCGGATTTGAAGTTGATCTGTGCGGGTCCCTCCAGTACCAGCTCTGCACCGCCCGCCATCCGGATCCTGGCAAGGCCTTCGAGCAATTGCAGATCGCCGGCAGCTATGTCTCCGCTGCCGTCTGGTCTGGCATCCTCATGCCACTCAGCATCGACCTCAGTGTCAATAAATGCAACCGTCGGCCCGCTTTCAGGCAAGATGATCGGTAAAAGCAGGACAAGAACCAAAGCGGCACTGGAAATTATTGCGGTATAGATGGATAGCTTGGAATACTCCCGCACTTTTTGCCTGCTTGGAGCTTTTACCACGGATCGAGTAACATCATCTCTGCCGTTTTGCTCCTCGATAACAACCGGATCAGCATCTATTTCGTTCTGCGCAAGAGCCTGCCACACTTGCAGGTCCAACTGCTCCGCATCAGCATGCAGTTCTTCGTCACTGTTCATGCAGACGCTGTCAGGGCAGGTCAGCGATGAATAGATACTCACAAACTCACGATAGTATATTATTGCGGTTTGATCATTTTTGAGATATCCGGTAAGTTCCGCGCTTCTTTCTTCCGTAATTGCGCCCTCAAGCGATTCGAGGATCAGTTCCCCAAGGTGTGTGTAATAGTGATCTGTTTTGCTCATTTAGAGTCCCTCCTGGTTGAGCCGACGGCGTACGCACACGAGCAGGGAATTATGTATCCTTGAGAGGCTTTTATATATCCCCCTGACAGGACGGGAAACTTTCTGGGCAACTTTCTTAGGTGCAAGACCTCTGTCGTACCTCAGCTCGATCAAGGCCCGATCCTTTTCGGGCAGTTCCTTCATACATTGCTGAAGGACTTTGATTTTATGGTCCTTTTCGTCCACCGCCTGTACTGCCTGCTCCGTGACGATTTCCAGGATGTCGTCAGTTATGGGTACGTGGAGCCGTTTTCGGCTGCGGTAATATCGCAGCACCTTGAAATGTGCGATCTTGATGCCCCAGGCCGCGAAATTGGTTCCCGGTTTGAATTCGTCAAACTTGGTCCACATCAACGTGGCCGTGTCCTGCAGAATATCCTCCGCATCCGAACGGCAGGGCACCAGCATGAGGATGTATTTGAAGAGTTTCTTTTGATTCTGCATGAAAAGACGGAAGAAGCGTGATGCATACGCAGGATCGGAGTGCGCCTCGGCCGAGGACGCCAGATCCTTATTAACGTTTTTGGCTTTATAGTCTTCCATTAAACTCACCGCATAATGACAGGGCAGTTTTTGGTCTTTTCACCAGTTCCATGCCACTTAATGCGTGAAAGTGCCCGTGAAATTCTAAAAAATTCAGAAAATGAGTAATAAAATTTGCCGTCTTGCATAAAAAAAAGAGGCACACAGAAAAGTGCGCCTCTTTGGTACGTTTATCTAAATGATTTGTTTTTACAGTCCGAAAAGGACATCCTGCCTTAGATTCGCCGCAGTTGTTCGACCTCGCTGCAGTTCGTTAACGCTAACATCCATGGGCAGTGCGCCTGGGAATCCTCGGGCCGTCCTCAGAATCCTGGTGTAGTTACGCAGTAGCGTATCGAGCGTGCTTGCAAGTTCGGCACGCAGTCTTTGAGTTTCCACAGTCTCAGTCTCAACGAAGACCTCGCCGCGATCTCTCGCATTTTCAAGCTCTGCCAGGTATCGCAATGTAGCGGCTTCAGTGCTTTTAATGAGATCACGCCTGTTAACATCCTTGCCCGTGCTGAAAACCCGCCGGTTTGGTCCTCTGTCTATTGGCTGATCCTGCAGATTGTCGTAGTAGGATTCCCTTCTGCGTGTGCCTCTGGCATTGAATTCTGTTATCTCATCCAGACGGGTCTTAAGCTGATCTGCCCTGTTCTCCAGGTAATCGACATTTGCGAGCATCGTTCTGATAGCATTCTGGTTTGCGTTAAATGCACGGATCTCACGTCGTATGCCGCTGTTTTCGATTATATCAACATCAGTCAGATCAAATTTTTCGAGCAGATCCGTTCGGCTGACCGCGATACCGTCGGCCATTCCGGTCTTTACGGCGTCCTGTGCTGTGAGGTTAGTAACTTTGGGTACGGTTGCCGTTGCGGTTGACTGAGGTACGGCCTGAACATTGTACTGCTGGGACTGTTGCTCAGCAGGAACCAGGCCGGTTGCAGCTCTGGACCAGTTCTTGACTATCTGCTGAGAGGGCAGTTTGTCCAGGCGATTGATGAATTCAGTCTTGCCGTCTTCTGCGGTCCTGACCTCTACTACGTCAATAGTGTTGTCGATCATAGCGACAGTAAGGGCCTCGGGACGACCGCGTTTTCGCGCAATGCTGGCGGCATATCCGCCGTAGGCCGAGAGACTGTCTGCGCTGTATCGCTGCTGATAATCTCTGATCTCCTCTTCCGTTGCTATTCCGCCTATCAGCGGCGGTTCACTGCTCATTGCTGTGCCGGGCGCGAAATAAACCGCATCGGACGCAACAGCGATAAGTGAAGCTATGGAATAGACACCGCCGAAAGTGCCGCCGTTGACATAAGTTATGACCGGGCAGTTATCGGTTTGTCTTACGGCTTCGATGACCAGTTTGGTATAATCACCTCTGCCGCCTGGGCTGTCAATCTCCAGAATAATGTAGTAGGGCCCGCGATTTGACGCGGCTTCGATGGTTTTTGCCAGTTTTTCGCAAACCCGATAGGATGCGAAGGTCTGCCGATTTGTGATCGGGATGACGATGACGTTGTCACGTCGACCTTTGCGGTTGTAGACTATTTCGTATTCGTTGAGATTTACGAAGCGGGTTTTCAGCTTACCATCTTCCTGCTGTACAAAGACTTTAGCTTCGTTTTGGCGCTGAACCTGGGTGGCAAAGCCGTTGAAAGTTTCGCCGGTCTGCTTATTTCGGAACGTGTCTGAGAAACCCTGTCCGATAATTGCGAAGAACAGAACTGCTGATGTGATTACCAAATGTTTCATTTTTGCACCTCGCTAATTTAAAACTAAACCTGATTGCACTTATATTCTACGCTGGAGAGGCGTTTTATGCCAGTGAAAAGACTCAAATCGAGCCCTAAAAGGCTTTGCTTTACGTATGAGATGCGATTTTTTATAATGCACACTCTGACGGTCAGGGCAGTAAATGTCGATAGAATGGTGTATTCTGCGAATTTAAGAGACCTAAAGGCATCCATAAATGGCGGATAAAAACAGGAAGAAACTGCTCAAAAAGCAGGCAAAGTACGACAAAAAGGCATCAAAAGCGGCACTAAAGAGGCAAAAAAAGTCCGGCGAGAGCGGCGATATTTCTGAAGTAAATCCCGGTCGCCAAAGCCTTGGTTCGCGTCTTGTGACCTTTGCGCAGGGTGTGCGCGGCGTGCTATTTCTGATACTGGCTATCTCGATTATGATAGCAGTTGTTCTTGCGGATAAAGGTTATATAGTCAACTTAGAAGATATATTCGACAGTATTGTTGCGATAAAGGCCGGCAAGGCAGTTCTGGCGATAATTGCTGTTGCGTTTTTCGTTCTCGGGCTGAAGAATCTCAGGGCGATCAAGTGATCTTGCCTTACTTTGGATAAAATATAACCGTGTCCCAATGAGGCTATTTGTAGTTTTGTCCATCATATTTTCCTTTGGGAAGATTTTTTTGCTCCAATTTTGCAATGTGATGATGTAATAAGGTGAAGGGCACCTCTAACAATTCATTTTGGTGGTCAAGCGAATCTTTTTGGTTCCGGGCAGCGGCAGACAAAAACCGCTTTAGCAACAACTAAAGCTGATTTGTCTTCCTTGCTGGAACGCAAAGATCTTCTACTTGCCGCTCAAAAGCAATTATTAGAGCTCCCCTAAAGTGAAGAGTTTAAGGTACGTTTGAAGCTATGAGTGATTTAGATAGCGGCAAAACCAAATACAGCGATAAAGAACGGAGCGATCTGTTCTTCAAGCTGTTCATGGCCAACCAGAAGCGTATTTATTCCTACATACTCATGCTTGTGCCCAACTGCAACGATGCTGATGAGATAATGCAGGAAGCATCCGCGGTTATGTGGCAGAAGTTTGACGAGTTCGAGCAGGGTACGAATTTTGGGGCCTGGGCAGTGAGTATCGCGCGATTTGAGGTTTTAAATTATACCCGTAAACGCAAGAATTCGCATGTACTGTTTACAGGGGACATGCTCGATCTGTTTGCGGGCAGGGCAGAAACGGTTTCAGGTGAGTCCGATGAGCGAATGAAAGCGGTTCAAAAGTGCCTTGAGAAGTTGAGTAAGAAGGACCGCCGTCTTTTGCAGATGCATTACGAGGGCGGGTTGACAATAAAGGGAATTGCACAGAGCCTGGACAGGTCGGTGCAGGGTATGTACAAGGTGATGAACAGAATTCACAACAGTTTGATAAAATGTGTTCGGTGGCGCCTGGTGTCTGAGGATTCGGCATGCTGAGTAATGACCAAAACTATAAAGAGCTTGGCGGGGTGATCCTGAAGGTACTCAGCGGATCAGCCAGCAAGGACGAGCTTGCGCAGCTTCGGTCCACGCTGGAGCATGATCCGTATGCGATGCAATATTATTGCGAGTACGTAAGTCTTTATTCGTCCCTTCGTCAGCCGGGCAATGTTTCATTCGAGGCGCCGAAGCAGGAGGTCCGGGTCGATGAGAGTACGCTTGGTTATGTCTGGGACGAACTGGCAGAAGCTGAGCAGATGGCTGAGACCGTTCCGACACGCAGGCGGAGATGGTTCCGGCTGCCCAAGAGAAAGCGAAAAGAAAAGGCTGCGCCAGAGATACGTTCCGTTGGTAAGTACAAAAAGCTGCAGCGCAAGTTTTCCAAGGCTGCTATCTATACGGCTGTGACATCTGCAGCGGCGATGCTGTTGGTGATGGCCCATGTAATCATCAGGGAACAGCAGGGACCCATAGTTGCCACGGTTACAGAGGCGATGCATTCCAAATGGTCCGGAGAGCAGAGCGACCATCAGGTAGGTGATAATCTTCGTACACTGAGAAAGACCCTTCTGGAGGGTTTTGCGCGTCTGGAATTCAAGAGCGGTGCCGATGTCATTATTCAGGGTCCCGCTGAGATCGAGCCCGAGACAGAGAATCAACTGATGCTGTATTCTGGATCGTTGTTTTCGTACGTTCCGGACGAGGCAACCGGTTTTGTAGTTCGCACGCCAAATGCTACCGTGATCGACTATGGAACAGAATTCGGGGTGACTTCACATCCTTCTGGTCTTACTGAAGTTCATGTCTTTGAAGGTGAAGTGGAGATACGTGCCGGGGACGATCCTGTGCTTCATGGCTCCACTCAGAAACTCTATGCCGGTCAGGCAGGTATCGTTGATGCGAATGGAGTCGTCAAGCGGATCGAGCTTGCTGACGGTGGGAAGCGTTTTGCGAAAGCTATACCGAATGACAGTTTCGCCGTGTCGGGAAGCAGGTTCGACCTGGCCGACGTCGTCGCAGGCGGTAACGGTTTCGGCAGCGGTGAAATTGGTGTAGGGATCGATCCTGTCAGCGGCGAGTTCGTGAGCGAATTTAAAGGTTCCACAAATCGAACAACTTCGGGCGAATACAAGCAGATCCCTGAGAATCCTTATGTTGACGGTTTGTTTGTGCCGGACGGCGGTGAAGGTCCTCAGCAGATCACCTCGGAGCATAGTTGTGATAAATTGCCAGACACGACCGGATGGTACTGGTCTGAGGTTACAACTGATCCGGAGATAGCGATCGGTTACACTGCTGAGAGTAAAAGGTATCCTGTGAAACTCAATGGTGTTGAATACGGCGGAGCTCAGAAGCCTGCAATAGTCATGCATGCGAATCTGGGTATAACATTTGATCTTGAAAATATCCGTATGCTTTTGCCGGGCCAGGAGTTGTCGGCTTTCAGGGCGAAATGCGGTATATCCGAGCCTGACTGGGGCGGAGGCAATGCGGGTTTCCGTGTGATGGTCGACGGCGAAGAGAGATTTGCTCTGGATGATGTTAAGACGGCTGACGGTGCCCATGAGATAGACATTCCGCTTGAAAGCGGGGCAAAGTATCTGACGCTGATCACTGTCGACGGCGGTGAAGAGAACGGAAACGGCAAGGACTGGACGGTTTTTGCTGAGCCATACCTTGAGCTGAAGGCTACAGGTATAGAAAATAATCCAGCGGCTAAAAAGGGATGGAAGTCCAGGTTTTCGGGCCTATTCAGCGAATAAGTTTGTGAGTGGAAAACCGTAATCCAAAAGCATTTTTGAAACCGCTTCTGGTAATCTAACTGCCAGCGTTGCAGATTTTTTGTTTTGATTGGGGGGATATAGAGGATAGACTGCTTGCTGATATGGTTCTTGACTGTTCGGAAGGAGTGAAGTTGTGATGAGGTTGAAGAGTTTGTGTGTTTCTGCGGCATTTTTCGCCATTTTAGCGTTCATTTCGGTTTCGGATGCGGGCAGCATTCAAGTCGATTCAGGCAATTCCCAGTTTGCGGCGGCGGTGCAGGAGCTTGAATATTCTGCTGGTGCAGATGGGGAAGTCGGTTTCGGTCCTGAGGGCGTTTGTTTTATCAATGAGCCGGGGCAGCCGAACGTTCCTTGGCAGATGATAACAGTTTTGCTCCCTCCCAACGCTGATATGAGGTCGCTTAATGTTCAGTTTTCTGATGCTGTGTATGAATCTGTCACGGGAGAGTATATCGCGCCTTCTCCTCCTTTGCTCACTTCAAATCAAGGTGAAACAATCGAAATATGGCCTGTCGGTCAGAACATTATTGACGGGCATGATATTGATATTTACCAGGCCGATGCATTCTGGCCCGGGCGTGGGTGTCGCGTTAATTCGAGCGGCAGGATGAGACAGTGGAGGCTTGTGGAGGTTGCTGTCGCGCTGGTTAAGTACAACCCTGCGGCCGGTCAGATACAGAAGCTGGTTTCGGCGGATGTAGTTGTTGAATATCAAAAGCAAGGCAAGGGGCGTGGCGCGGTTAAAGGGCGAAGCAAAGCTTCGGAGCACGCCAGAAGTCGTTTGAAGGATATGGTTGTCAATTTTGACCAGGGCGCTGCTGACTATGAGATCGATTCGGTAAGCAGCGACGGAGATATTCTGTCAGAAGACAGTTACAGCGGTCAGTTAGACGGTGGTATTTACGAACCGGCACCCGATCCGGGAACGAACGGTTATGTAATCATGACCAGCAACAGCATTGCTTCGGCATCGAGCGTACTGGACGATTTCATCGCTCATAAAGCTTCTATGGGGTATGACGTGACGCTGGTTACGGAGCAGGAGTGGGGCGGTGGAACAGGTGATGCTGCGGCGAATAATATCCGTGCCTGGCTGCAGGCGAATTATGAAAGCATGGGTATTCATTATTTGCTGCTTATAGGTAATCCGATACCTGATCAGGGTACGGTTCCAATGAAGCTTTATCCGTGCGGTGGGCGGAATATACCGACGGATTATTTTTATGCAGAGCTGACCGCGGACTGGGATGCAAATGATAACGGCATCATTGGTGAAAGCGGGGAGATAGAACGGTACTTCGAGATATATGTCGGCCGTATTCCGTACTACGGCAGCATGAATGACATGGACGGAATACTGCAGAAGACCATCGACTATGAGAATTCTACGGATACCCAGTGGCGGCGGAAATTCTATGTTCCGATCGTGCCGCTGGATTCGAATACCTCATGTTATCAGCTTGGCGAGGAGATAAAGTACAACTTACTGGAGCCTCGGGCCATAGGCATAGACCGTCACTACCGAGAGGGTTACACACTTTCTCCGGATCAGTTCAATTTCGATCCGCCTGCTGAGTTCGGGCCGAGTTTGTATCCTGCAAATGTCTGGAGCCAGAATGACTACGGGGTAGTTGTGTGGAGCACGCACGGCTGGGCGAAGGGGGCGTCGGGTATAATCAGTTCCGGCGATTCGGCATATCTTGATGATGCGCATCCGGCGACTACTTTCCAGGGTTCGTGCGACAATGCGTATGTGACGTACACGGACAACCTGGCGTATTCTCTGCTGAAAAAGGGCGGGATCGGTACGATCGGATCTACGCGACTGTCTTATTACTACAGTCAGCAGACGTTTACTAATTCTCCTACGGATGCCGGCATGGGGTACAGGTATGCAAAGGGGATCGCAGAGGGTAAGTCTTGCGGTGAGGCACTTTACGATCTTAAGGAAGAAATAAGCAGTTGGTGGAACCATAACTGGACGCTGTTCAATCTGTACGGTGATCCTTCGGTGGTGGTTATCGGGCCGCCTGAGAGTTTGCTGGCAAGCCCTACGGACGGGTTCAGAACGTCGGTGACGATGGGCAACAGGATTCCTGACAGCAGTTTTGAATGTAAGCTGATCAACGATACGGACAGGGATATAGAGTGGTCGGGGCAAAGTCTGGCGGGTCGGCTGAATGTTCCGGAAGGCGGGGTTGTACCTGCCAACAGTGATCAGACGGTGACAGTTGAGATCAGGCCGCAATTATGGCTGCCGGGTGTTCATGAAGACAAGGTCATATTTACCGATCTTGGGACGGGTAAGACGCTGGAGAGGGCAGTAACTGTAACGGTTAGGCCAAGGCAGATGAAGGGGTACTGGAAGCTAGATGATGGCACGGGAACTGCTGCGACCGATTCTAGCGGGTTTGACGAGCATGGTGTTTGCGAGGGTGGGTTATCTTTTGATCAGGACTCGGTGGCGGGGCATTTCAGCTCGGCGGTTGAGTTTGACGGCGTTGATGATGTCGTCAAGGTGCCAGCGCTGGATATTAACAGTGACAATGTGACGATAACGGCATGGGTCAAGCCCAGCGGTACGCCTGATGACTGGGCGAGTATATTCATGACGCGGGAGGGCAGTTCTGCCGGTTTGTGTTTCGGTTATAATGGAGAGCTTCGCTACCTTTGGAACTCAGGGGGGAAATATTGGGATTCGGGTCTTGACGTGCGTAATGCGTGGACGTTTGTTGCGCTGGTTATCAGGGATGACCGAGCGGTTATTTACAAGGGCGAAAACGGGGTACTGGAGTCTGCGGTTGACTATACTTCCAATGTTCCGGAGGCGTTTTCAGGCCCATCCTATATCGGAGGCGATCCGGTGGAGGGGAGCTATTTTGCGGGGGCGATCGATGATGTGCGGATATACAATTACGATCTCGAACTGAGCGATATACAAGCGGCTTATGATGGCGGCAGGGCGGAGAATCCTTCGCCGGTCGATATGAGTTTTGACGTTGATGTGCCGTTTGTGGACTGGACGGACAATTCTCAGACAATCGGTTATAACCTCTATATGGGGACTTCTGAGTCTGGGGTAACCGACGCTGGGACCGATTCGGAGGAATTTGTTGGTACACTCGCCGAGAGTGAATGGGCGGGTAACTGGCTGCCTTATACGACGTATTACTGGCGTGTGGATCCTGTTACGCCATCCGGTACGCTAAAGGGGCTTACGTGGAGCTTTACCGCGGGTGACGGGGTTGGGAGCATTACTCGAGAGGTATGGCACGATATATCTGGTAATTATGTGAGCGATTTGACGGGTGATCCTGATTATCCGGACAATCCTGATGTGCGTGAGCAGATCGTTCAGTTTGAGACGCCGCAGTGGTATTCGGACAATTATGGTACGAGGGTGCATGGTTTTGTTGTGCCGAAGGTGAGCGGTCACTATACGTTCTGGATTGCCGGTGATGATTACTGCGAGCTTTGGCTGAGCGGGAACCATGAGCCGGCTAATGCGAGCAGGATAGCTTATATCAATGGCTGGACGGGTTACCGAGTCTGGAATGAATATGCGTCGCAGCAGTCGGCGGTTATGGGTTTGAAGGCGGGGAAGAGATACTATATCAGGGCGCTGCAGAAAGAGGGCGGCGGGGGTGACCATCTTTCGGTTGCGTGGCAAGGGCCCGGATTTGAGCGAGAGATCATTCCGGGGAGCTGTCTGATGCCATATTGGGAAGGTTACAATCATCCGCCTTATTTTGCATCTGAGCCGGTTGCGGGGGATTTGATTGAGGGGGGCGATTTCAGCGGATCGCTTGCTTCGCTGGTGCGGAGTCCGATGGATGAAGATGTCGTGTTCAGCAAGGCTGCGGGGCCGAGCTGGCTGGATGTGAGTGCGGACGGCAGTCTGGCGGGTGTGCCGTCTGATGCGGATACTGGTTTGAACAGGTTTTCGATCAGTGTTGCCGGGCTGGATGGTGAGTACAATCTGCAGGACTTTCAGGTCAATGTTGCGGATGCGGCGACGGGGGAGATGGGCTTTTATGATTTTGCCGCTTTTGCAGGCGACTGGGTGAGCGGGGCTTCCGCGGGCGAACCGGTTACGGATCTCGATCAGGATGGTGTGCTTGATATTGCTGATCTTTCGCTGGTGGCCGAGTCGTGGCTGAAGAGGTATGATCGTCCGGGTTTGGTTTATGAAGCGTGCTTCGATCTGGATGCGTTGGGGGGCGTTGTCGATGGCGATCTGGCTTTGCATGGGGATGCTGTGGTGACGCAGGATGTTGGGGAGGTTAAGCGGGGCAATGGTTCGCTGGTTCTGGATGGGGACGGTGATTGGGCAAGCACAGGATTTGGCGGTGTTAATGGTGCACAGGTACGGTCAGCGGCTGCGTGGGTCAAACTGGACCCCGAGCAGAGATCGGGAATTATTGTTTCCTGGGGTGCAAATGATATTCGATCGGGCCGGTTCATTTTCGGTGTGGTTGGAGGACTGCTGCATGTTGACGTTCTGGGTGCGTGGGTAAAGGGTTCGACTGAGATTGCTGATGGGGGATGGCATCATGTTGCTGTTGTGCTGCCGGAGCAGGTTCCTGCAGAGTTGGCTCATTTGAAGCTGTATGTTGACGGTGAATTGGATGAGTTCAGCGAGATATTTCCGGCCAGCATAAATACGGTTAAAGGTGAAACGTTGTGTATAGGGTCCTACGTCGAGAAGAAGTTTTTCAAGGGGTGCATCGATGATGTACGCGTTTACGATAGAGCTCTTTCGCAAGGCGAGATAAGCGAGCTTTTGGGACAGTAGGGCGTAGCAGTTGGGGCCCGAAATGGGCTGTTTGAGTAGGGGTATTGTCGCAGTGTAGTATAAGGAAATGTATGTTTTGTTGTGTTTTGATGCTTGTGTGAATGAAAGTGTCGATGATGTAGGCTTTTTTACTGAACTTTATAAGACCTGAGCATGAATAAATAGTTGAAAGCACTAAAGAGGAGGTTAAAAAGGTGCTCTTTAAAATGACTATTTTTCTAGAGTTGATTGGAGGTTGCTATGCTTAGGAAACTTGACATGAACTGGTGGGCCTGGACATCTTTCGTATTGCTGCTTATCGGCGGTTTGAACTGGGGTCTGGTCGGGCTGTTCGGCTTTGACCTGGTCGCTGCAATATTCGGTGAGCTGACTATGCTTGCAAGGATCGTATACATAGTTGTCTGCCTTGCAGCGGTCCTGATGATAGTTGACGCAGCCAAGAGCGGCCATGCTCGCACCCAGCCTCACAGTTAATAAGAATGCCCGGGCAAAATATGTAGATTAGCAGAACTAAGGGGTTCCGTGAGGAGCCCCTTTTTGCATTTAAGCGGCGGAGGGTTATTGGTCCGAGGGGGTTTGATGTACCGTGCTTAGTTGTGTGGTTATGGATCCCACTTCTTTGACGAATGTCTGGGCGGTGGTCCGGAAGTTGTTTTGGATGCTTTTTTCGGGGTGCGACAGCAGGTTCGCGACTTGAGAGAGGGCGAAGTTGTTTATCGCACCTGCGGAGAGCACGCGGTCGAGGGAAGTTGTGTCCTGTGCTGCTGGGGGGCGGGGTATGTTGGCGTTGTCGTTTGTGATCAACGATGAGTTGACCAGGATAATTGCTGCTATACAAGCTGCGACAGTTGCAAGTGCGGCTTTTTTGATGTGGTGGTGTATGTTCAGGTTCGCGGAGCGGATCTTGTGGGTTGATCCTTCGTTTTTATCCAAGGCGTTGAGGACGCCCATCTTTACCGATCCGGTGTTATTATTGGTCGTGCGGTCAGGCTGCTCCAGGGTGAGGTCGCGGTGGATGTTCAGGAGCTGTCTGTAATACTGTGAGCAGGAGTCGCAGCTTTGAAGGTGCGTTTTGATGACGGAGTCGGGCTGCCGGCCCGTGTCGAGCATGGTATTCAGTTTTGATCTTACTTTTTTACAATACATGTCAGACTTCCCAATTCATTGCAATGCCTGTATCTTTCGAACTCAGTACCGGTGATGTATTTGCCTGGTCCTGTTCGAGCCGCATTTGGGCCAGCTTGTTCCTGCTGCGGTGCAGGAGTACTTTTATGTGCACTTTTGACTTGCCCATTACGTTGGCGATTTCGGATATCTGCATCTGTTCGTTATATCTCAGCCATAATGCTTCGTACTGATTCCGGCTGAGGCCCTTTGCGAGCTTCCAAATGTTTTGGGCCTCGTCTTCTACCTGTAACTGCTGCTCGGGCGGGGGCGTTTCTTTGTCGTGATTGATTTTCAACTGCCTTGTTTTACTGCGTCGGTAATGGCTGACAGCGGTCTTGTAGCCGATCGAGAACAACCATGTGCTGAATCTGTATCTGGGGTTATACTTTGCCATATTTACATAGGCTTTGATGAGCGTGTCCTGCGTGATGTCTTCTGCGTCTTCTCTGAGGGCGACTCTCGAGCTGATGAAAGCGAGAAGCCGTGCAGAATATCGGTCGATCAGTACTTCGAATGACCGCCGACATCCTGCACCGGCTTTGATCGCCAGTTCGGCATCACTTAGTTGGCTCAATTCATCATACATTCAAAGCTTTCACTATGGAAAACCGTCAGTATTGCCGGCTATAACTAATTACCCTGGCTCTGAGGCTGGGGCATATTTGTCTTCAACGGATTGCCGTCCTTGAAAAGGTTGAATAGTTTTTCTGATGGGTACTCGAAATCAATTGCGACTTTCGAGCCTGCTGAGTTGACCTTGATCGACTGTACGAGCGTCATCAGTTCAGGGTCCGGCTGTTCCTGCCCCATTGTCATGAACATCATCATCATTTGAATAGACTGCTGGACCTGTTTGGCCTGCTTATCGTCAAAAGTTTCCAGGTTGACGTTGAGTGCGAAGTTGCCGTCTTTTTCCGAACCGACAGCAGAGAGCTTCTTGACCATCTTAGCGGGTTGAGGGCCTTCTCCGGCTGCAGAACTGAAAACGCTCGCATCATCGCATTCGACTGCAAATAGGGTGTTCTGGTCGAGGGACTTCAGTACGCTGAATTTGTCCGATGAACCAACTCCGCTGCCGGCATTGACAACGTCGATCGCTTTTTGGACATAAGCGGTTGAATCTCCGATGATCGCGAGTTTGTTCATAAGTCCGACCGCGGGGATGTCTTTCCCCTCAACGCGGGCATAAACCTTGCTGTTAGTATATTCTTCACCTTGCGCAGGTATGGTTTTGAGATAGTTTTCGATCTTGCTGTTATCGAATCTGCCTTTGACAAGAGCAACAGCATCATCCATTTCCGGTGTGCTGCCGTATACGGTGATACCGTCGGTCTGCTGGAGCAGTTGGCCGCCGATGGCCTTTTCGAATTCCAGGAACTCGGCGGGTTTTTCGATATTTTCCGCTTCGGCCATGACCAGTTTGCCCAGGTCGGAGGCACGCACTTTTTCCATGTCTACGTGCATGGCGACTTTGGCGTCTTTGTTGATTACCTTCATGTTTACAGGTCCAGCGAATGCGAAACCACTGAAGATTGCGACAATCAAAGAAGCAGTAATAATCTTTCTCATTTTCAATAAATCCTTTCTATAAATAAAACATGAAGGCGGGGCAGGCGTACATAGCCTTCCCCTAAGATATTCAATTTATTCATTGTTAGTTTCAGAACCTTCATCGGGCTTTTTGGGTTCAACCTCAACGCTGAGTTCTATTTGGCAGTCAATCTTTTCCTGATGCATTGTAACATACTTAGCAGCCAATTCGACAAGCTTCTGGGCCGGGTAGTCAAAAGAAGCTGAGACGTTGCTGCCTTGTGACCAGACCTGGACGCTTTCAACCATATCGGCCAATTCGGGCAGTTCGCTGGTCTTTATTGCCGCTAGTGCGACCAGGCCCTGAGCGATCTGCTTAATTTTCATGGCCCTTTGGGGGTCAGGGGTTCTGACGTTGGCCCAAAGGCTCAATTTGCCGTCAGCTTCACCGGCTGAAAAACTCATTTGCTCCGGCGATTTCAGAAAGTCAGCATCAGGCTTGACATTTCTCATTGGCGTGAGGTCATCGAAATCCAGGCCAAAAAATGTGCCCTGCTCCCAATTGCGTAGAGCCGGCAGTCCGTCGCCTGAACCTGCATTTGGCGTTTTTCCGCTGATAGCGTCAAGGGCTCTTTTAAGCATTTCGATGTCACTGCCCAGTACAATCAGGTCCTTGTTTGCGAAGGCTACTCCGCCTTTATCCTCATTCTGTTTTGTGTAGAGATTTTTGCCGTCATATTTAGTGAGCTCAAGTCCTTCTGATTTTAGCTGCTGATCGATGAATTGCTGGTCCAGCCTGCCTGAGAGGATGGCGATACCTGACCTTGGTTTTTCAGAGGTGCTGAATATAGTAATGCCCTCAACCAGCTTTGCCGCACCCTGTCCGGCATATTTTTCAAACTCGGTGACGGCTTCGGAGGCTTCTTCTGGGTATTTGCTGTCGGCTTTAAGCGAGAGCAGCTTGCCGGCGACGGTCTGCCTGGCCTTTGCGAGGTCCAGATGCATGGCCCATTTTGCATCGTTGTTAATAAGGTGCAGGTTTACCGGGCCTGCGATGGTGTAACCGGCGGTCAGTGCCAGTACCAAACAAATCATTGCTTTTTTCATTTTACAATCTCCTGAATGCCTAAGTGTCTTTTGCTGTTATCGCTGTCCACATGACAGCCTTCACTAATTGTTTTCGCAAAGGCGGAGGTGTCGGTTACACATTCTAAAAGCAACAAATTCAGGACACCGGAGCATTCGCCGCTGGCGGGGCAGTTAATCGCCCATTATCTGGCAGACGACGGTTCTGGTGCGTGCCCGTGTGTCAAAATCGATGAGAACTAACTGCTGCCAGGTGCCGAGGGTCATTTGACCGCTGGTGAAGGGGACCGTCAGTGAGGGGCCCAGCAGGGAGGCTCGTACGTGTGAGTGGCCGTTGTCGTCGTGCCAGGTTTCCTCGTGCTCGTAGCGGATGTTTTCGGGGGCGATCCTTTCGAATGCGGCCTCGATGTCGTAGTTTACCAGGCCGGGCTCGTATTCGATGGTGGTGACGCCGGCGGTTGAGCCCACATTGAAAACACAAACGATACCATTTTTGATTCCGGAATCTGCGACAGCGTTGGCTACCTCTTCAGAGATATTTACAATATCGCAGTTTCCCTTCGTTGCAATTTTGATTTTTTCTGTCTTTACCATAGCCAAAAATATATCGGCAAAATAAGAAATGGGCAAGCTTCGACTGCTGAAGGGAATCTGATTATTGCAATGAGGCGTTAAGGAGAAGGTTTAATATTCGCGATACAGTTTAAGAAAGTCCGCCCTTAAGGGGGCAAAAACGCGGGTTGCGGCGGTGAGATTAGAATTTTGTCATTTTTTCGGATTTTGCCATTGACCTTTTCGGGGGGCTTGATTATATTCCCTAGCCTCTTGAGCGGAACGGCTTGAGGGACGAAAAGTTTGGGCAAGGCGACGCGAAAAAGTTTTTTGCAAATCGCTAAAAAAACGGTTGACGCGATATTGTCCTTGTCGTATATTACTTAGCCCTGACGCGGGCAAGTCAAAGCGAGCTTTTAACAGTTTTGATTTGGCCGCTAATTTATTCTAGTCAGGCAAGATCTTTGAAAAGTTAACAGTCAATACCACTTGAAAGTAGCGAAGGTGCAGACTCATCTGTTCACGCCGATGAGTCTAAATAATAAGGTGTGAGGTCGCTTATCAGCGACCTTACGATCGGCACTTTCGTTGCGTGAGCGAGTAAGAAGTGTTCGATTCCAATTTTCGAAGCCAGTTGCTCTGCTTCGGCAGGGCAATAGCAACGATACAAATTGAAGAGTTTGATCCTGGCTCAGAACGAACGCTGGCGGCATGGCTAAGACATGCAAGTCGAACGGACTATATAATTGGGTAACCGAGAGTATAGTTAGTGGCGAAAGGGTGAGGAATTGGTAGGTAACGTACCCCGGACTCCGGGATAGCGTCTCGAAAGGGGCATTAATACCGGATGATGTCATCGGTTGCAGGACTGATGATTAAAGATTTATCGGTCTGGGCGCGGCCTATCACCTATCAGCTAGTTGGTGAGGTAACGGCTCACCAAGGCAACGACGGGTAGCGGGACTGAGAGGTTGGCCCGCCACATCGGGACTGAGACACTGCCCGGACCTCCACGGAGGGCTGCAGTAACGAATATTGGGCAATGGGCGAAAGCCTGACCCAGCAATGCCGCGTGTAGGATGAAGCCCTTCGGGGTGTAAACTACTGTCAGGGGTTAGAAAGTCTTCGGATTGATCAGCCCCAGAGGAAGTCACGGCTAACTTCGTGCCAGCAGCCGCGGTAATACGAAGGTGGCTAGCGTTGTTCGGAATCACTGGGCTTAAAGCGCACGCAGGCGGAATGGCAAGTGTCTTGTGAAAGCCCCCGGCTTAACCGGGGAATTGCTCGGCAAACTGCTATTCTTGAGGCAAATAGGGGTGCATGGAACTCTTGGTGGAGCGGTGGAATGCGTAGATATCAAGAGGAACGCCGATGGTGAAGACAGTGCACTAGATTTGTCCTGACGCTGAGGTGCGAAAGCGTGGGTAGCGAACGGGATTAGATACCCCGGTAGTCCACGCCGTAAACGATGTCTACTAGGTTGTAGTCGTTCTGACACGGTTACAGCCGAAGCAAAAGTGTTAAGTAGACCGCCTGGGGAGTACGGCCGCAAGGCTAAAACTCAAAGGAATTGACGGGGGCTCACACAAGCGGTGGAGCATGTGGATTAATTCGAAGCAACGCGCAGAACCTTACCTGGGTTTGACATGCATGGATGCTTGCCTGGAAACAGGTTAAGCTGCCCTTCGGGGTGAAACTTGCACAGGTGCTGCATGGCTGTCGTCAGCTCGTGTCGTGAGATGTCGGGTTAAGTCCTTTAACGAGCGAAACCCTTACCGTTAGTTGCCAGCGCGTCATGGCGGGGACTCTAGCGGGACTGCCGGTGTTAAGCCGGAGGAAGGCGGGGATGACGTCAAGTCCTCATGGCCTTTATGCCCAGGGCTTCACACGTGCTACAATGGCAGTTACAGAGCGATGCAAGACCGTGAGGTGGAGCAAATCGCAAAAAGGCTGCCTCAGTTCGGATTGTAGGCTGACAATTCGCCTACATGAAGTTGGAATCGCTAGTAATCGCGTATCAGCTATGACGCGGTGAATGTGTTCCTGAGCCTTGTACACACCGCCCGTCAAGTGATGGAAGTCGGGAGTACCCGAAGTCGGATTGCTAACCCCTCGGGGAGGCGTCTGCCGACGGTAAGCTCGATGACTGGCACTAAGTCGTAACAAGGTAGCCGTAGGGGAACCTGCGGCTGGATCACCTCCTTTCTAAAGGAATCTGAAATCAGCTAAGCTGATGTAAGTCAGGCCCTTTGTTGCTTTCAGGTATTGACTGTTTCTTGATATAAATTAGACCTTCCGGTTTTGCCGGGAGGTCTTTTTTATTGCGCATTTATGCAAGATGGGGTTTTGAGTTGCTTAGGTGCGACATTTTCGGGGGGCGATTTTGCAGATGCAGCTTATATTCAGGCTTTCAGAACCTGGCTTTGCGTGATTCTGTTTAGTTGATTGATGAGGACGTTTAGGACGGTTTTGACCGGCCATTTTTGTGTTTTTCGGGTGGTGTTGGCGTGGGACCAGGGCAGGGAGAGCGGCAAGAGAATTGATTCGGGCATGGAGTTTTCCAGTTCAGCGCATACGTTCATCAGCAGTTCCGCAACGCTGAACGGCATGGGGAGTATTTCCGGCTCATTTGGGGAGTCCGGCCTGCAGGCTTGCGGTTGGCTAGTTGTCAGGTGTTCTCTGCAGACCAGGGGGCGGTGGTTATAGACCTTGCAGACGTCATTTTCCAGCAAGGGGCAACTCAGTTTCAGTTCGGAATACCAATTCGAAATGAATTCTGAATTCTTTGAATCTTGTTCCAAGTGTGAAAATCGGCTTTCGTGAATGTATGCAAGCTGATCACAGGCTTGTAATATTACGCTTGAATTGTTTAGAAAGCGTTGGCGGGCATCGGGATATGTCTCAACGAGTTCGGCCAGATAGTATGCTTCGGCGGGTGAGATTCCCACGAGGTATTTGCAGCAGTGAGAGCATCCCTTTCGGCAGGTTGGTTTTGGCAGAGAGTTTGAATCCGAAAAGAAATGCTCTGTCAGAAGTATATCGCTTAGCTGCTGAGCGGCGGGGACCAGTTCGGGCAGTGACAGGCATGTATCAGTGCGGTAAGATATTATTAATTCAATGTTTACAAAGGGGGATGATACGTGAGTCACAGCGCAGCCGGGCGGGCAAGATCCGCTTGCGCGGTCTTTTTTCGTCGTTATAGAAAGAGCCGCTTTGTTTTGCGGCGCGGTATATTGGATACACTTTTTCCTTGTCATATGTTGGATATCGGCAAGCTTTGGCGGGCATTTAACCTGTAATACGCATTGTGATTAATTCTCATGCTTAATCCATTCAGTATTGCATATTGAGCAGAACATTTCTGAGGTTATATTGTTCCATGCAACTGTTCCTGCGTTGAATATTTCCTCATAATTTTTGTAAATGCGGTTGCTCAAGTAGTGACTCTTCATATAGGCCCAAAGACGTTCTATCGGATTCAATTCCGGACTGTATGCAGGCAGGTGAAGCAGGCTGATATTCTTCGGCACAACCAACTGTTTAGCGATATGCCAACCAGCCTGATCAAGAACCAGAACCACATGTACATCTTTGCCTGCCTCCTCGCTTATAAATCTCAGGTGGTGATTCATATAATCAGTGTTAACAGTCGGAGTAATCACAGCCGACGATTTGCCATTGACAGGATTGACAGCTCCAAAAATATATACCCAATCATACTCGGTCTGCTTTACTGCTGTAGGCCTGGATCCTTTTGGAGCCCAAACATTGGTCAGTGTTCCTTGCTGGCCTATTCGCACTTCGTCCTGGAACCAGATCTCAATTTTCTTTTCGGGGTTTTCTGTTCGGACTTTTTGGACAAAAAGGGGGCTTGCTCCAACCACTGCTGCATTTTTTCCGGATCGTTCTTTCGGTGCTTAGGCCTTGGTTTTAGACATGAAAGCCCCAATCTATGCATTAGATCATAGACGCCGAAGAGCGAATATTTTACGCCAAATTCTCTTTCAAGAATCCGTCTTATGTCTCTGCCGCGTAGCACACATACACCACCGTCTGAATCGGTTGGTCCATCTTGAATTCGCTTGATCAACTCAGGCTCTTTTTTGCGTGGCAGTTTTGTAGGCCTGCCGCTTTGACGTTTTGGTGCGATAGCCTCAATGCCGCCATCACGGTAGAAATAACACCATCGCTGAACGAAGTTTTTGCTGCGATCAAGTTTTGTCATGATCGCTTTTGTTTGCCATCCCTCCAATGCCAGGGCTACCACCCGATATCGATCTCGCTGCTTTGCATTGGTTTCAATCCGAGCTTTTTCTTTTAACTTTTGCAGGTCACCGTACTTGATCTCACTGATGTGCATGCCATATTTCCTTTCATTTTTTAGGAATTATGACACATCATTAGCGATGGCGCAAGTCTAAAACCGTGGCGCGCGAAAAAATTTCACAATGCGTATAAATGCTATGTTGCTATTACCCTGAATCGGCTTGGAAGGGATTATTTGCCGGTTTCGGTTTTGGCGGATCAATTGATTCGAAATTCGGATATTGATTTTGTAACAAGAATTGGCTATAGTTATGCGCTGATGGCTTTGATTAGGGAGATGCGAATATGCATATGGCGAATGAATTGATCAATCCTGCGGTAGCGGGCGGAAGTGCTGTTATTGCGGCGTCCTGGCTGGGCTGGATATGCAAGAAGGCTCGCAAAGTGATAGACCATGATAAATTTGCGCTTATGGGACTTATGGGGGCGTTCGTTTTTGCGGCGCAGATGATCAATTTTCCGCTACCTTTGATGCCCGGCACGAGCGGTCATTTGGTGGGGGCGGTGCTACTTGCGATCGTTTTCGGACCTTTTGCCGGTGCGATCATCATTTCGTCGGTTGTTATCGTGCAGTGCCTGGTTTTTCAGGATGGGGGAATCCTGGCGCTGGGGTGCAATGTGATAAATATGGCTCTGGTGCCGAGCTTTCTGGGGTATGCGATTTACAGGTCCATCGCGGGGGGCAGCTCTGTTTCTCAGTCGCGGGTCTATGTCGGTGCTATAACGGCAAGTGTAGTGAGTCTGCTGGCCGGTGCGGTGCTGGTTGTGGCGCAGGCGGCGATTTCGGGGGTTGTTCTGGTGCCGGTGAAGACATTTATGGTTACAATGCTTGGGGTGCATACGGTTATCGGGCTGATGGAAGGCGGTATAACTGCGGCGGTGCTGGCGAGCATTCTCAATACCCGGCCCGATGTGATGGGGTTTGAGGGTGTCGGGTCCGCTCGGGTGAGTCATTCGGGACTGCATGCGGGGCTTGCGGTTGCAACATTGCTGGTGGCGGGGAGTCTGTCATGGTATGCTTCTGGGAACCCGGACGGGCTGGAATGGAGTTATGCGGAAAGGCCTGATCAGCCGGAGTTTGAGGCGATGGTGCAGAATGATAACGAGACGATCCATGCTGCTGATAAGCTGCACTCGGACTATTCGCTGATGCCTGATTATGGGCCGAGGGATGCGTCGTCGGCGGCGACGCTCGGGCTGTCTCGAGCGTGGACGAGTTTTGCAGGCGTGACGGGTTCGATCGCTACAATGGGCGTGGTCTACGTGTCCGCTTTGCTGCTTCGCAAGCGAAAAGGGACGCATGCATCATCTTAAGATAGATCGGTTGGCGATGGGGTCGTCGCCGGTTCATAAGCTGGATCCGCGGACGAAGCTGGCTGCGGCGATCGTTTATTCGCTGCTGGTTATATCGGTGCCGCCGGTGAGTGTGGCTGTGCTTTTTGTGTATGCGGTTGGGCCTTTTGTTTTTCTCACTGTTGCTGAGGTGCCGATCCTGTTTGTATTGCGGCAGGTGCTTTACCTGGTGCCGTTCGTGGCGGTCCTGGCGGTGAGCAGTGTTTGGTATGATCGCAGTCCTGTTGCGGTCGGTTTTGGGCCGTTTGAGTGGGAAACGACGGCTGGGGTTATCCGGTGTGTGAATATTGTTTTGAAGTTTGCGATCACGGTTTCCGTTCTGATGTGTCTGGGGGCGACTACGCGATTTTCTGATCTGACGGCGGGGCTTGATAAGCTTGGGGTGCCTTCGGTTCTTGTTATGCAGCTTTCGTTTTTGTATCGCTATATTTTTGTGCTGGTGGATAAGGCTGCGCACATGCTTCGGGCACGGCGGGCTAGGAAGATGGGGAAGCTGCCGTTACGGCGAGAGCTGAGGATTGCCGGGTCGCTTATCGGCAAGCTGCTGGGTGAGAGTATCGAGACGGCCGAGCGGGTGAATCTGTCGATGAGGGCGAGAGGGTTTACGGGGCATTTTCGGCTTGCGAGGGTTTTGAAGCTGGGCAGGGGTGATGCCGTTTTTGCAGGTATATTTGCTGCTTTTACTATTGGGCTGATGGTTATGGGGCGACTGATATGAGTACCGGGCAGGCGATCAGAATTGAGAATCTGTGTCACAGCTATGATGGCGGAACGGTTACGCTGCGGGATGTTTCGCTGTCGATCGGGGAGGGTGAGAAGGTCGCGCTGATCGGGCCGAACGGGGCGGGGAAATCGACGCTGCTGCTGGCGATGACGTTGTTTTTGCAGCCTAAGTCGGTCGAGGGGCAGATATTGATTCACGGGGTTGAAGCGTGCAGGAAGAACGAGAAAGATGTACGCAAGCTGATAACTCCGGTGCTGCAGAATCCGGACGAGCAGCTTTTTATGCCGACGGTGCTGGAGGATGTTGCGTTTGGGCCTTTGAATATGGGGCTTGAAGTCGATCAAGCGAGGCAGCACGCGATGGAGGCGATCGAGCAGGTGGGGTTGTCGGGTCTGGAAGAGAGGTCGCCTTATCATCTTTCGGCGGGGCAGAAGCGGGCGGCAGCTATCGCGACGGTTTTGTCGATGGAGCCGCGAATCATTACGATGGACGAGCCGGACACGAGCCTGGACCCGCGCAGCAGGGATCATCTGATAGAATTGCTTGGATCATTGGAGCAGACGCTTGTTATCGCGACGTGCAACATGCATTTTGCCGCGAAAACGTGCGAAAGGGCGGTGCTGATCGACGACGGTAAGGTTGTCGTGGATGGGCCGACGAAGGAACTTCTGCGGGATGAGGAGCTGATGACCAGACATGGGCTGGAGACGGTGGTGTAGAAACAGGATTCTGCAAAATGTCTTGAATCCATACTTGCAAATGTTAAAATGTCGGAAAACATGCGTTGTCATTTTAACGAGCGAGCAGACAAGTGAGAGCATTCTATTCCGATAACGTTGGTAATTTTTTGAATACCAGCGAAGATACAATTCTTGGGCAGTTGTCTGCTGGTTACAATTCGGCGCGTTTTTACCAGCTTCTAAGTCATCAGATTGAGGCTTGGTACGAACAAATACAAATACTTAAAGAAGTATTTTCTGGGCCACTTTTGAATTCCAAAGCTAAGGACTGGTATATTCTGCTGGAATACTCCATACCTCGGAGGCAGAAAAGAATCGATGCAGTGGTTCTAACGAGGCATTCAGTACTTGTTCTTGAGTTTAAGATAGGCGCCAGAGAATATCAAACCGCTGATAAATTGCAGGTGGAGGATTACTGCCTTGATCTTCGAGACTTTCATGCTGGGAGCTCTGGACTGACGATAGTTCCTCTTCTGGTAGGCACTAAAGCAAGGAATTCAAAGGTGCCATCGCCTACTAAAGACGGCTACGTCAAACCTGTGCATTTGAGCAATAAAGATGAACTTGGAGATGTTCTTTTGCATTGTGCCTTTGAGTATGTCGATTGGGAAGTACAGATCGATCCGCTAGCCTGGTCCAGTGCACCTTATCAACCGACGCCGACTATAATTGAAGCTGCTCAAGCGTTATATGCAGGTCAGAATGTTCGAGAGATTTCCAGGTCACATGCGGGGATTGAAAATCTTACTGCGACTTACCATGCGGTTTCAAAGGCAATTGAATCAGCTAAGAAAAATAGAGAGAAAACAGTTTGTTTTGTGACAGGTGTGCCTGGTTCGGGGAAAACTCTTGCTGGTTTGAATGTGGTTCACAACCGTCAACTGCATGACGGCGACCTTGGTGTATTTCTCTCGGGCAATGGGCCTCTGGTTCGAATACTGCGTGAGGCTTTGGCGCGGGACTTTGCCGATAGGAATAATGTATCACGTGCTGATGGACGGCGAGAAGTTTCTACATTTGTTCAAAACGTCCATGATTTTCTTGGGGCTTATTTTGAGAACAAATCGGAGGCGCCAGTTGATAGAGTTGTAGTTTTTGACGAAGCTCAGCGGGCTTGGGACAAGGAGCAGTCTATCCGTAAATTTCGGCGGCATTTCTCTGAACCAGAGATGTTGCTAGAGATAATGGACCGTCACAAAGATTGGGCCGTTTTTGTTGCACTTATAGGTGGAGGACAGGAGATTAACAGCGGCGAAGCAGGTTTGGCAGAGTGGGGGCGAGCTATTGCAGAAAAATTCCAAAACTGGAATATAATGATTAGTCCGGAACTGAAGGAGGGTGACCACAGCACGGGTGGTAAAATGCTTTTTAAACAGATACCCACTAATTTGCAAGTACAGGAAGAAGAAAGACTGCATCTCAAAGTTTCCGTTCGTTCTTTCAGAGCTGAGAAAACATCTGATTTTGTAGCGAGTCTGCTTATGAATGAACCTTCGGCTGCGCGGGGGATATATGACAAGTATTTGTCTGACTTTGAGATTGGGTTTACGCGTTCATTGGATCAAGCTAAGCAGTGGCTGATGGAGAGAAAGCGGGGATGGAGAAGAATAGGCTTAACTGCAAGTTCGGGAGCCAGGAGGATCAAAGCCTACGGACTAGAGGTTAAGAACCAGTTGGATTATGTATGCTGGTTTCTGAATGGGCCTGAAGATGTTAGATCGTCCTTTTACCTGGAAGATGTGGCTACTGAATTTAGCATTCAAGGACTAGAACTCGATTGGACCTGCTTGTGCTGGGGAGCTGACCTTCGCTACGACTTGTCATCTGGTTGGGAGTTTAGAAATTTCCGGGGAACTAAATGGCAGCATGTTAGAAACATTCGACGGAAAGAATACATACTGAACAAATACAGAGTTTTGCTGACAAGAGCACGTGAGGGACTTGTTATCTGGGTCCCTAAAGGGGACTACAACGATTCTACGAGATTGCCTCAATTTTATGATTTTACAGCAAATTATCTATCTGAATGCGGCATACCCGAACTGACTTGCAACTAAACTACTAAAGGGATTAGGTTGGAGATTAAACATGTGGAAGAGATTGCCAGCTATTACCATTATTCTTCTTATTCTGACACAATTGTCTGCGGGGGAGGTTTCGGGGGAGCTTAAGACTTGGCACAAGGTTACGGTTACGTTTGATGGGCCGAAGGCTAGTGAGCAGGGGGTGCCTAATCCGTTTACGGATTATCGGTTGGATGTTACTTTCCGCAAGGGTGAGCTGGAGTATGTTGTGCCGGGGTATTTTGCCGCGGACGGGGATGCGGCTAACAGCGGTGCGGATGCGGGGAACAAGTGGCGGGTGCATTTTGCGCCGTGTGAGGCGGGGGAATGGACGTATGAGGTATCGTTCAGGAAGGGTGTGAGTGTTGCGGTCAGTGAGGAGCCGAAGGCGGGTGAGAGCGGCGGATACATGGACGGCGAGAAGGGCAGTTTTGTGGTAGGGCCGACGGACAAGAAGCTGCCGGACAATCGCGCGAGGGGGCTGCTGGAGTATGTGGGCGAGCACTATCTGCGGTTCGCGGGGACGGGTGAGTATTTTCTTAAGGCTGGTGCGGATGCGCCGGAGAATTTTCTGGCGTACGAGGATTTTGACGGCGAGTTCAAGAGCGATGGGCGGAAGGATGAGTTGGTGAAGGACTGGGGGCCGCATGTGCGGGACTGGCGTGAGGGTGACCCTACGTGGCAGGGCGGCAAAGGGAAAGGTATTATTGGCGCGGTCAATTACCTCGCATCACAGGGTATGAATGTGTTTTCGTTTATTCCGATGAATATCGAGGGTGACGATCGGAACGTGTATCCGTATACGTCGTATGATGAGCGTATGCGGTTTGATGTCAGCAAGCTCGATCAGTGGGAGATCGTATTCGAGCACGCGGATACTCTGGGGATGTATCTGCATTTTAAAACGCAGGAGACGGAGAACGAACTGCTGCTGGACGGCGGGGATCTGGGGCCGGAGCGGAAGTTGTACTATCGTGAGATGATCGCGCGGTTCGCGCATCATCTTGCGCTGAACTGGAACCTGGGCGAGGAGGTTAATGACGCGTCGACGGCACAGAAGGCGGCCTGGGCGGATTATTTCTGGACGCATGATCCGTATCAGCATCATATCGTGATCCATAATATGGGACATCCTCACTATGATCTGCTGGGAGATGCGTCGAAGCTGACGGGGTTTTCGCTCCAGACGAGTCGTCCGGATTTTCGGCAGGTGCACGGGCGTGTGCTGGATTATGTGAGGCGGTCGCAAGAGGCAGGCAAGCCTTGGGTTGTTGCGTGTGATGAGCCAGGCGATGCGAGCCATGGGCTCGTTCCGGATGACGAGGACCCGACGCGGGATGATGCGCGCAAGAATGCGTTGTGGGGTACGTTGATGGCGGGCGGAGCGGGGGTGGAGTGGTATTTCGGTTATCAGCATGCGCACAGCGACCTGACGTGTCAGGACTGGCGGACGCGGGAGAAGATGTGGGAGCAGAGCCGGTATGCGATCGAATTTTTCAAGCGGCAGGATATACCTTTCTGGGAGATGCAGTCGCGTGATGGGCTTACTGAGAGCGAGGATGATTATTGCTTCGTCAAGCAGGGCGAGGTTTACCTAATCTATCTCAAGCATGGCGGCGAGGTGCCGGTCGCAGTCGAAAAGGGTAGCTTTGCGTACGGCTGGTTCAATCCGCGCACGGGCGAGGGCATGAATAAGCTGCTTAATCAGGGCGAGCTGAGGGCCGATCAGAACAAAACCATGGCCGCTCCAGACGATAACGACTGGCTGCTGGTTATTCGCGGCAAGGGTGAGCTGCGGTTTAATTGACTGCTACTGCAGCCATTGCTGGGCCAGGTTTGCGAGGTCCTGCATGTCGACTATGCCGTCGCGGTTGAAATCGGAGCTTTGCCATAGCCGGATGTAAGGATATGTCTGGTGGTGGCCCATGTTCCATGTGTTCTGCATGTCCCATGCTGCGTCGGTGAAGGTGTATATGTCCATAAGCTGATCGGTAGTTTTTGCGAACCCTCCGGAGCTTGTGGGTATGCCTGAAGTTTCGGTGTTCCAGAAGCATGCGGTTACTGAGGCGGAGTTTCTACCGACGAGTCCGCCGACATATGAGGGGGCTGTTCCACCGTTGACAGTGCCTGTGCTGAAGGAATTGATGCATTGCGAGCCCGAATAGTTCCAGCCGATTAGCCCGCCGAAATATTTTTTGAATGTGCCGGTGCCGGCGACCGAGGCATGCGAATAGCAGTCCTGTACGATACCCCTGTTGAGGCCGACCAATCCGCCGACGGAGCTGCTGCTGCACACGAGTGATCCGGTTGACCAGCATGAGCTTATTACGCTGTTGTCACCGGTTCTGCCGACGAGTCCGCCGGCTTCGCCCACACCAGATACTTCGCATGCTGCTGAACATCTGGTAATTGTGCCGTCATTGGTGCCGATGAGTCCGCCTGTGTAAGCTGCGTCGTTGACGGTGGCAGATGAAGAGCAGTATTCGACATTGCCGCTTGAGGAGCCGATTAGCCCGCCAATGTCCGAAGTGCCTGCAACCGTGCCCGAGATATGGCAGTTGATCACATCACCCGCAGCTAACTGACCGACCAGCCCTCCGGACATGCGATCTGCTGACACGTTGAGGGCGGTGATGTTTAGATTCGATATCCGGCCGCCGTTAATAACTCCGAAAAGTCCGATGAAATTGGTATCGGGCATCTGCAGCGATGCGCCTGAAATGGTGAAACCGTCACCGTTGAGGCTGCCGGTGAAGGGTGTAGTTAAGTTGCCGACCGGCTGGGGAGAGGCGGCCATTAAATCAATGTCCGACGTCAGTACGAAGCTGTTATCCCAGTCATTAACTGTGGTGCAGAGCTGCTGCCAGTCGGAGGGGGTTGCGATCTGGAAGGGATCGTTTGCTGTTCCAGTTCCGCCGCTATAGCCTGCAGCTAATGTTTGCAGCGACGTGATTATCAGTACAACCAAAATTGATGGTTTGGGCTTCATCATCCCTCTCCTAAAATGTGCTGTGGTAACTTATCTTACAACAAAGAAAAAGATGCTAAAGTATACAAAAAAGCAGGGGTAAAGTCAAGTGGTTTTGATGTAAGTTGCTGTGCGGCAAGGGGTTATGTTGGCAAAGTGTCATGAATGATCTTTTTGCGGTAATATGGTTATTGATATTCAGATGACTATGGGCTATCTTTTTGAGTGGCTCAGGGTGTTTGCTGGGTGAAAGAGGAGCCCGGACGGTTTGGGCATTCGATCGAATCGGAAAATGAACAGTGGGCATGTTAAAATTTCAGGGGTGTAAAGTGGTGTCTTTGGTGAAATCGGTTGGCGTGGTTGGGTTTGTTCTCATGGCTTGGGTGGGTTCAGTTGCTGCGGCGGGTCATGAGGTATTGGTTGAGGCTGAGAGTTTCGAGAATCGTGGGGGATGGGTTGTCGACCAGCAGTTTGTCGATCAGATGGGCTCGCCTTATCTGCTGGCGCATGGTCTTGGGGAGCCTGTTGACGATGCGGTGACGACGGTTGAGTTTCCTGCTGGGGGTTCGTACAAGATGTGGGTTCGCACGAAGAACTGGGCGCCCGGGGCGTGGCTTCCGCCCGGTCGTTTTCATGTTTTAGTAAATGGGTCTCAGGTCGGTGCGGGAACAACTTTCGGAATGAACACGGGCTGGGTCTGGCACGAGGGCGGTATTGTCCAGATTAAAGATACGTCGGTCGAGATCAGGCTCAGGGATTTGACGGGCTTTGACGGCCGGTGCGACGCTATTTATTTCAGCACGGATACCGATGCCCGCCCGCCGAATGATCTTGCATCGCAGCGATCATGGCGGAACAGGCTGCGTGGGTTGCCGCTGACGCCTCCGGACGGGGGCAGGTTCGATGTGATCGTTGTAGGCGGGGGCATAGCGGGATGCGGGGCCGCGTTGGCGGCAGAGGAGCGGGGACTGGATGTTGCGCTTGTGCATGATCGTCCGTCGCTTGGCGGTAACGCAAGCAGCGAGGTGAGGGTGCATACACTGGGCATTCACGGCAAGGGCAAACGCATACTCGAGAAGATCGATACGGAGCATTATCCGAACGGCAGTGCGAAGGCTATCGATGATGAGAAGAAACGGCACGATGCGATGAAGGCTGCGGACGGGGTTGAGATGTTCATGCCTTATCGTGCGTACGACGTTCAAACTGAGGGCTCGCGCATTGTGAGCGTTGACGCTTTTTCCGTGACCACCGGCAAGGCGGTTCGTCTGCACTCGGATGTTTTCATCGACTGCACCGGTGACGGCTGGATCGGCTACTGGGCGGGGGCCGAGTATGCATATGGTCGGGAGAGCAGGGATAAGTATGACGAAGGCTGGGATAAGTACGGCCATCTGTGGTCACCTGAGGAGGCGGACAATCGCGTGATGGGCAGTTCGCTTTTGTGGTACTCTAAAGAGGCTGCCGGCGAATCGAGCTTTCCGGATGTTCCTTGGGCAATGGGTGTTGCGAAGGATCATGCAGCGGTGGCCGGCGAGTGGTATTGGGAGTACAGCAGCGATGATATGCATGCGATCGACGATGCGGAGGAGATACGTGATCACATTCTGCGGGCGATCTACGGTTCGTTCGCTAACGCTAAGAACAAGCCTGAGAATGCAAACCGCAAGCTCGCATGGGTCGGGTACATACTGGGCAAGCGAGAGTCGCGACGGCTTGTGGGTGACTATGTTTATACGATGAAAGACGCAACCAGCGGGAAGAAGTTCGATGATACGGTCGCTGAGGAAATCCGTGAGATCGATGTGCATTATCAGCGAAAGCTGACGGACAGTCCTTATGATTTTCTGTCACGTGCACTTTACCGCCGGGTGTCGAAATACTATATCCCGTTCCGCTGTTTGTACTCGAAGAACATAAGCAATCTGATGATGGCGGGGCGGTGCTTCAGTTGTTCGCATATCGGGCTGGGCGGTCCGCGTGTGATGAATACCTGCGGGCAGATGGGGATCGCGACGGGGTACGCGGCGAGTTTGTGCGATAAGTATGACACGAATCCGCGAGGGGTGTATTCAGATCATATTGATGAACTGAAGGCGCTTATCGCGGGTACGGCTGAGCAGGTGTCTGGGGATTAGGCTCTCAAGATTGCTTGAGCCTGCCGAATAGAGTAAGTGCTGCGGTGTCGGTGATCTCGACCTTTGCGAAATTGCCCGCAAGCGACTCGGGGCCGTTGAAGACTACGATGTAGTCATGTGCTGTTCGGGCGATGAGTTGGGGGTGCTGCCAGCTTTCGTCTGTTGCGGCTGATCCGTCTGCGAGGGTCTGTGTATCGGCGTTGTTGAGATGCGGACGCGGGCTCAGGCCTTCGACCAGAACTTCGAGGGTTCTGCCTTTGAAGCGTTTATTGTCCTCTTCGGCGATGGAATTCTGCAATTCGAGCAATTCAATGTTCCGCTGTTTTTTTACTTCTGCAGGGACATTGTCTTCCAGCCGCTTAGTGGCGTGTGTGCCCGGGCGGGGCGAGTATTTGAATATGAAGCTGTTTTTGAAATGCGCATCGGTGATCAGATTTTTGGTCGCCTGGTAGTCCTCGTCCGTCTCGCCGGGGAAGCCTACGATGAAGTCGCTTGCGATTGCGACATCGGGTACGATCTGGCGGGCCTCTGAGATCAGGTCGAGATACTGCTGGGCGGTGTAGCCGCGGTTCATTGCTCTGAGGATGCGGTCCGAGCCGCTCTGGGCCGGTATGTGCAGATAGGGGGTTACTTTGCGGTTGTTGGCCATCGCCTGGAAAATCGCGGTGTCGAACTTGCCGGGATGGCTGGTGATGAAGTGTATCCATTTGATGGATTCGATATCCGCCACCATTTCCAGCAGATCCGCGAGCCTGTATGTTTTATCGCCTGCTTCGTAATGATATGCGTCGATGGTCTGGCCCAGTAGCGTGATCTGCTGGATGCCGTTTTGGGCGAGCTTTTTGATCTGCTCGATGATTGCTTGCGGCGGGCGTGATGTCTCCGGTCCGCGGACGTAGGGCACGATGCAGTATGTGCAGAAATTGTTGCAGCCACGCATGGCGCGGACGAAAGCCTGGTGCTTGATGTGGTTTTCGTCTGAGTCGTAGGTCAGCTCGAAATCGTCCAGTTCCTGTGAGACCTGCGAGTCCGTCTTCTGGCGGATCTTTTCGGTGACCGAGATCGCTTTTGAGCCGGTCGCAGCATCGGCGACGTCTTTGGGCAGGGCGTTCATTATCATTTCCGGCACCTGCGGTATGTGCGAAGGGCCGGCGACGATGTTGACTGCGTCGTGTTCAAGCAGGTCTTCGCCGACACGCTGGGCCATGCACCCGACAACTGCTACTACGATTTTGGGCCTGGTTTTCTTTAAGTGCTTCATATGGCCGAGGTTGGAGGTGACACGATCCTCGGCGTGTTTGCGCACGGAGCATGTGTTTATCAGGATAACGTCAGCCTGGGAGGCTTTTTCGCAAAGCTCGAAGCCTTTTTTTCGCAATGCAGTCACCACCAGGGATGAGTCGAGCTTGTTCATCTGGCATCCGAAGCATTTTACATGTAATTTTGGCGTTTTCATAGACGGGCAACTATACTCAATTGGTGAGCGATTTTCAAAATAAAAGGCGGTCTGCGGTGCGAAAATCGAAATCTCCTGGATAGAACAGGAGTTTGTGTGCATGAAGATTTTGAACTTTCTTTTTCTTAATGTCAAAAAAAGACTTGATTTATTGGGGCGAGTCCGATAAAAGAGTAAACGGTGAAGAAGTTTGAGAATAAAGGAGTTAGGAATTGGGAGTGAAGAGGGTGATAAATTCATTCCAAGAGTTACCGCAGATGGACCATGGTAGGGCAGGGTCCGCCCCAATTTCTCTTCATACCGATTTGGCAAGTTACTAATGTGTGCAGGCGTTTTGCGCGCTTTGAACCATATTATTACTTTAGTCGGGAGAAGTATTATGAGAAGAGTATTACTTGTGTTGCTCTTACTTGCATGTGTCGGCATCGTGCAGGCGGAGCAAAGGTCCATCAGCGTTAACTATTGTAACATGGACGGGGGCTGGGGCTACCATGACCACGTCATGCGTTCCAGTGACCCGTATGCCGGTTACGAGAATGAGCCGAACCAGGTTCCGCACATTCTGGCGACGACCGGATGGAACGAGTATGCCAATCCTGGTAACGGCGACACGTTTGCTGTGAATGACCATGCGGGCAATGCTACCGGCGCTACGCTGCTCGTTCAGAGTGATTTCGACTGGCATACCAGTTGGTATCAGAACATTGACAACACGTATCCTGATCTAACTGAGCGGCAGAGAAACGCACTGAGGCTGGTAGTTGGCTTCAACGGTTTCTATCCGGGCAACCATGAGGGGCCGGATCCCATCTCCACTATCCAGAAGGTTCCATATGGTAAGTACCACGTTGTGACTTACATGAACCCGAATCGTGAAGATGACGCTCAGTACATCAGTGTAGGCGGACAGGAATATTACTATCTGGATGAGCATGCTGACACGCTCAAGGCTCGCCTTCAGGCTGGCGGAGAAACTTACATTGAAGCCACAGACACAGAAGGTCCCGCTTCTGCACGTGCAAATGTAGCTCTCTTTACGGACTTGACGGATCCACAGATGGAGATCCTGTTCGAGACGCCTGCGAACAGCGGTATCAGTGCATTCCAGATTATTGCTGCCGAGGAACGCGAAGATGTTTGTGTTGTTCCTTCGCCCGAAGTAAACACCGTTGCAGTGCCTATTGATGCCGTTTTGAGCTGGACCAAGCCTACTAACTACACACCAACAAGCTATGATATTTATCTTGGCGAATACGGGGATCCAAACTGGGCCGTGGCTCCGGCAGCTACAGGGCTTACTGACACAACTTATGATCCTGTAGATTTTGATTACAACAAGAACTATGTATGGCGTGTAGACTCTACTGCTCCGGACGGCACGGTTCACACAGGTGACCTGTGGTACTTCCAGGCAGAAGGCGATCCGCTGATCGAGGTTCAGCCCCGTTCTATCGCAGTACCAGTCGGCGGAAGCTCTTTCTTCGAGATCCAGTCTATTCTGACTGACACTTACACATGGTATCACAGCACCGATGCTGCAGTTGACACACCTGATGATGACACAGAAGTTCAGTCCGGTCCATCTAACGTTCTGAAC
Source organism: Anaerohalosphaera lusitana (assembly GCF_002007645.1). GTDB lineage: Bacteria > Planctomycetota > Phycisphaerae > Sedimentisphaerales > Anaerohalosphaeraceae > Anaerohalosphaera > Anaerohalosphaera lusitana. The sequence continues at coordinate 1,960,094 of NZ_CP019791.1, forward strand.
ATCGAAAACTATCAGGAAACAGATGCAGGTTACTACTATTGTGTTCTGACCAACACGATCCCAGACAGTAATCCGGTTGCTTCGGCAGTAGCTTCTCTGGAAACAGGTAAGCTTGAGGCTTACTATCCATTTGACGGCGATCCAAATGATGCAACATCAGCAGGTTGGGATCTGCTGGCAGGTGATACGGATGATACCAATATCACCAACAGCTATGAGGCTGGTGCCATTGGCGATGCCATTCGGTTTGGCCGTGACACGGCTGACACAGTTTACATTCCCGGCAGTGAAGAATACTTTAACTTCTTCACCAAGGGCTTCTCGATCAGCATGTGGGTCAAGCCTGATGATTATGGACTTTCAAATGGTTTCATGACTTATGTTGCAAAACGCAGCGGAAGCACCGGCTGGAACATGCTTGATACAGCGTTCTACTATGGCCAGGGCTTTGAAGCCAAGATCTATCCGCTGGGCTTCAATACTGATTCAGGCAGACTCGATGACGGCGAATGGCACATGGTTACCTGTACCTACGATGCTGCTACCCAGACTCTGCGTGCATACGTAGATGGTGAAGAAGACGGCGGACCATCTGTTGGCGAAGGCATTGCGCATAGTACCCAGGTTGTCACATTCGGTTCTTACTATAAGACCGGAACAGGCGGCTGGGGCTACAATGGCCTAATCGACGACGTCAAGATCTACAACTATCCGCTCGATAACTTTGAGATCGCACAGCAGTACACGGCTGTATTTACAGACGTCAGTATTTGTGCGGAAGACCCACCGTATGACTTTGACGGTGACTGTGTTATAGATCTGGCCGACTTTGCGATATTCGCACAGTCCTGGCTCGAATGTAACCTCGTCCCTGATTGTTCATAAGCGTGACGGTATAGTATTAAATAGACAGTTATCAATTTTTGGAGATAACTCATGAATAAGAAAGTTCTACCACTAATCATGATATTAATGCTTGCGGTCACGAGCTATTCATATGCTGGTGTGGTCGCATACTGGTCGTTCGACGACGGGTCCGGAACAGTCGCAACTGACGATTCCGGAAACGGCGCGGACGGTGTACTTGGAAACGGCCCGACATGGGTCACAGGTAAAGTCGGCGGCGCCTTGCAGTTTGACGGCGTCGACGATGAAGTTGAGATACCTATAGACGGTGACGGCAACGCAACATTGAGCGGTGCCACCAACTTCACCGTTGCAGCATGGATACAGACGACTAGTACAGCAGGCGGTACTATCGTCCAGCAGCGTGATGAGCAGCCGGAGGGCTACTACGGTCAGTACAGATTCAGGCTGAATGATGATGGTACAATTAACTTTTACATTTACAACGGTGGTGAAGGTTTTAACTTCAACTCAACTGCCACAGTCAATGACGGTCAGTGGCACCATGTGCTGGCTTACAGGGACGGCACCGACGGCTACATCGTTATCGATGGAGTACAGGATGCTACCGGTACAGGCGACGGTCCTAAGGAACTGTGGCCGACTACAAAGGTTGGTATTGGTCGCGATATTCGTGACGATGCCAGTCCCATTGAAGCAACTTTGGACGAAGTCTACATTCTTGACGAAGCAGCGACTCCTGAACTCATCTCTGCACTGATGGGCGATGCTGCAATTCCTGCTTCACCTGCAAACGGGGCTGTACAGGTTCCAACAACCACAACTCTCGAGTGGACTCCACCTACGGTCGCTTCGGCAACTGGTTACGACCTCTATGTAGGCAGTGATGCAAGTACTTTGGCTTCTGTTGCGACAAATCTGCAGACAACCAGCCATGAACTGACGGGGCTTCAGTTCGAGCAGACTTACGCATGGAGAGTTGACACTCGCACGAGCGCAGGTACGGTAACCGGTCCTATTGCTTCATTTACCGTAAGGAACGCTGAGCCAGTTATCGTCACCCAGCCTGATCATAACCTGCTGACTGACGGTGAGACTGCCGAGTTTACTGTAGATGCACTTTGGGCCACATCTTACCAGTGGTACAAGGACAGCACGGCTCTGACCGGTGAAGCGGGTTCAACACTGACAGTTTCGGCTGTCACCGCTGCAGATGAAGGTCTGTACACTTGTGAAATGACCAGTGATGAAAGCGCTACGATCGTAACTACCGATCCTGCCAAGCTGGTACTCAAGAAGCTGATCGCTTACTATCCTTTCGATGGTACGCTTGCAGATACCAGCGGTTTCGGAAACGATGCGACCTATGTGGCTGATCCAAACAACACTGTGACGACCCCTTCATATGTCACCGGCCTTACAGGCCTTGGCAGTGCAATAGCATTTGAAGGTGCACTGGAAACCGGCGACGAAGCATATGTCGATGTGCCCGTCGCTGTTTTCGATGAAAGTGTACCGGCGCAGATCACTGTTGCATTCTGGTATTACGGTGACCCTGCTGTCATGCCTGCTAATAACAACGTCTTCGAAGCACGTTCGGCTAATGACGAGTCCCGAGTAATGGGTTCTCATCTGCCGTGGGGCAACAGCACTATCTACTGGGATGCGGGCAGCGAAGATCCGACGGCTGATGACTATAACCGCATCACATATGGTTCAGCCGGTACCCCCGAGCTGTTCAAAGGCCAGTGGAACTTCATTGCACTCACTAAGGATGCCGCAGAGGGTACTATGGCTATCTACATCAATGGGGTTAAGATGGCTGAAGGCGGCGGCCGTGAGACTACTATCAACGACATAGCTTCGTTCCAGATAGGCGGCGGTTTCGATGCAACTTATCATGGTTACATCGATGAGTTCCGCGTGTATAACTATGCTCTTGACAGTGTTCAGCAGGCTACATTGTATACTGATGTTACCGGCGAGAGCGTCTGTACCGAGGAGATCGCGATGGACCTGACGGATGATTGCCAGGTTGACATGGCTGATCTTCTGGAACTGATGGCTTACTGGATGGACTGTAATATAGTTCCTGACTGCGTTAATTAGTGGTTTGAAGCCTTAGAAGGGCGATTTGATGGCGGAACAGCGATGCTGTTCCGCCATTTTTTGTGTTATTTGTGTATAATTTCGCGGTCATAGTCGTTGCTAAGTACTTAAAAAAAACAACTATTGCAATTTTGACTGATATTGTTTTGCGACTGCCATTTTCAAGATATGATCTCGTGTCGGGCTTTATTATAGGGCAGAGAGGCTGCAAGTAAGTTTCATGTTATATCTCAGTAGGTGTGTTTTCTTATAGTAAATGGATAAAAGATTAAACAAAGTTATGAACCCTTGTACTTTTTATGCCGATAGCAGAAAATGTCTTGATGTGAAGTTTGTGGTTTGTTAGGATGACTTACAGTGAAGAAGAGAGTGAAGAGTAGGAATCTGGAATCAGGAGTGTAGAGTGATGAAGAGTTCATTCCAAAAGGCATATCTCATGGACTTTGCGGGGAAGAAGTCCGGCCTGGTTTCACTTTCTGCCGATCAAGTAAGTCTGTAAATATGATTTGTGGTGCGATTGCGCACTTTGGTAACATATTTTACTTTTTTAGTCGGGAGAAGTACTATGAGAAGAGTGTTTATTGTGTTGCTCTTAATTGCATGTGTCGGTATCGTGCAGGCGGAGCAAAGGTCCATCAGCGTTAACTATTGTAACATGTCCGGAGGCTGGGGCTACCATGACCATGTCATGGCTTCTAGTGATCCGTATGCAGGTTACGAGAATGAGCCGAACCAGGTTCCGCACATTCTGGCGACGACTGGATGGAATGAGTATGCCAACCCTGGTAACGGCGACACGTTTGCTGTGAATGATCAGGCTGGTACCGCTACAGGTGCTACGCTGCTCGTTCAGAGTGATTTCGACTGGCATACCAGTTGGTATCAGAATATCGACAACACGTATCCGGACCTTACCGAGCGGCAGAGAAATGCTCTGAGGCTGGTAGTTGGCTTCAACGGTTTCTATCCGGGCAACCATGAGGGGCCGGATCCCATCTCCACTATTCAGAAGGTTCCTTACGGTAAGTACCACGTTGTTACTTACATGAACCCGAATCGTGAAGACGATGCTCAGTATGTCGGTGTCGGCGACCAGGAATATTACTATCTTGCAGAGCATGCCGATACTCTGAAGGCTCGGCTGCAGGCTGGCGGAGAAACTTACATCGAAGCAACTGACACAGTTGGTCCTGCTTCGCAACGTGCAAATGTTGCTATCTTCACAGATCTGACCGATCCTGATATGGAGCTCCTGTTCGAGACTCCATCGAACAGCGGTATCAGTGCATTCCAGATCATCGCTGCTGAAGAGGCCGGCGACGTTTCGACGGCTCCTTCGCCCGCGACCAACAGCGTTGCTGTTCCCATCGACGCACTGTTGAGCTGGACAGCTCCTGCAAACTACACACCAACAAGCTATGATATCTATCTTGGCGAATACGGCGATCCAAACTGGGCAAATGCACCAGTTGCAAGCGGCGTTACAGCTACTACTTATGATCCTGTTGATTTCGATTACAACAAGAACTATGTATGGCGTGTAGACTCTACTGCTCCGGACGGCACGGTTCACACAGGTGACCTGTGGTACTTCCAGGCAGAGGGTGATCCTATGATCAACGTTCAGCCTCGTTCTATCGCGGTACCGGTGGGCGGAGACTCTTTCTTCGAGATCCAGTCAATTCTGACTGACACATACACATGGTACAAGAGTACTGACGCTGTAGTTGATACTCCTGATGACGACGTTGAGGTCCAGTCTGGTCCTTCTAACGTTCTGAACATCGAAAACTATCAGGAAGCTGACGCAGGTTACTACTATTGTGTTCTGACCAACACGATACCGGACAGTAACCCTGTTGCCAGTGAAGTCGCTTCGCTGGAAACTGGTAAGCTCGAAGCTCACTATCCATTCGATGGCGATCCTAACGATGCAGCGGCTGACTGGGATCTGCTTGCAGGCGAAACTGACGACAGCAACATCACCAATACTTACGAGACAGGTATTGTTGGCGATGCTATGCGTTTCGCACGTGACGCAGCAGATACGGTTTATATCCCCGGCAGTGAAGAGTACTTCAACTTCTTCACCAAGGGCTTCACGATCACAATGTGGGTCAAGCCCAACAGCTACGATGAAACTAACGGTTTCATGACGTACGTTGCAAAACGCAGCGGCGACACCGGCTGGAACATGTTTGACACTGCGTTCTACTATGGTCAGGGCTTCGAAGCCAAGATCTATCCGCTCGGCTTTAACACCGATACGGGCAGACTTGATGACGGCGACTGGCACATGGTTACCTGTACCTACGATGCTGCTACTCAGACTCTGCGTGCATACGTAGATGGTCTCGAGGACGGCGGACCATCTGTTGGTGAAGGTATCGCGCCAAGCACCCAGGTTGTGACGTTCGGTTCTTACTACAAGACCGGCACAGGCGGATGGGGCTACGGCGGTCTGCTTGACGATGTCAAGATCTACAACTATCCTCTGAGCTTTGAGGAAATCGGTACTGAGTATGCTCAGGTAACCGGCACGACTCTGTGTTATGCAGATCTGTTCGCAGACCTCAATGATGACTGCCAGGTCAATTTTGACGACCTGATGCTCATGGTCGGCGACTGGATGGGCGACACGACAGAATCTGATGCAGATGCAACAGGTCCTGCCCGTGTAGTCAACTGGAAGTTCGATGAGACAACAGGTCTCACGGCGACTGACTCGACCGGCAACGGTTTCGACGGTACGCTGCACAGCAACTTCACTGACGCAGCGTGGATCGCAGACGGCGGCCGTACAGGTCAAGCTGGTGACGGTGCACTGTACTGCAATGGTGATCCTAACATGTCAGTTATCGCAACTGGCGTTGATCCTGCAGCAGCAGGCGTTGGCGACATCTTCGTCGGTACTAACCCATGGTCAATCAACCTGTGGGTCAAGTTCGATGGCGATCCAGGTATGGTCAACATCGGCGGCTTCGGTGACTGCACATGGGACGATATAGCCGATACTTATGATGACCGCTACTTCGCAAGCTACAGCGGAGGTCTTGAGTTTGAATATGGTGACGGCGGGCTTTTCCCAGGCACATCTCTTGTTGGAGGTGAGTGGGTTATGCTGACAGTTACATATGACGGCAGCGAAGCAGCTATCTACCATAATGGCCAGCAGGTTGGCGGCCAGACAGTTGCCCTCGATGACGTCACTGACAAGGCGTTCAGGCTCAACACAATGGGCGATATAGTCTACGCCGGCGAAACAGAGGAAGTACCTCTGAAGGGTTGGCTGGATGACTTCACCGTATGGGATGGCGCTCTGAGCGCTGCTCAGGTAGCAGGCATGTACGAGCGTGAAGTATCTTGCTTCGGTGAGATGGCTTACGACGTCAACAATGACTGTGTAGTAGACATGACCGACCTTTCTATCATAGGCCAGGAGTGGATGGAATGTAATCTGCTTCCAACGACCTCTTGTAACTAAGAGTCGGTTCACAGGGGCTTTAACAGGTCTCTGAGTTATTGAAAGCCACCACGGCTCGCGTAATGCGGGCCGTGGTTTTTTTATGCCTGCACAAAAACTGTTCTAAAGATGACCGGCCGTTTCTATACTTGCTGTCGATTTACCAAGATCGAATATAACGGCCAACTCTTCTATACATGGAGTTTCTTTCATCTTGATGGGGAGTGAAGATAATTAGAAATTGTTCTAATGTTGCCTACTTGATGTTCCGAATAGAAATTTGTATTGCAATTTGGTTTTTGTTTTGTTAGTATTACGAACAGCGAAGTGAAGAGTTAATTAAGCGTATGAGTGTTAGATCTTATAAAGCATTTCAATTTATGGGTCTGGGAGGACCCGGGGGAGAGCATCTTTGCTCGCAGTTTTATTTTCGTTTTGCTGAAAGGTATAGCACCGGTCGGCAAATTTAAAGCAAGAGTGTGTTTTTGAGAGTGACTTTGTGGAGCTGAAATTAAAGCGCCTTTGTTCAAGGTTACAAACTATCCGCGCAGAATAAGTCGTTTCTAAATTCAGGATTTCGTGACTGGTGAACGTCTACAGGCTCACAGGCTATGTTAGGTCTGTGGTAGCTGTATACCTAATGTGAAGTGTATTAATATTTTATTTCAAGGAGACACTGATGAAAAAGATTAGTTTGGTGTTGATTTTGCTTGTCGCCGTAACAGGTATGGTGCAGGCGGAGCAACGGTCAATTAGCGTCAACTATTGTAACATGTCCGGAGGCTGGGGCTATCATGACCACGTCATGGCTTCCAGTGACCCGTATGCAGGTTATGAGAATGAGCCGAACCAGGTTCCGCACATTCTGGCGACGACCGGATGGAACGAGTATGCCAATCCTGGTAACGGCGACACGTTTGCTGTGAATGACCATGCGGGTAATGCTACTGGTGCTACGCTGATCGTTCAGAGTGATTTCGACTGGCACACCAGTTGGTATCAGAACATTGACAGTACATATCCCGACCTTACTGAGCGTCAGAGAAACGCTCTGAGATTGGTGGTTGGCTTCCAGGGTCATAACGGAGGAAGCTACAGTGAGCCGGCTCCTCTTTCTACTATCGAAAGAGTGCCTTACGGCAAGTACCACGTGGTCACTTACATGAACCCAAATATCGAAGATGATGCTCAGCAAATGAGAGTAGGCGGCCAGGAGTATTTTTATCTTGCAGAGCATGCCGATACGCTGAAGGCACGTCTGCAGGCCGGCGTCGAGACTTACATTCCCGCTGCTGATATGACGGGTCCTGCTTCAGAGCGTGCGAACGTTGCTCTGTTCACGGATCTGACCGATCCTCAGATGCAGATACTGTTCGAGACTCCATCTAACAGTGGTATCAGTGCATTCCAGGTCATTGCGGCTGAAGAGGGTGTCGATGTTTCGACTGCACCTTCACCTGCAACAAACAGCGTTGCTGTTCCGATCACCGAAACACTGAGCTGGACAGCACCTGCGAACTACACACCAACCAGCTATGACATCTATATCGGAGAGTACGGCGATCCAAACTGGGCCGTGGCTCCGGCAGCTGCAGGGCTTACTGACACAACTTATGATCCTGTAGATTTTGATTACAACAAGAACTATGTATGGCGTGTAGACTCTACTGCTCCGGACGGCACGGTTCACACAGGTGACCTGTGGTACTTCCAGGCAGAAGGCGATCCGCTGATCGAGGTTCAGCCTCGTTCGATCGCAGTACCAGTCGGCGGAGACTCTTTCTTCGAGATCCAGTCTATTCTGACTGACACTTACACATGGTACTACAGTACCGATGCTGCTGTCGACACACTTGACGATGATATCGAGCTGCAGTCCGGTCCTTCGAATGTTCTGAACATTGAGAATTACCAGGAAGCAGATGCGGGTTATTACTATTGTGTTCTGACCAATAACATTGCTGGTACCAATGCAGTTGCCAGTGCAGTTGCTTCGCTGGAGACAGGTAAGCTCGAAGCTTACTATCCATTTGACGGCGATCCAAATGATGCAACATCAGCAGGTTGGGATCTGCTGGCAGGTGATACAGATGATACTAATATCACCAACAGCTATGAGTCTGGTGCCATTGGCGATGCTATACGCTTTGGTCGTGATACGGCTGATACGCTTTACATTCCCGGAAGTGAAGAATACTTCAACTTCTTCACTAAGGGCTTCAGCATCAGCTTCTGGGTCAAGCCTGACGACTATGCGAATACGAATGGTTACATGACCTATATTGCAAAGCGCAGCGGCGACACAGGCTGGAACATGTTTGACACTGCGTTTTATTCTGGCCAGGGCTTCGTTGCCAATATCTATCCGCTCGGATTCAATACCGATACAGGCAGGCTCGACGATGGTCAGTGGCACCTGGTTACGTGCACCTATGATGCAGCCACTCAGACTCTGCGTGCATACGTAGACGGTGAGGAAGACGGCGGACCATCTGTTGGTACAGGTATCGCGCCAAGTACCCAGGCTGTGACGTTCGGTTCTTACTACAAGACCGGCACAGGCGGCTGGGGCTACAACGGCCTTATCGATGATGTAAAGATCTACAATTATCCGCTCGATAATTTTGAGATCGCAAAGCAGTACACGACTGTATTCACAGATGCCAGCATTTGTGCTGAAGATCTGCCATACGACTTTGACGGTGACTGCCAGGTAGGTCTCTCAGACTTTGCAGTGTTCGCACAGTCGTGGATGGAATGTAATCTGGTCCCTGACTGCAACTAAGTTGTCTTTCAGGAATTCTAAAGAAAAGACTAATAATTTTTTGGAGATAATTCATGGGTAAGAAAATTTTACCAGTGATTATAATTATGGTGCTCGCGGTTAGCAGCTTTTCGCACGCTGACCTGGTCGCCTACTGGTCACTCGATGACGGTTCCGGAAGCACCGCGGTTGACGATTCAGGTAACGGTGCAGATGGTGTTCTGGCTGGCCCGACATGGTCAACAAGCGGCATCCGAGGCGGCGCACTTCAGTTTGACGGCGTTGACGACGAAGTTGAGGTTCCCGCTAATGGATCAATGGGCGGTGAGATCGACTTCACAGTTTCTGCATGGATCAAGACAAGTGCAGCTAAAGAGCAGGCAATCGTTTTCCAGCGTGATGAGAGCGGCTGGACCCGTCAGTATCAGTTGAACATGACTGATACGGGCGCAGTTCGTTTCTATCAGTATGACTACTGGGCAGGCGCAGACGATTCAATCACTACGACGGCGACTTTCAACGATGGCCAATGGCACAGTGTCGTCGGTGTTGCACAGGGCGAAACAATGACCATATATGTTGACGGTGTCGAGGAAGCAACCGGCGCCAGAACTGCCGGTAAGATGCTCGACAGCAGCATAAAGGTTTCGCTTGGTCGCGATATTCGTGATGACAATAAGGCTTTCGAAGGTATGATCGACGAAGTTGTTATCCTCAGCGAAGCGGCGACGGCTGACATGCTTGCGGCTCTGTCCGGCGATGCGGCTCTGCCTTTCCTGCCTGCTTCAGGCAAGGATCAGATGCCTGCCACAGTAACACTGGAATGGGCAGCTCCTATCAATGTTTCTGCTAATGGGTATGACGTTTATGTCGGTACTGATGCTGGTTCGCTTGCATCTGTTGTTAGCAATACACAGGCGCAGAGCTATGAGCTGAGTGGGCTGGCACTAGGACAGGGTTACGTCTGGAGAGTTGACGCTGTAACCAGTGCCGGTACTGTTACCGGTCCGACAGCAAGCTTCACTACACGTCCTGCTGAACCGGTAATCACTACTCAGCCTACCTCGAATCTGGTCGCTGAAGGTGAAACTGCTGAATTCAGCGTGGAAGCTCTGTACGCGACTTCATACCAGTGGTACAAAGACGGTGTCGCGATTTCGGGCGAGACGGCTTCGACTCTGACTGTCGCAGGTGCAACTCTCGCTGATGAGGGTGCTTACACCTGTGAGATGACCAGTGACGAGAGCACGACTATCGTGACGACTGACCCTGTCAAGCTGGTCATCGAGAAAATGGTGGCTTACTATCCGTTCGAGAACAGCCTTGCAGATGCTACGACGCTTGGTAATGACGCAACTTACACCGGCGCAGCAGCTTCTTACGTAGCTGGTATCGACGGTCAGGCTGTCCAGCTTACAGTTGATCCTGAACACATTATTCTGCCTTCAACTGTACTGGATGAGTTCGGAACTGAATTTGCTAAGCCATATACGGTTTCATTCTGGGCACGCACAGATGCAGTAGCACAGCCCACCTACACAGGTCTGTTCTACAGCAACAGTGACGGCTGGGACTTCCAGATCGACTTTGATGGTTCGGGCAACTACGGTTACAATACCGGCACAATCGTGGCCGGTCCTGCAAGCACCGACTGGGTACTTGTTACTGCAGTATGTGACGGCAGCGGCACAACGATGTACTACAATGGTGTAGCAGCCAATTCAGGCGGCAACGTAGACACCGATCTCGGTGAGTTCGGCATTGGTGCTAATCGTGCCGGCGACCTGTTCTTCGAGGGTGAGATCGACGATTTCAGAATGTACAACTATGCTCTCGGTGCTGTCGATGTAGCTACTCTCTACACTGACATTACCGGCACCAGTGTCTGCACCGAAGAAATCCAGATGGACTTCAACGGCGACTGCATTGTAGATATGGCAGACCTCATGGAGATCATGAGCACCTGGATGGATTGTAATATCGTTCCGGATTGCACCAACTAAGCAGTAAAACTGCATAATTGGTAGTTTACAGGCGGAGCAGCTTAAATGCTGTTCCGCCTTTTTGATTGGGCCGCGAGTAGAAGATTTTGCCGGTCAAATGTCATTTTGCAGCATGACAGGAGAGATCGCCTCTATTATAATGTGAGTTTTGCTGATGTCTGAAATGGGGGTGTTTTATGGATGCACGGCTGCGCTTACTTGGAAGGACCTTTCTAAGGGGTTTGGTCGCGATATTGCCGATCGCTGTGACAATAGTGATCCTGGTCTGGCTTGGGGATAAGGCTGAGGCGATACTTGGCGCCTTTATAAAGTTTCTGATCCCGAATGAGTGGTACATTCCAGGCATGGGGGTGATAGCGGGTATACTTGTAGTTCTTGCGGTGGGGGCGTTGCTGAAGATGTGGATAGTGCGCCGAGCCTTCGCATACAGCGAAACGCTGATGGTCCGTGTTCCGCTGGTAAGGCTTGTTTACGGCTCGGTGAGGGATCTTACCAGTTTTTTTGATAAGAGCAAAAAGCGGGAATTCAACAAAGCAGTGCTGGTTACCCTGTCTGAGGGTGAGGTTCAGACGATAGGATTTGTTACCAGAGAGGATTTTACCGGCATGCCGGAAGAAATCTCGGCAGGTGATAAGGTTACGGTCTATATCCCCTGGAGTTACCAGGTGGGCGGCTTCCATCTGCTTGTGCCCAAATCACGCGTTCAACCGATCGATCTGAGTGTAGATAGGGCCATGCGGTTTGCCGTGACCGCGGGGGTTTCTATGAGCGAAGAGAACCATGAGGACCGATTTGAAAAGATCGCCTCTAGTGAGCCTGGAGACGAGGGTTGAATTCTTGCATATTCCAAAATGACATGCCAGGGGTGGTTTACTGCTCAGATTCTGATTGAGATCCTGATTTTACTCTATCAAATCGCATTTTTTTTGAAAAAGTATGTTACATATTTTTCACATGAACGTCTTTTATTACAGCAGGACCAATGATTGGTAGATTACATGTCATCCTCCTTTGCAGGGCCGGCCTTGCTTGATCGCGGGCCGGTCCTCTTTATAGGCGGATGGTTCTTTCAAAAAATATAGAAAACTGCAGTTTTCTGCGGAATTAGGAGTCAAAAACACGCCCGGAGCGGCATTTACTTGTAGAGGATGTTTAGTTTGCCTTCTGCAAGCTGATTTTTCTGGAATCATGTTCACACTCATCCTGAGACGGGTTCAGGGTTTTGGCTCCGAATCTGGCTCAATTTTGTATGCCCACTAAAAAGTGTTCACACTCTTCACTCAGCCGGGTCCTGACGTCAGTTGGGATCTGGCCTTTTTTGTGCGCGGAGCAAATTGTCCTACGTTGCCGAGGTCGAATGAACTGAAAAAACTAGATATGCCGTGCAATTACAAGTTTTTCTGTAACATTCAGGCTTCAAAGGCGTCTAAGTAGTACAAACACTCTTCATCATAGTCTGTTCACCCTCCTATAGAGCCAGGGTTCGGCGTAATGCTGAACTCTGGCTTGCTTTTTTGGTATGAAGTGAGTGAGTTCTGGTTTTTTTGCTGTTTCTCAGGCGGATTCTTTGGCGTTATTGGCTTTGTGCTGCATATCCAGTTTCCAGATATGCTTCTGGGTACGATAAACAACTAAAACAACGCCCAGCCAGAAAAGGGCAAAGATGTAGGGCAGGGCGACAGAAATAAGTTCGGTCCCGGCAAATGCGATAATCGTGTTGATGATTATAAATGCCAGTCTGAGCTCGGTTGGGCCGGTTCTGAGATAGGTTATTTTGAATTCGCCGGTGGCTCCGAAGGCAAGGAAGGAGTTGACCATGAGACAGCCTATGGCAGGGACCAGGAACCACATAAGAAGGTTATTGGTGCCTTCAAATAGGAATGTCCAGCCGATGAAAACTGCGGACATGAACACGAAATCGAGGAAATGGTCCATATAGAAGCCCCATTTTAGCAGTCCGGTGTCCCGATATCGGCCAATTGCCCCGTCGAAGGCGTCTGTAAACCACTGCAAAAACAGCATAAACGAAGACAAATGCAGCCAAAGATGGCTAAAAGTGCCTGCTAAATAGCCAAAGATGATCACGCCGGCGGACCAGGGGATGGTCATTAATGTCAGGTGATAGGTTTCCAGAAAGCGTGGGAATCTAGGCGTGAGGAAGTCGACAAAGCGTTTTTCCGGCTTCGCCAGCAGGGACTTCATCGGGGCCTTTTTATTACCAGTAAACTCTTTTTTGGTCATGCTATTCCTGGATTGTCTGACAGGTTTCTCGGCGGTATGCGGCTATTTGGGCCCGTCTTTGCTTATACCGTAGTTTTCCTGGAAATGTTTTTCCGCCAGTCTGGCAGTGTAGAAGAAGACGACGCCGAGCAGGATATCGATAAAGCCCACGCCGAGCAATACAAGCAAGACAACCATGATATGCTCATGATCAGGTCTTGCAAAATAGAGTAATAGGCCTATAAGTATGGCCAGAAAACCTGAAATGGTGGCCGCGTAGCCCAGTATTTTAGCTTTTGTTGGGTTGAATTCCTTAGCCATTGATCGCCTCTGTGGTTTTTAAGTTTGCCAGACCATGTGTTTTTGCCGGGCCTTAATATTTTGTTTACTTAAGTTGGAAGTGATGATAGATTATGTCTTCCGTTTTGTCAACTTTTTGAGTTCGCAAGCCTGAGCTGTTTCAGGGTTGTATAGCTGTTGATTGTTGGCAGGACTATCGGTGAGTGAGTAAAAGAGTGTTCATTTCAACTTGGTAAGGGGCAATATGGGCAACAGTTTGAAAAAAATCGTTACTTTGATCGTTTTCGGTACAGTTTTCAGTGTCCTGCTGATGGGCTGTGCAGGTGAGAGGGCAGAGGAGAGCTTCAGTTTTGAAAACCCGGGCGGGATGTGGATGCCGGGACAGTTGGCTGAGCAGAAGGAAACTCTCGAAAAGCTGGGCGTTGAAAACCCGGAGAAGTTTACGGACCTGGAAAGCTATCCTCTGGGTGCGATTGTTTGGCTTGGCGGCTGCAGCGCTTCTTTTGTTTCACCCGACGGGCTGATAATCACCAATCATCACTGCGTCCGGAGTATGCTGCAGTACAACAGTACTCCTGAGAATAACTATCTGGAGAATGGATTTTACGCGTCATCGCTGGAGGATGAGATCAGTGGTGGTCCGGGCCGGCATGTCTGGGTTGCAAGGGACATTATCGATGTGACCGAGAAGGTGCGGTCCGGCGTCGAGAAGATCGACGATCCAAAGGAGCGTCATGATGAGATACAGCGACGGATCACGCGGATCATAAATAACTGCGATGATCCGGAGCAGGGGATCAGGTGTCGGGTCAGGTCCTTTTTCGGCGGAGAGAAATATTATCTCTTCAAGCAGTTTGAGATAAAAGATGTTCGGCTGGTATACGCTCCTGCGATGAGCGTGGGTTATTACGGCGGTGCGGTAGATAACTGGCACTGGCCGAGACATACGGGTGACTTCTCTTTCCTGCGTGCATATGTTGGACCTGACGGCGAGAGTGCTGAATATTCGGAAGACAACGTGCCTTACAAGCCGGAGTATCACCTGCGGGTGGCGGATGAGCCGCTCAGCGAGGGGGATTTTGTGATGGTGGCTGGGTATCCGGGCTGGACGAACAGGCTGAGCACGGCAGGCGAGATGAGAAGGGCGGTGCAGAAGGTTTTCCCGTGGCGCATAAAGACGCTCAAGGAGGTTCTGGTCGTTCTGGAAGAGCTTGCTGAGGTCGATGAGGAACTGGCGATCAAGGTCAACGGTTCCATTTTCGGAACGAAAAACTATCTGCAGCTTACAGAGGGCATCGCGGCCAGTATAGCTAAGGCGGATCTGCTGGAAGAGAAGCTGATGAAGCAGGCGAAAATGGAAGCCTGGATCGATGCAGATGCTGATCGCCGGGCGAAATGGGGCGATACCGTTGAAGAGCTTGCAGCGGTCAATCACGCCTATTCGGAGACGCTGCTGCGTGATATGGCGGTGGGAGATCTGATGGGCAGGGTAGATATGGTCGACAGTGCTTATACGATCCTGAGGATGGCTGAGGAACAGGAGAAGCCCGACGAGGAACGCGACAGCAAGTTTCAGGAACGCAACTGGGAGCGTCTGATCCAGGGTACGAAGAGGATGCAGAAGAATTATGATAGACGCATCGACAAGGCCCTGATGAAGTTCTATGTGGGCAAGGTAATGGAGCTTGAAGATGACGACGCTGAGCCGGTTATGCGGGCGCTGTTCGGTGATGCGGAGATAAGCCTTGCAGAAGCGGCAGAGGCTGTCGAAGAGTTGTACTCCGGTGAGATTGAGATCGAGGATCCGGAGGTTCGTGTCGACCTGCTGAAGAATGCCACGGTTGCCGATCTCAAGAAAATGGATGATCCGTTTATCAAGCTGGCTTTGCGGATAAGACCATTGCTGAAGATCAAGCAGGAGAAGGACGAGGCTTATGACGGCATCATGGCGGTGCTGAGGCCCGAGTACATAAAAGCGTTCAAGGCGTGGGAAGACGAGCCTGTCGCGCCTGATGCCAATGGTACACTGCGTGTGACATACGGCACGATCAGGGGCTATCGACCTGAACCTGATGCACCGATGTACGAACCGTTTACCAAGCTGAGCGGTGTTGTGGCCAAGAATACGGGAGAGGATCCGTTCGACTCGCCTGAAGAATTGCTGGATGCAGCCAAGGCCGAGAAGTACGGGCCTTATGTGAATCCTGCATTGGGAGAGGTATCCGTCAATTATATTTCGGATCTGGATATAACCGGGGGCAACAGCGGGTCGGCTACGCTCAACAACAAGGGTGAGCTGATCGGTCTTGTTTTCGACGGTAATCATGAGTCGGTCGGCAGTAACTGGGTGTTCATGCCTGACGTTACCAGGGCCATTCACGTTGACATCGATTATGCTCTGTGGATCATGGATTACGTCGATCAGGCTTACAGGGTGATCGAGGAGCTGGGAGTGGAACCGGCTACTAAATAGCGGTGGTTTTTGACTATGCATTTACAGGGAGAATGGCTGTGAAAAGCTGTTCTCCCTTTTTAGTGGCTCAATGCGAATAATGAAAGGCATCAAGTTGGGCGAATCGGGGCGAATGCTACCGTGAAGCTGAAATCTGCTGGTCGGCCCATTTGAGCCAGGCATCTGCGCCTTGCTGGCGGAAAAGCGTGAATGATGTGTCCGCAGCCAGGTGGTGCAGCAGTTTTTTACGCTGCTGGGCAGTCAGGTCGCTGGTGATCACTTTTTGTCTGGCGGATTCGAGTACTTCCAGAAACGCTCCGTGATCGGGAGTGATGATGCTTTCGAGTTTGCGTCTTAGCCGGCCCGCGTAGGCGGGACACTTGCCTGATGTTCCGATAGATATGGTCAGGTCGCCGTGATTGATGACGGCTGGGACATAGAAATCGCAAAGGTGGGGGACGTCGACTACATTGCAGAGCACGTTTCGGGCTCGGCAGTCGTTGTAAATACGGGTATTGAGCTCGCTGTCGTCGGTGGCAGCTATGGCGAGTGTTGCATCGTCAAGGTATTCAGGGGAATAATCGCCTTCGATCCTTTCGAGCTGGATATGCTTGCATATATCGTTGAATTCTGCCGAATATTCCCTGGCGACGACCAGTATCGAGGCACCTGCACGGCTTAACGCCTGGGCCTTACGGGCCGCGACCTGGCCGGCACCTACGACAAGTGCCTTTTTGTTACAAAGATTCAGATATATTGGATAAGTTGGCATGGCGGTCAGTATAACGGCGGCGAGCCGGGCGAGCCAGTGATTTTCGGAGAAGTTGAGGGTTGCGACCGAAGTCAGAGGCAATAATTTTAGGTTCAAGGGAAGATAACTTGACTGTAGATGGCGTTAAGTTATTATCCCACAATGATTAACAAGTACAAAAAGCGTTCAAAAATTTCGGAGGCCAAATTCCGGCAGATCGTAAAGCTGTTCGCCCTGGATATCGAGGCCACCAAAATTGCTGAGCTGACTGGTCTTTCGAGAAAGACCATCAACACGATTCTTTACAAAATTCGAATACGGATCGCCGAATACTGTCAGCAGCAAAGTCCGTTTGACGTCGGCGAGATTGAGATCGACGAAAGCTATTTCGGAGCCCGAAGGGTGCGTGGCGTTCGAGGCCGTGGTGCTAAGGGCAAGCACATTGTCTTCGGCCTGATAAAACGCGGCGGTAAGGTCTACACGCAGGTGGTCAGAAACTGCTCTAAAAGCACGCTGATGCCCATTATAAAGCAAAAGGTTGATAAGGATTCGATCGTGTACACCGATGGTTTCAAAACCTATGACGGCCTGGTTGACTTTGGCTACAAGAAGCACTATCGCGTCAAACATGGAGAGAACGAATTTGCTGAAGGTCACAATCACATTAACGGAATTGAGAACTTCTGGGCGATTGCCAAAGGTCGGCTCAACAAGTTTCGAGGAATCAGCAAAGGTACCTTTGCTCTGCACCTGAAAGAATGTGAATTTAGATTTAACCATCGACACGATAACCTGTACAAGTTACTGTTAAAAATACTCAGAAAGAACCCAATTTAATCCAAGTTATCTTCCCTTGAACCTAATTTTATATTATTTGCGTTTTATCTGCAAAAATTCGGGCCATATCTGCCTAAGTATTACGCGGAAAGCATTATTTTTGGGACATATTAGTGAGAGGTGTTTAAGGATGCATAATAAAGCAAAACAGGACGGCGGTTTCACACTTATAGAGTTGCTGGTTGTCATAGCAATAATTGCATTGCTGCTGAGCATAATGATGCCTGCGCTTGGTATGGTCAAGCAGAAGGCAAAGATGGTGCTTTGCAAGAACAATCAGCGGCAATTGCTGATCGGGGCCAATGCTTATGCATCTGCAAACGGAAATAAGTTTCCTCCAACTGTTGCAGCTACAGGAAGGCCCAATGTGATCAACAGGCCGCAGGATGGAAAGTCGGCAGGGGAGTATCTGTATACTTATATTAAGGATGCTTCAGTATATAACTGTCCGATGACCGGGTTTGACGCCGACGAAAAGATCACTATGCCGAGCGGTGATACTTATTCGTATCAGGAGCTTTATGAGAACCCAGAAATTGCTCAGCAGAATAGCTATGAGATCGAGTGCCAATATGCCTTGCTGTGGAATTATGAGGCGTTTCAGCGGGAACCAGTTTTCATTGGTCCGGGGCCGAAAAGTAAGAATAAACTGCTTATTTGTGACACTTTCATGTATACCGGCGCTCTAGCTTTGGGTAAGAATCCACAGAATCAAAACAAATGGGCCTGTTCCCATCCGTTTGATACTGGCACTAAGGATAAAACTGCCGACGTCGCCTTTTTCATTGGCTCAGGTGATGTAGACGATATCAATACGGACAACGCTCTTCGTAAAATAAAAATGAACGCGGGCTATACCGACGGGCATGTAGAGGTTTATGAGGGTAGCGAAACGGTTAGGCAGCAGGTTTACGGCGCATGGGCAAAGACATTTATTCCTGAAAAATGGAAGTAGCAGACATTTCAGTATGAATATGAAAAGCCGTCCAAAGTTTTTGGACGGCTTTTTTCATAGGTGAAGACGTGTTTTTGTCTGTACCAGTAAAAGTTAGTTTTCTACTGCAATGCCGTAATCTGCGGTCAGTTCGGGCAGGCGGTCTTTTGGTATTCCCATGAAGATGTTCACTTTGCCTTCATTTGGTTGTGGTTTGCCTGGGGTGGATCGGCCTTTATCGGCATATTTTTGCAACAGATTCGTGAGGCGTTTGACCACGTCGGGATGTTGTGGTGCGAGGTTTTCTCTTTCACTGATGTCTTTTGTGAGATCGTATAGCTGGACCGGAGGTGCGTCTTCGGGTGCTCTGCCGGGCCTGGGTGCGGACCAGCCGCCTGAGCCGGGGCAGAGTTCGAGTTTCCATTTTCCCTGACGGATCGAGAAGGAGCCGTTTATTGAATGGTGCACGGTCGCTTCGCGGATTGGCTGGGGTGCTTTGCCGAGCAGTGCGGGCAGGATCGAGACGGAGTCCTCGCCTTCGGAATCGGTAAGTTCTTCGCCGAGGATGTCAGCACATGTTGCCATCAGGTCTGTAAGGCAGGTGATCTGGTCGGTGTCTGTGTCCGGCTTGATCGCTGCGGGCCACTGGGCGATGAATGGGATCCTGTGGCCGCCCTCGTATATGTCGGCTTTGTGGCCTCGGAAGACCCATGAGGGGTCGTGACCAGCCTTTTCGAGCTGTTTGTAGTTGGCCTGGGGTGAGCAACCGTTGTCACTGGTGAAGATCACGAGTGTATTCTCGGTAAGGCCGTTGCGTTCGAGAGCATCCAGCACCTGTCCCACGGTGTGGTCGGTCTGCATGACGAAGTCCGCATAGGGATTGATGCCTGATCTTCCCTTGAACTCGTCGGTGGGCACTATTGGTGTGTGCGGTGCAGGGAGGGGGAAGTACAGGAAGAACGGATCATCCTGCTTTGCTCTGTCGTCTATGTAATCTACAGCTTTGCGGGTGAGCTTGGGGAGGACATCGACGAATTCGAAGTCGTCACCGATAGGGCCCGCACGCCAGAAGGCAGGACTTGGTGAAGCCTTGGTTCTTTTGATGGGTATGGCAGTCGGCGTTTTGTCGTTTAGATATATATATGGGGGCATGTCCAGCGAGGCTGAGATGCCGAAGAAGTGGTCGAAGCCGATATCGACAGGTCCGCCTGAAATCGGTTTTGAATAGTCTATCTGTTTGGGGTTGTCTTCCTTTTTTGGCCAGTTCCAGCCCAGGTGCCATTTGCCTATGCAGGCGGAATGGTAGCCGTGTTGTTTGAGGTAGGATGGGACCGTTGTTCGATCTTTTGGTATGAGCGGTTTAGAGTAGCCGCCAAGTACGCCGCGTTTGAGTCGGGACCGGAAGCTGTACCGACCGGTCAGTATGCCGTAGCGGGTGGGGGTGCAGACGGCCGAGCCAGAGTGAGCGTCGGTGAAGCGGATGCCATTCTGAGCTATGCGGTCGATGTTCGGGGTTTTTATCTTTGATTCGGGGTTCAGGCAGCCGACATCGCCATAACCGAGGTCATCTGCGAGGATGTAGACTATGTTCGGTCTTCGGCTGGAATTGCCGAACTGGAGAGCTGAAGTGCATCCGGGCAGGCTAAGGGCCGTTGTGACGAGGCCGGCGGATTTGAGGAAGTTCCTGCGAGTAAGACTCAAATTGATCATAAGTCGCTCCTGAAAAAGATTACTATAGTGATGAAATTTTAGTTTGGGCAAATGTTTTCGTCAAGTTGTGGTTGATGTTTGTTGGTTTTTGAGTCGCAAATGATTGCAAATCGAACAAATCTGAAGTAAAACGTGTAGGGTTTTGGCATCGGGCATAGTTTATAAAGGTATGCCGACATTTTTGTTTAGCTGCAGGAATCTCTGATGAAAACTTATCTAGACTGCGTTCCGTGTTTTGTAAGGCAGGCTATCGACGGCTGCCGGCTGTTTACTGATGATCAGGAAATCCATGAGAAAGCGGTTCGTGAGGTCCTTCGGATGGCCAGCGAGATGGATCTGGATCAGAACCCGCCGGCGATGGGCAAGGAGATCCATCGGCTGTTGAGGGAGCTTACGGGTATTCGTGATCCATATGAAGACATAAAGAAACACTTTAATGAGCTTGCCATGTCGTGGTATCCGAAACTAAAAAAGCGGGTTGAGAATGCTGACGATCCGCTGGAGATGGCGGTGAGGCTTGCGATAGCGGGAAATATAATCGATTTCGGTGTGCAGGCATCGATTGAGAACGACATGGTCGAGAGTACTGTGGAGGAGTGCGTCACGGGAGAGTTTGATCATCATCTGGTAGAGGAGCTTGCGGCGGCGTATGCAGATGCGGATAGCGTTTTGTATCTGGGCGATAATGCGGGTGAGATCGTGTTTGACCGCATACTGATCGAGCAGCTTGGGCCTGAAAAGATCACCTTTGCTGTTCGCGGCGGGCCGATCATAAATGATATTACGATGGTCGATGCGGAGTACGCCGGTTTGACTGGGATAGTGGAAGTGATCGACAACGGGGACAATGCGCCGGGGACGATACTGCAAAGCTGCAGTGAGAGTTTTAGGGATCATTTCAACAGAGCGGATATGGTTATCGCAAAGGGCCAGGGAAACTATGAGACACTGAGTGAAGTTGATAAGGATGTTTTCTTTGTTCTGAAAGCAAAGTGCCCTATGATCGCTCATCATCTCGGTTGTGAGGTTGGTAGGATGATCTTTCAGCGAAGCAGCGGGCGTTACAAGGACAGAGCAGTGTTGGAAAGTTGAGGAGTAATGAGACAGATGCGAAGAAGAGAATTGATTGAGTTTGTTTGCTTTGCGTTTTTTGCTGCTGTACTTAGTGTTGCAGGGGGGTGCGGACATAATTATTTTTCCAGGATCGAGGCTGAAGAAGAGGCAGGCGGGGCTGAGCAGGCGATGGAGCAGAGCAGTGATGCGACCGTGGGCAGTGTGGACGTGATGAGCTTCAATGTGCGATACGGGACGGCAGATGACGGCGATAATAGCTGGCGGTATCGTAAGGAGCTGGTGCTCGATATTATTCGCAGGAGCGAGGCGGAAGTGGTCGGGCTGCAGGAGGCGCTGCGTTTTCAACTCGATTGGATTCGTGAGCGGCTGCCGTACTATGAAGAGGTAGGCGTCGGCAGGGATGACGGCGAAGACGGGGGCGAGTTCAACGCGATCTTAGTTGATACACGCCGCTTTGAGCTGGCTGAAGATGATACGTTCTGGTTGTCCGATACGCCTGAGGTGGCGGGATCGAATACCTGGGCGGCGGGATGTACGCGGATATGCACATGGGCGAAGCTGGTGGACAGGCGGACGGATGAGGTTCTTTGGGTTTTTAATACGCATTTCGATCATGTTTCCGCCAGGGCGCGTGAGAGGAGTTCCAGGCTGATCGCGGAGCGTATCGAGGAGTATGCGGGTGGAGAGGATTTCGTGCTGATGGGCGATTTCAACGCGGGAGAAGACAGCGTTGAGATGAGATATCTGCGGGGCGTGTCTGAGATTGACGGGCAGGCCGTGCCGGTCGGTATGGTTGATTCTTTTGCACAAGTGCGTCCGGAAGTTCGGGAGCGTGGGACATTTAACGGGTTTGACGGAAATGCGGATGGTAAGCGGATAGACTATATTTTCGTTTCGAAAGATGTTGAAATTTTCGATGCCGCAATACTGCGATATAATGAAGGTGGGCGTTATCCGTCGGACCATTATCCGGTTACCGCGATCATCGCTTTTTAGTATGTTCGGTACTCAAATTCGAATAAGTACCGCTCAAATTACTAAAAGAATTCCTGAATTTATGTCGAAATTGTCCTGCCCCAGTGTTAGCATAAGGCACGTTAATGTCACTGAGAGGAACTGCAGGACTTATATGGAAACTGTTGTAAAAATATATACGCCGTTAGATGAGGATGTAACGCGTGAGCTAAAAGCTGGGCAGGAGGTTGCAATCAGCGGGGTGGTTTATACGGCTCGGGATCAGGCGCATAAGCGATTGTGTGAGTTGCTTGATAAAGGCGAAGAATTGCCGTTTGAGGTTGATGGGGCGGTGATCTATTTTGTCGGTCCTACGCCGGCGCCGCCAGGTAGGGCGGTCGGTGCGGCTGGGCCCACGACGAGCTCGCGAATGGATGCGTTCAGTCCCAGGCTGATCGAAGCGGGGCTGCGGGGCATGATCGGTAAAGGATATCGGGGGCAGGAGGTCCGGGATGCGTGCAGTAAGTACGGTGCCGTGCATTTTGCAACGATAGGCGGGGCGGGGGCACTGCTCAGCAAGCATATCGTCAAGTCGGAGATCGTGGCGTATGAGGACCTTGGCACCGAAGCAATTCGCAGGCTGGAAGTCGTTGACTTCCCTGCTGTTGTCGCGTATGATTCCCGCGGTCAGAGCGTCTACGAAAAATAACTATCTGAATGATATCAGGAGATGTGTAAGTGAAAGTAGCATTAGTTGGATTGATGCAGTCGGGCAAGAGTACGATCCTTTCGGCGATCAGCGGCAAGCCCGTTTCGCCGGAGATGATGAATATACATGAAGAAGTCGTGCCGGTTCCCGATGAGCGGCTGGACTGGCTGACTGAGCTTTACAAGCCGAAGAAGACCGTGCCGGGGACGATCGATTGTCTGGATCTGCCGGGGATGTCTTTTGCAGACGACAGCGGCAGGGCGGCTGCGAGACGTCTGTTCGATCAGGTGCGTACTGTCGATATGCTGGTGCTGGTTGTCGGTGCATATCGCGGTTCGGATGCTGCGAGTGAACTGAGCGAGCTGAAGACTGAGTTTCTGCTTGCTGATCTGGAGCTTGTTACCACGCGTATCGAACGGCTCGAAAAGCAGGTTCACAAGCCCTCGAAAACTCAAGCGAAGGACAAGGCGGAGCTTGCGCTGCAGTTGAAGCTGCAGGAGGCGCTGGAGAACGAGAAGCCTGCAAGTACGGTTATCAAGACGGACGAAGATTATGCCTTGGTCAAGTCGCTTGGTTTTCTGACTCTCAAGCCTTTGATGGTGGTGATGAATGTCAGCGAAGACGATCTTGGCAAGGAATTCGACCTGTCGGAAGTGGCAGGTGAGGATATGGAAGTGGTCGCCATGTGTGCGGTTGTCGAAAGCGAGATCGCGCAGTTGGACGATGAAAGCAAGGCGGAGTTTATGGCGGATTACGGCATCGAGGAGCCTGCGGCGCACAAATTCGTGCAGAGCTGCTATTCGACGCTGGGGCTGATCAGCTTTTTGACGGTCGGGCCCGACGAAGTGCGAGCATGGCCGATCGAGAAGGGCACTACTGCGTTGGATGCGGCAGGTAAGATACACAGTGACATCAAACGCGGTTTCATACGGGCAGAGACGATTGCGTATGAGGATCTCAAAGAGCTTGGCAGCGAAAAGGAATGCAAGGCCAAGGGGAAGGCTCGGCTCGAGGGCAAGAACTACGTTGTTCAGGACGGCGATATTATCAACTTCCGTTTCAATGTATAGGCAGGAAGATCGGGTATGGCAAAAGCGTATCTGGTGAGTGTTGGCAATGAAATACTGGCGGGGCAGACGGCGGACACAAATGCTGCCTGGCTGGCGGGCAGGCTGTTGGAAAAAGGTATTGCCGTGGTCGGGACCAGTGTTGTGCCCGACGATATCGATGCGATAAAAGAAGCACTCATTCTGGGTGGACGAAAGGCGGAGGTGGTTCTGGTTACCGGAGGGCTGGGGCCTACGGATGACGATATCACGCGGGATGCTCTTGCAGGATTTCTCAGGGTAGAGCTGGAATTACGCGAGGAGCTTGTCGAGAGGATACGCAGGTTTTTCGCAAAACGCGGGATCGAGATGGCCGAGACGAACAAACGGCAGGGCATTATGCCCGTGGGCACAAAGGATATACCAAACGACCTCGGAACCGCGTGCGGGATACTTGCTGAAAAAGACGGGAAGATATTTGCCTGCATGCCGGGCGTGCCCGTGGAGATGAGGAAGATGTTCGATGAGCAAATTTCCGGAGAACTCGCACAGTTGGATGGCGGAGAAGTCGTTGTCGTAAGAAAGCTCCGGTGTTTCGGCACGGGTGAATCGACGATCGCTGATTTGCTGGGCGATATGATGAAGCGGAATCGTGAGCCGCTGGTCAATTGTACGGTCAGAGGCGGGGTGATCACGCTGCACATGGTGGCAAGAGGGAAGACTGTTGCAGAGGCGGAGAAACTGATCGAGCCTGTAAGACAGGATATCCGTGAAAGGCTGGGAGAGCTGGTCTTTGGCGAGGATGATCAGACGCTGGGACAGGTGGTTGGAGAGTTGCTGGCAGAGAGGGGGATGACAATTACTGTCGCAGAGAGCTGTACGGGCGGGCTGGTGGCGAAGATGCTTACTGATACGCCCGGATCGAGCAGATATTTCTTGAGCGGGTGGGTTACTTACAGCAACAATGCGAAGATCAGTGAGCTTGCGGTCGATGCGAGGCTGATCGAACAAAAAGGTGCGGTCAGCGCGGAGGTTGCGGCTGCGATGGCGCAGGGAGCACGAAAGCGGGCCGGGACCGATATCGGTATTGGGATAACGGGGATTGCGGGTCCTGGCGGCGGAACCGAACAAAAACCGGTGGGCCTAGTATATATCTCTGTCGATTTCCGTGGTGATTCTTACGTCGAGAGAAGGGTTTTTTCGCACACCCGTGAGCTGGTTCGCCAGAGGGCTGCGATGGTTGCATTGGATATTGTGCGTCGCAAACTGAACAGTTGACCGGGCGGGTAGAGGTTGGTATAATCAAAAATTTGTGATAACTTCGCCCTGAAATTGCGCCGAAGCTTTACTGGTGGTCGTTTGTATGGGCATTTTGTAAGAATTCCGACTTAGTTAATAGGTTAGCATGTCTAAGAAACGCAAGAAACTAGGCGAGATACTCTACCGGAGTAAGCTGGTAGACAAAGAAACGCTGATCAAGGCTATCAAAGAGGCCAGGAAGAACGGGCGAAGGCTTGGTGAACAGCTAATAGAAACCGGCAAAGCCAGCGAGAGCCAGATAGCAAAAGCGCTTGCTCATCAATTCGGGTTCAAATATGTCAATCTCGACAAGGTTGATATACCCGACAGCGCGATGAAGCTCATTCCCGATGAGATACGCAAAAAGCATCAGGTGCTGCCTCTGGAGCAGAATAATGGGGCAATGCGAGTCATTATCAGCGATCCAATGGATCTGGACCTGCTTGATATGCTGCGTTTCAGGTTGAATTGTGAGATCGAGCCCTGTCTTGCGGCGCCTTCTAAGATCAAGGACAGGCTCGAGGATGAGGAAGAGGATGAATTCAAGCACAGCATCGATGAGATCGCGAGCAGTATCGATGCTACAACCGCGGAACTCGAAGAAGCGGGTCAGTCGTTAGAGGCTACGATCCGCAAGGCTCAGGAGGATGAGGGCGACGACGGGCCAATTATTAAGCTCGTTAATCTGCTGATCGACGAAGCGGTTCGCATGAACGCGAGTGATATTCACCTTGAGCCGTTGGGTGACAGGGTGAGGATCCGCTATCGTGTGGATGGTGTTTGTATCGAGCGGGACAATATTCCCAAGAATATGCAGGGGCCTCTGCTTGCTCGTATGAAGATTTTGTCGGGTATCGATATCGGTGAGCGAAGGCTGCCTCAGGACGGTCGTATCAAACGGCACATCGATAACAGCGATATCGACTTCCGTGTTTCGACTCTGCCTGCTTACCACGGTGAAAGTACGGTATTGCGTATTTTGCGGCCTGATTCGGTTAATATCGGTATTCAGGCACTTGGTTTTGAGCAGGACAACTACGAACAGTTCCAGAATATAATCAAGCGTCCGAACGGTATTTTCCTGGTGACAGGCCCGACCGGTAGTGGTAAGACTACGACGCTTTATTCGGCGCTTAAGGAGCTGAACCGGCCTGATACGAAGATCATCACGGCTGAGGATCCGGTTGAGTATAATGTTCAGGGAATCAACCAGTGCCAGGTTCGAACGGAGATCGGGCTTACTTTTGACAAGATCCTGCGTTCCATGCTGCGTCAGGCACCAAACGTAATTCTTGTGGGTGAGATTCGTGATGCTCTGGTGGCGGATATCGCTATTCAGGCGGCACTAACGGGTCACCTGGTGTTTAGTACGCTACATACCAACGATGCTCCCAGCGCGATCACCCGTCTGATCGATATGGGTGTAAAGCCTTTCCTGGTGGCAAGTTCCATTCAGGCGATCATGGCTCAGCGGCTGGTCAGGGTTATATGTAAGAAGTGCAAGGCGGAAGACAAGGATCCTGATCCGCGTTTTCTGCGGCTGCTGGGCATCAAGCCTCAGGACATTAAAAACCATACGCTCTACAAGGGTAAGGGCTGTGCTGCATGCCAGGGGACTGGTTATAAGGGGCGAATGGCTATTTTCGAAATGCTCGAGCTCAATAATCAGATCCGTGAACTGGCGTTTGCGAGGGCTCCGGCGAGTGAACTGCGAAAAGCGGCCAGGGCGGGCGGCATGAAAACCCTGCTCGATGACGGCAAAAGGAAGGTTTTCCGCGGCGTGACAACTCCTCAGGAAGTTGCACGTGTTGCCCAGAGTGAAGACCTTATCGACGAATAACATTGCATATCGTATTTATTTGTATTTCATAGGATTGCAAGATGGCTACAGTACATATTGACAGATTGCTTGAAGCGTGTATTAAAATGGGCGGCTCCGACCTTCATATCGTTACCGGCAGACCTCCCGTCCTGCGTATTCGAGGCCGGCTGCGTTCGCTGGACACGAAGGTTATGGACCCCGATGATACGTCTGCTTTGATGAAGAGTATTACGCCTGACAAGAATCAGCAGGAGCTTCAGGAGACGGGAAGTACGGACTTTGGTTTTGCATTTGGCGATAAAGGGCGATTCAGGACCGCTATTTTTAAGCAAAGAAGCCATATTTCGATGGTTCTGCGTCTTATTCCGTACGAACTGCTCAGTTTCGAGCAGATCGGTCTGCCCAAGGTCGCGGCGGCGCTTTGTCGACGTCCGAGAGGGCTTTTCCTGGTTACAGGGCCGACGGGTAGTGGTAAATCGACGACGCTGGCGAGCATGATCGACTACATCAACACTAATCTCGATGTGCATATTATCACGGTTGAAGAGCCGATCGAGTACTATCACTATCATAAGAAGGCCATCGTGAACCAGCGTGAGGTGGGAATCGATGTTACGAGCTTTGCCGAGGCGTTAAAGCGTGCTTTGCGTCAGGACCCTGATGTTATTCTGGTGGGTGAGCTTCGTGACCTGGAGACGATCGAAGCCGCTATTACGGCTGCTGAGACTGGACACCTTGTATTCGGGACACTTCACACCACGGGTTGCCAGGGTACGATTAACCGTTTGATCGATGCGTTCCCGGTAAGTCAGCAGGAGCAGATCCGAGTTCAGCTCAGTACGAACCTGATCGCGGTGCTAAGTCAGACGCTTTGCCCGCTCAAGGGCGGCAAGGGTCGTGTGGCTGCTTATGAGTTTATGCTTGTGACGCCGGCTATTTCGAACCTGATCCGTGAGAATAAGACGTATCGTATCGAATCGAGCATTCAGACGGGTAAGAACGTAGGTATGCAGTTGCTGGATGATCACCTCTGGGACCTGTATGCCGAAGACAAGATCGAGCTTCAGGAGATGCTGGACAAGGCGCGCAACCCATCCGAATTGAAAGAGAAGGCCGATGCCAAGGCTCGTCGAGAGGGCAAGCATCTTGAAGACATTCGTCCCATTATTGGTGCTTGAGCCGAAAAAGTTGTGCTTAATTAGTAAAAATCAAGCGTTGTTGCGTTATTTTTCAGCGGCAACGCTTGTTCTTTCTGAGTTCAGGGTCCGATAAGAAATCCTGTTTTAGAGGGTAATTTCTTCGGATTCTGGTGGATTTTGAGTCCTTCGAAGAAGGGCTGGCACCGGACAAGTGTCTTATTTACTAAGTGTCCATGCTCTTATGGGCTTGAAATCGACGATTTAACGGTGTATGATGTAAATAGATTTGATATGCATGCTTTGAGCGTGCGGAATTCATTGGAGAGTTTCAAATGGCCACAGTTCCTCCTGTACGGCAGTTAAAAGGTCGTCAGCTCGGCCGAGTGCTTATTAAAATGGGGGTTTTGACTCGTGATAAAGTTCACGAGGCACTCAAGGTACAGAAAAAACAAGGGGGGGATAAAAAGCTTGGTGAGGTTCTCAAGGAACTTGATCTTATTACGGATCAGGATCTCAAAATTGCCCTGGCGGGCCAGAAAGGTCTGGAATTCTGCGAGTTGGGCAATGTCGCAGTTCCCGACAAAATCATCGAGAAACTCCCTTCTGAAACGGCTCGCAACTACCGGGCCATTCCCATCGAATTCAATGCCGGGCGCAACGAGCTTGTTGTGGTGGTAGACAATGCCGAGAATTTCAGGACCGCGGAGGATCTGGGTACGGTTACAGGCCATACTATAGTGACCAAGATAGCCGATGAGTCCGAGGTCGAGGAAGCTCTGGAAAGGTATTACCCGGAACAGAACGAGAGCATGAGCGAGATTCTGGGTGAGATCGAGGCGGATGGTCAGTTGCTGGAGATGGACGGCCGGGACGCCAGTATCGATCTTGATGAGCTGCAGGAACTGGCTGATTCTAGTCCGGTTAAGCGTCTTCTTAACCTCGTACTGCTGCAGGCCATTCGTGACGGTGCTGCGGATATTCATTTTGAGCCGTTCGAGGACGAGTTCAAGATGCGTTATCGTATTGACGGCGTGCTGTATGAGATGGTTCCGCCGCCCAAGCATATCGCGGTGGCGCTGGCTTCACGTATTAAGGTTATGGCTGACCTGGATATCGCTGAGAGGCGGCTGCCGCAGGACGGTCGTATTCCGCTGACGGTGGCAGGGCGGCCGGTCGACTTGCGTGTGAGTATTCTGCCCACGATGTTCGGCGAAAGCGTTGTGCTTCGTATTCTCGACCGGGCCCAGGTGAATCTGGATATTTCAAAACTCGGTTTCAGGGAGCGGGAAGAGAACGTTTTCCGTCAGTTGATCCATAAACCAAACGGTATCGTGGTTGTTACCGGTCCGACGGGCTGCGGTAAGACTACGACGCTTTATTCCGCTCTAAAAGACCTTAACACGGTCGGGACGAAGATAATCACGA
The DNA here is from genome assembly GCF_002007645.1 of Anaerohalosphaera lusitana. Lineage (GTDB taxonomy): Bacteria > Planctomycetota > Phycisphaerae > Sedimentisphaerales > Anaerohalosphaeraceae > Anaerohalosphaera > Anaerohalosphaera lusitana. Next base: position 1,989,972 of record NZ_CP019791.1, read on the forward strand.
CCGAAGATCCGGTCGAATATGACATTGACGGCTTGATGCAGGTGCAGATCAATTCAGATATCGGTCTGACGTTCCCACGTTGCCTGCGTTCCATTCTGCGTCAGGACCCGGATATCGTTATGGTCGGTGAAATTCGGGACTTGGATACGGCGAAGATTGCGATCGAGGCTTCGCTTACAGGTCACCTTGTACTTACTACTGTCCATACCAACGATGCTCCGAGTACTATTGCCCGTCTGGTCGACCTGGGGCTGGAGCACTTCCTTGTTACGGCATCGCTCGAGGGCGTTGTTGCACAGAGACTGGTGCGAAAGGTATGTCTGAATTGCAAGACGCAATACGATCCGAGTGAAGAAGAGCTGATGGAACTGGACCTGACGCCTGAGGACGTGAAGGACAAGAAGTTCTTCTACGGCAAGGGATGTGAAAAATGTAACAAGACCGGTTTCAAGGGCCGTCTGGGTCTTTTCGAGATCATGTCGATGGATGACGAGCTCCGGGACCTGATAATGAACCAGGCCTCGACGAATATTTTGCGTGACGCTGCCAGAAAGAGCGGCATGAAGCTTCTGCGTGAGAACGGTCTGGAGCTGATCTTTGACGGTCAGACGACGATAAGTGAAGTTGCCCGCGAGACGATGATCGGGGAAACCGGATAGCCGAAATAATTGAGAACCTTATTATCAGGCCGGCCGAGGGGCTTGCCGGGAGGTTTTAGGAATGGCAAAATTCAAGTATGAAGCATTGGACGCCAAGGGCAAGGAAGTAAAGGCCGAGATCGATGCGCTCAGTAGTGATGAAGCCATCAGTAAGCTGAAGAACAAGGGTCTTTTCCCGACCAAGGTCGAAGCCAAGGGTGGTTCTAAGAAAACCCAGGTCAAGAAGACCGGCCGGCAGAAGAAACGCCGAAGCGGTAAGGTCAAGACCAAGCAGATCTGTCAGTTCTCACGACAGCTTTCCACGCTTCAGGATGCGGGACTTGCGATCCTGCGCTCGCTGAGGATCCTGGAGCAGCAGCAGAAACCCGGAACGCTCAAACGAGTCGTGGGATATCTCGCTGAAGATATCGAGGGCGGGGCGACTCTTTCCGAAGCTATGGCGAAACACCCGAAGTGCTTCAGTGAGCTGTTTGTTAACATGGTTGCTGCCGGTGAGGTTGGTGGTGTGCTTGACGTTATTCTCTCGCGTCTTGCGGACTTTCTGGAAAAGAGTGAACGGCTCAAGAGTAAGATCAAGGGTGCGATGGTTTATCCGGTCGTGGTTATGACCGCTGCGATCGCGATCGTTCTTGGTCTGATGATCTTTGTGATACCCACGTTTGCCGAAGTACTGAGTGACATGGGTGACGGTGCGGATCTTCCGTGGCTTACGCAGAAGCTTCTGGATCTTAGTGACTGGCTGTGTAACTGGTGGAACGCCGGTATGGTCGTTGCGTCGCCTTTCGTTATTATCGCATTTGTCAAGTTCATAAAACAGTTCCGAAACGGACGTTACGTGGTGGACCAGGTCAAGCTGCACACGCCCGTTATTAAGAAGATCGTTTATAAGACAGCCGTTGCCCGCTGGACGCGAACGCTGGGTACGCTGATCAGTGCGGGTGTTCCGATTCTCGAAGCGATCAACATTGCGCGGGATACATCCGGTAACGAAGTTTATGCGAGGATGCTCGAAAAGGTTCACCATTCGATCCGGCAGGGCGACAGCTTTGCGAATCCGCTGCGGGCCTCTAAGACGGTCGACTCTATCGTGGTGAATATGGTGGACGTTGGTGAAGAGACAGGTGACCTGGATAAGATGCTCGAGAAGGTTGCGAACAACTTTGACGAAGAGGCGGACGTGCTGGTAGGTTCGCTGATGTCGCTGCTCGAGCCTATTATGATCATCTTCCTGGGTGGTATGGTTGGTACCATCGTTCTGGCGATGTTCCTGCCGATGGTTAAGATCATCCAGGTTCTTATGTAGTAGTTGAATGTGGTCGGTGAAGTTGAGGGTGCTGGCCTTGAAAAGAAATGATACGATACAATATTTTGCAAGTGGAAAGGACAGATAAATGAGAACTGAGAAAAAGTTTGCGAGCTTGAGGTCGGGCTTTTCGATCGTGGAGCTGCTGACAGTGATGGGCGTGATCGCGATTCTGATCGCGCTGCTGGTGCCGGCCCTTAATATGGTCAGGGACTACAGCAAAGAGATCCAGCAGAAGTCGCAGTTTCATGCTATCGAGGTCGGTGTCGAGTTATTCAAAAATGAGTTCGGCATGTATCCCGAGAGCGGCGACAACATGTATATGGATAAAGATGGTGACGGCGCTTTGGACGGTGCGGCTGAAACGTATGCTGGTGCTAACAAACTCGCTGAGGCAATGGTAGGCTGGGACCTACTTGGTGTTCATCCTAAGTCTGAGTTTATGAATGATGGATTGTCCCCTGACGATTCGGTTACTATTTATGATACAAACCAGCAAAATCTGGAAGAACGCGAAGAGCAGTTTATAGAGCTTGAGAATGCGAATGCTTTTGAGCTTTGGGACATCTACAAAACCAATGAAGGCGGTGAGTTTGATACGAATTTTGCCAACTATGTACTTTGTGATGTTTTCGCAAAAGGAAGATATTCCGGTGTAAAGACAGGTATGCCAATACTGTACTTTAAGGCTCACAAGGATCGGTATGAACAGGATTCCGCTAACGATTTCACAGGCTCAGGAAGTAATATTGACGACGATATCTATGATTACTCTGACAACTTCAATCTCGTAAATCTTGGAGATCCTGTGACCGGCAACGCGCATCCGCTGGCTGACGGCGAAGTTGGTGCAGGTACAAATATTGCGGCACTGTCTGGCGCCGTTAACGACACAAACGATATGGCTGATTTTGATGATATGATCGTCAATGACAAGATATCTGCCATCAGTTCTCCTTACAAGGCTAAGACTTATATCCTGATCTCAGCAGGTAAGGATGGTCTGTACGGCACAAGTGATGATATTACCAACTTCACAAAAGAGAATTAGCCAACTAGAAGTTTCGTGCCCCTTTGTTTTGCTTGTTGCTGTGTGCTGATGGCTTTGTTAGAAAGCGAGAATATGAGAGCTTGCGATAGAAAATCCGGTTTTACGCTGGTGGAGGCGCTTACGGTTATTGCCGTGATCGGCGTGCTCGTGTCGCTGGTTCTCGGGCTCGGCAAGAGTCTCAAAGAGCAGGCGGACGAAAGGCTCGCCAACAGTACGATCGAAGTGCTTGTCACCGCGATCGAGCAGTACCTGGAGTTTACCAGTGAGTTTCCGTTCGAGGCCGATGTTTCATTTAATAATGCGTCCCTGGAGTCGGTGCTGGAATCTCAGCTAGGATTACCTGACGGGACTGTTACGGTGGATGCTGCCAATCCGCCGGAATATGCATCGAGCGAAGCTTTGTTTTATGTTCTGGACAATTGCGCACGGAGCAAAGGATTTGTTGATTCGCTTAGCGGCGGAGTGACAACGAACAAAGACGCGGCGGGCAGTGCTCTTGTTGCTGAATACGGTGACATTAGAATCGATCTTGTTCGAATTGTCGATCCGTGGGGCAACGCTCTGCAGTACACATATTCGGCGGGGGATGTTTTTCCCGAACTGAGATTTGCAGGGCCTGATAAAGAGTTATTTACGCAGGACGACGTGACAAGTGAATAGATGTATTGCATTGCTTCGGCTGTGATTCGGCTGTGGCGTGACAGGCTGCGGTAGTGATCTTGCAGCAACCGTGATCCTAGTAGAGGATATAGATATGACTGCTGAAAGGCATTTGAGATATAAGGTTCGATCCGGTTTCAGTCTTATGGAACTGCTGGTCGTTATAGGCATAATCATGCTGCTTATCGGTGTGCTTGTGCCGGGTATGCACGCGTTCAGCAAGCGTGCGAAGGCGCTCAAGCAGAAGGCGCAGATACACAGTATGGAAGTGGGGCTCGAGCTTTTCAAAAAAAGGCACGGCAGTCTGCCCGAATCGAAGGCAGTGCAGGATCCTGCTACCAGTAAATGGGTGTATGGCGCGCAGCATCTGGCAGAGGCGCTGGTGGGCAGGGACGAGCGGGGCTTTGATCCCAAGTCGAAGTGGCATGTCGGCGACGAGGCCAGTATCGCAAGTCTTTATCGCAATGACGAAACAACGGACATCGGCAGACGCAGTCTCAACAGGCGGTACCCGCCGTCTTTTCCGCTGGATGATTCGGTCGCGATCGAGGTTGACGAGCTCTATGATACTTATGGAACTGGCAGCGGGACGGACGTAGTACATTGCAGTGATGAGGAATGGAACAGCGGGCCGGTACTGACGGACACGTTTGATCTCAGACGGATCACTTATGGCGGCGAGAAAGTGAAAGTCGGTACGCCGGTTCTGTATTATAAGGCAAATCGCGGTTCGAGCAGGCATGCAAAGGATGTGTCGGGGATAACCGACCCCACTATCTTTAACGATTGGATATACAACTACAATGATAATAGCGGGTTAATGCCGTTGGGTCATCTGGAAGCTACACAGGACCTTTTGAGCAATGACGACTATACCCACAAGCTGACCGCAGTGAAATTTTACGAAATGATAACCAATCCACGGTCGCGTGAAGACTATTACAGGCCGTACAATAAGGACGGCTATATTCTGTGGTCGGCTGGGTACGACGGTTTGTTCGGTACGAAGGACGACGTGACCAATTTTGACCGGTAATCGGGGCGGCAATGTTAAAGCGAAAGCTTTTTGGAGTAGAGCAAATGTTTGCGAGAAGAAATAATAAACGGAATGTCGGTTTTACGCTGGTCGAAATGCTGGTAACGATCGGTATTATCGCAGTTGTGATTGGCATGCTCGTGCCGGCGCTGAGCATGGTGCGGGATACGGCCAACCGTGTCAAACAAAAGGCACAGTTCAGCACGCTCGAGGTGGGGCTGGAGGCGTTTAAAAACGATTTCGGTGATTATCCGCCGGATGTGCTTGTTGGTGGCGATGTATCTGGTACATATGAATATACGTCATATACGGGTGCGCAGAGGCTGGCTGAGGCGATCATTGGCCAGGACGGGTTTGGTGTTAATACAGGCAGTAGTTTCAATGGTGACATGAGTTTTTATGGAATGTACACGGATCCTGTCACTGATGAACAGCGGCCAATAGGTACCAGGCAGGGGCCTTACGTTGAAATCGAAAACGCAAATGCTACGCGTCTTTCCGCAATTTATCCCGATACTGCTTTAACGTCGACCAGTCTTAATCCAGCTACTTTTGTGCTTAGTGATGAGTATGGTTTAGTTAAGAGTCGAATATCCGGGGAACAAACCGGCATGCCGGTTCTTTATTATAAAGCCAATACGTCTAAATTTGGGCATTCAGAACTGGGTACAACTGACTATTTGTACTATAATACTGATAAGAATGTATACAATCCTATTTGCAATAGGGTGATATATGGGCTTGGTTCTGCTCCATCAGTTCAAGGTGCGAATATGTTGAACGGACCGGGTACATTTTGGGACTACTTTTTGAAAAAAATCGAAAACCCGAATTTTTCTACTAACTCGAGGCCTTACCGGGCACAGTCGTTTATTCTGCACAGTGCCGGTGCTGACGGGCGTTATGGTACAAGTGATGACATTTATAATTTCGACAAGAAATAATCTTCGATGGGCGGGGCTTTGATGGCACGTAAACAGCGCAAAATCGGTTATACGCTTACTGAGCTGCTCGTGGTGATCGCGATCATCGCGGTGCTGGTGGCGATCGGTGTGCCCGCGGTCAAGTCTATTCAGGAGTCGTTCAATTCCGGCAGCAACGTAAAGACGGTGATCAGCAAGGCTCTGGGCAATGCCAGAGCGATAGCGCTGAAGGAGCAGACGTACGCAGGCGTGCGTTTTCAGCGGGCCCGCGACGGCAGACAGTATATGGTGCTGGTAATTTATGATCCTGGCGCAACGGAGCTGGATGCAAATGGATTTAGAGCGGTGCCAGGTAGGAAACCCAACAAGTTGCCTGAGCAAGTGTTAGTATTAGATGGATATTCAAATATTGTACGGGAAAAAAAAGGTTTCAAAGTCGTTGTCAAAGAAGAGCACCGAGGTGGTGATAATGAAGCTTTTGATGAAAATGTTGAATTAAATGAAACCTCGACGTTTTCTGTAGTATTTGGCCCTTCTGGAAGATTGATTGCAAGATCTGTTCGTGTCAGGAATAGGGAAGGTATACCAAACACGGAATCGAATGACCAACTTAGCGACGACAAGATATTTAACAAAAAAGCAGCAGTCGAATCTGGTGCCGCTCTTTTTTACCAAGATGGGTATTGTCTGACTGGAGCTGATTATTCACCCGATCTTGGTTACGGCCCTGAGACTTCGCGAAAGAGTTTTATTGTGTGTGATCGACTTGCGTTTGAAAAGGTGCCGCCAACTATGAGGTGGACGCGATATTTAAGAAATGCCGAAAACGTTTATATAAATTCGTACACGGGCGAAGTTGTTAATAAATGATTTTTTGATCTTTCCGTGGATCGGGATGGGAACAGAAGCTTGATGAGCTTTGGATATAAAAACAAGGGGTTTTCGCTGCTGGAGGTTATGATCGCGGCGGGCATACTGGCGGTCGGCTTTATGCTGATCGTGGCGATGTGGCCCGCGGCTATCAAGCTGACCGCGATGTCGACCGAAAGGACCATCGGCGCGGTCGCGGCGGATGAAGCGGCGGTGAAGATGCCGTTGTATGGCGTAGCTAACGTTGATCAAGAGACCGTTGATAATGCAAACATACGTTATCAAGCAGTGGCGGCAAGCGATAAGTATGCCTACATTGTGCCAAATGATGTTGATGGAACTCTTGTCACGACGGGAGTTAATGATGTCTATGTAGACCTGGTGGATGTGACTGGTTGGCCGTGGGATCCTCTTGCTAAGGACGGCGAGGGTAATGATATATGGGATTTTTCCAACGAGACTGCTTACCCGTCCACTGAGACCTTTGACGGTCCCAAGCATTATCACTGGTCTGCTTTGTGTAAGTATAATGATGATGTTGATAATTTTGCCGTCACGGATCGCACATTTGATGCTGTGGTATTCGTTTGCAGGCTGGGAATCGAAAACAAGGTTTATCCCTATGTAAATGTTTCCGGCAATCTCATTACAAGTCCATTGCCTCGGCCGATGAGGGTTTTTGTTGACTACAAAATTCAAGGTGGGTTGATTACGGGGTTCGAAGTTTCCTGGTTGACATCATCAGACCTGAGTTACGATAAAAAAGAAAACCTCAAGCTCGCGAAGTTTATGACTGAGAATGTTTCTGTCGTTGACGATAGGGCTGGTAGGTTGCTAGCAATATCTAATATTGAAATTACTGAAAGTGCAGATGATAAAAGTGACGCAGTTAAAGGTGATGTCTTGACTGCTATTCTAGCAAAGGATTTTTCTATGACATATCCCAGTTGGGTTGATACCCCAGGGGAAGTAGAAGCCTATCTAAAAGATTGGCCTGTCTGGTTTATTCCTCATGCTATTGGTGGCGGCAAGAGTCCGTGCGTGGGCGTTTATCATAAGAATATGCTGCGGTTTTAATTGACTTTAAATTGGGCTGGTTTTCAGCTTATGAGAAAAGGATTTACGATAATTGAGCTCATGCTTGCCATGGCGCTGCTGCTGGCGTTGCTGGTCGGTTCTGGCGTGGTTTTCAGCGAGGCAATCAAGGCGCATCGGGCGGCCAAGGCGACGTCGGAAGTGTCGAGCAAGCTGCGGGCGATCACACAGCAGCTAGAGGCGGATTTTCGCGGGCTGCAGGAGACCGGCGAGGTTGCGGTCGCATGGCAGGCGGTTCCGTTGGATCATGACGGCGACGGTACGACAGATGAGTACGTCCGGCTGGATCGGATCATGTTCTTCGCGGATGGAGATTTTGCGACGTATGGAACATGGCGAACCGACACGACTAGCACAGACGGTCAGATGCTCAATGGGAACCTGGCACGTGTCTGCTATGCACTTGCAAGTGATCCAGGAGGGAATTCTGCAATTGATCTGATGCCTCAAAACAGAATTCTGGCCCGGTCACAGCATCTTTATACGGCCATGACTGTTTATGATAAGAATGATAATCCCGTGGATTTTCCCGATCCTTCCGGCGGTACGCTTCAAGGTGCTACAGTTCCGTTCTCAGTGCCTAACAGCTTTTTTGAGTTTGATGCACTTACTATGTCCGGCTGGTTGAATTTGACATTCTCTGCAACCGGTGCCAGCGACAAGTCCGACCTTCTGGCACAGATATTTGCGATTGATCTGATGGGAAGTTCCGGCGATGAGGGTGGGCTGATAGTTTCGCCCAATTCCACGGTTGATCTTTTTGGCAATGCTACACCCGATGGGGCTCCTGTAGGTCTGCACCAGTTGTTGAGCCAGGGTGTTAGTGAATTTCGTGTTCAGGCATGGAGTGAAGTTGCTCAGGGCTGGTATCCACAGATTGATCCAAGCGGCGAATGGGATTTCGGTGATGACTATTCGGACAGATTCGTTGATGCTGGAGGTTCTCCGCTTGATCCTACGTTAGGCATTTCTTCTGCTGATTCACCTGTGGTTCTATATCAACCCGGCGGTACGTATTTTACAGTCAGCGGTGCGGGGGCGGCGGACGCAAGCACTGGGACGTTGGCTTTGCAGGAAGCGCCGGGGCTGGGCAGGGCGTTGAAATTCACGTTTACGATCCATGACGAAAACGGTTTTTTCGAGAACGGCAAGAGATTCAGCTACATTGTTGAGCTGAACTGATTTGTTCTTTTATAGCTTTGAAGCGGGGGAGCTATGTTCAGGGGTATAACCATGCATTCTAATGCAAATACAACGAATAATTGCAGGCGGGGGTCCGCTCTGCTGCTCGTGGTGGTCGTTACCGTTCTGCTGGCTGCGATCGGCGTGATCTTTCTGATGATGAGCCGGCTGGAAGAGATGGCGACTTCGTCGATAGCCGAAAACGAACAGCTAGACGCAGGTGCCCAGGCTGTTACGGCGCACATCGGCGAGGTGCTGGTGGACGATCTGTTCGATCCGGACGGCACGTGGAACGATGAGCCGACAGCGCAGCAGCCGTGGCTTGCGTCGGTTGAACCGGGATTGGACTCGGATAACGGCACGCCTTTTGATCCGGGTGATGACGAATTTCTGTGGGATCAGGTTAGCAGGTTGTATGAGGTTTTTCCTGGTTATGCGAACTTTAATGATGTTGTTGCGGATGTTGTTTCCGACAATGAACCTATCAGCTTCGATTCTTTGCTGGCAGATGCAGACGGTGACGGTGTTTCCGATAGCATATGGATGATTGTGCCCGGCATAACAGGTACTCGCGGGGAAAATATATATGCGGCAGTGCGTATAGTTGATAATTGCGCGATGCTGAATCTGAACACCGCTCTTGAATGTCCGGGCGATAGTGAGGGGCGGTATTTATCGGCAGTTGATTACAACGGTTTCCTTCGAGGCTCAGATGCTGCTTTATTGGACAGTGGTGGTGGTTGGAATGAGGAGACGAATGACCCTAACAATCTTAAACGTGCAAGGTGGGTAGATTATGATACTAACTTTGATTCTTTGAATCCAGCTTTCTGGCATGATAATGTTATTCTAAATATTGAGCAACCTGGGCCAGCTTTTAATCTTTTTGACATAGCTGAGGAACTTGAAATCCGGAACAGATTTTTGCTCACAAGTAAGGTAGAGTCACGCTTTGAGCGTAAGGACGTTCTTAACTACACCCTTGATTCTGGCGGAGGTATTTACAGTACGTTAACTATACCGATTGAGGAAGGCAATTTTGAGGCAAGGAATCCGGGCACCGGTGCAACTGAGTATTTCGACAATTTCGGTCGGTGGTCATGGCGAATGGATAGCCGGAATTTTTCTGACCCCTTGCCAGATGGGTCTGATCCTGCCAATCCTGCTCCATACAGGTATGACCGTCGGCATGTCTGCACTTTCTATAGTTTTGACAGGGAATTGGGCAAGCAGGCTTACCCTTATGTCAATGGCGAGTTAGGTTTGCTGGACAGGGACAGAGCTGACGAGTTCCTTACGCCTGCCGGAGTGGTTGAGTGGTACATTGATAATATCGACGCTGATTACGATGGGCCAGCGGCCGCGGACATTTTCATGCCGTACCGAGGTCCTGTGAATCTGCGTGAATTAAAGATGCTGCCACCCGATGCAACCGAGGAAGAGAAACTGGAAGTGCGCAAGACAGTGCTGCAGTCACTGTACGCATTCAGGGCTTACTATATTGAAAAGTATCCCGATGAAGATCCCCATGATGCTGCAGTACGAGCTGGACAGGCGGTTGCGAATCTGATAGATAACATGGATGGCACCAATACCGATGGGCTGATCGGGCCGTTTGCTGATGCTGACTACGGCAGTCAACAGTCAGAAGACATCACCTATATCGATCGTGATATAGTTCAGCAGTTAATACTTGATGTTAGTCTTGATGCCTTGAATTTTGACGATACTACAAACTACCAGATAGACATCACGGACGGTTCCGGCACTCTATTAGAGATTGAATTTGGGTTGGGAACTGATGTGGCCGACGAGGTGGTATTCGGCTATGAAAAGCAACCGTTTATTTCAGAGTTTTACATGGCCAGTTCGGATGTTGGCGGTACTTTTGAGATAACCTCGGTTGGGCTGGGTCTTTTGAATCCATATGATAAGTCCTTTTCACTTGATGAATGGGGAGTACGAGTCGGTTCGACTGGTGAGGTTCGCAAACTTACACCTACATATGCAGGTACAGTGGTCGGTCCTTATAATGATAGCAATGCCGAGCCCTTCGGTCGGCAGAAGATCATGAATACAATGCTGGACGGGGATATAATTAGCGAGATAAAGTCTGCTTACGATCCTAATAGCCCGGACGGTGGAGATGTGGCAGTGTATCTGATGCGCCTCGACCCGACTACAAGCGAACTTTCGTCCGATCTACAAGAGTATGTGGCTGTCGACATGGTGCCTTCGGCAGATGTAAGTGAGTTGGTAGGCAGGATCGATCAGGCTGCTCAGAATTCCAGTGCAGGTCAGTTCTCGTGCGAGCGTGATGAAAGCGGCTGGAAGTTTGCTGATGCCGGGAGCTGTGAATATGTTGACGTTGCAGGTGATTGGGTTTTGACCCAGCCAAATACGGCTGCTCTTCCTGACGCTCACAGTTACCAGTTGCCTGTTGCGGATGATGGTGAGGCGATAGAGACGCTGCTTGATCTTGAGAAAGTTGCGACTGGTTTGCGGGTTCATGTTGACGGTGATCCGAATACGCTGACGTCTCGTATAGCCGACAGTGCCGAATCGAACATTCGTTTCGATATTGAAGCTGCTGCGGCTGGGGATGTTTCGCTGCTGGATTATGTCTGTCTGCTGAATCGGCCCGAGGGTGATCTGCCGGGCAGGATCAATGTCAATACAGCGACTAAGGAAGTCATTCGGGCTGCGATACCGGACAATGGTGACTGGGACAGGGATGCACTAGCGGCTGCGATCGTTGAGTCTCGTGATACTACCGGACCGTTTGCGAGTCTGGGTGATCTGCTTGAAGTGCCCGGTTTCAAGGCATTGGCTGAGGACAGTGAGGATCTTGCCGGCACGGATCCATTGATGAAGGACGATTTCGAGGAACGCGATTATATCCTTTCGCGGGTGGCGAATGTGTTTACGGTACGCAGTGACGTGTTCACCGCGTACATTACGGTCCGCTTGGGTGAGAACGGCCCTCAGAAGAGGATGATCGCAATTTACGACCGCAGCAACGTGTACAGCCCGGACGATGAGCCGGAGCTTGTGGCGCTGCACCCGGTACCAAATCCGCGGTAGTGTGAAAGTTTGAGTATCAAAAGAAAAAGACCTCGGCTCGTGATTGAGCCGAGGTCTTTTTTATATCGCTGTCAGTTGGTCAGTTTCAGTTCTGAATCTTGACCGTTATCTTGCCGTCCTGAATTGACTGGACCTCGCCGAATTCAATCTTCTCAGCGAAAGCGTTGATATCCTTTACGGGCGAAACGGTGTAGGTTGTCCTGCCGTTCATCGTGCTGCTGCCGATGGAGTGCCAGCTTGCATCTTGTTTGATGATCTTCTTAATGTCTTCACTAATGGCGTCCTTCTGTGCGTCCGAAAGCTCACCGACGATCTCGATGCTGACACTGTCCTGCTGCGAATCCATCTTGAACTCGATCTCAGCGTCCTCTGATCCGCCGAACGGCTCCATTTCAAAAGGTTCTGACTGTCCGCCCATTCCGTTCTGCTGAGGCATCTGCTGCATCTGCATTTGCATCATCTGCTGCTGGAACTGCATGAAGCCGGCCATGACTTCCATAAGGTGCTGCTTTGGATAGACTCCTGTTATGTTGACCTGTCCGTTGTCGATGCTGCCGCCGAAACCGAACGCGCTGTTGGTCGGCAAGTTAAAGCTTTCGGCGAACATGGTGCCCATTCCAGCGGCCGGGCCGAGTTGACCCTGCATTGACTGCATCATTTCACCGAGGCCGCTCATTATGCGGATTATATTTACGGATCCGATAAAGTCCGCTGAGCCGATGTTTTCTATGTTGTTGTAAGCTACCGCGATATCAGGGGCAAGCGCCATAGTGGTCATGCCGGTGACTTTGTCGATCAGTTGCTTCATCTGGGTCTCGCCCTCAGGACCCATCGTCAGCAGCATCACATCGTCAGTGGACGCTACATTGTAAACCAGCGAATCACCATACATTGCATCGATGCTTTGCTGGAGCATCTGGGTGTCTTGTCCCTCCATTTCAGATTCGTCGAAAATAAGATTGAACAGGATCTTATCAACGGCGATATCTTTGTGGGTAAATTGGTCTTCTTGCAAAGAAATGTCAACAGACAGCGGAAGACCCATGGCTTCATACATCTGCGTAATCAGTTCGCCTGAGCCTTGTGTTAGTTTCTTGAAAGCCGCAGTGTCGGCGTTCTTGATCACATATGCCAGCTCAAAAGGCGGCTGCCCGGACGTATAGCTGAATGTAAAGGCCAATTCATTGCCCATTGCCTGGGCAGAATCCACAGCCATCTGCTTGAGCTCTTCGGCAAGTTGAGAGTCATCCGCAAGAAGTGTTTCGCTGAGCATTTCGAGTATGCTGACGTTTATTTTTTCGAAAGTCTGCGGATTGTATTTAGCGGCCATTTTGACTGCCTGATCAGCCGGCAAATATTTCAGCATTTTAAAGCCCGGCTCTACAGGCAGATTTTTTGTGAGCATCTCAGCGACATCTGAGCCCTGAAGAGCCGTGTATGTGATGTGCTTTTTCATGATGTCGGGAGTGAATTCCAGACCAAGTGTGATGCTGTCGCTCTGCTGGAGCAGTTTTTGTGCCATGTCGAAATACAGCTCTATAACCTTATCCGGCTGCACATTGGACATACCTGGCTGCCCCGTCATATCCTTCTGCATTTCGGCGAGAGCCTGCTGTTTGAACATCTCGAGCATCGGCCCGAAGTTGCGGTTAATGGCCTGCATGTTCAGGTAGGCCCAGAGATTCTGAGATGTCGCGGTTTTCTGTTCACTGCCGGTCAGGTTTGATGCCAGCGACTCGCCGGACAGAGAGTTGACGAGGTCGAGCAGGGCCTGCTTTTCGGGAACGCCGATCGTCATCATTGCCATACTCTTGCCGGGCACCTGCATGACATAGATGGCACTGCCCTGCATCATGGGTGATGTTATCTGTGCTATGCCGTTCTCGTCGGGTACGCCTGCGTTCTGATTAGCGTTGATGAATGCGTCATAAGTTGTTACTGGGACGAGTATGCCGAACTGCTGGTGAGCATTTACGAGCAGGGCAAAGTCGCCGTTGGTGTCGACTCCCTGCAGCATAGGCGTTCCGAGCAGCGAGCCAAGTTGCTGGCGAGCCATAGTGCCGACCGGAACGGGGGAGACACCCATCAGGTACTGATCGAGCATTGAAAGGGCGTTGTTGAAATTGTTGATCCGCAGACAGAACACACTGTCGGCAGGCAGCATGTTCAGCAGTTGATCGTCAGAGCTGACAACTTCTGGTTCCGCGTTGACTGGCTGCGGATCACGTGGAGCGGTTTCAGGTTCTTCCTGCTGCGGCTGTGCGACTGCTGCGGTAGTCTGGCTGGTTCGTATTTTTTCGATATAAGAGTTTCGCGGCTGGGCCTCTTTCTTTTTCACCTGACGATCCCGCGCCAGCTTCAGCGTCTGATCGCTCAGGTAGTCTGCGACCGCGATTGACGAAATACAGACACACAGGGCTATCAACCCGATTAAAGTAGTTTTGATTTTGGGCATCATTGCAGTCTCCTGAATAGAATATTGAACTTTTCCTTTTTAATGACGCATTTGTTGCTCGGCCGTTACAGCCTTTATTTGCAAAAATAGTATTTTTGCTCTAATCTGAGAACATATCCACAATTTCTTTGTGCACCTTGCCGTTCGAAGCAAGAATTGAAACTTCGGCAGGTTCGTACTTGTCCAGGTCCATCGGGAACAGCGGTTCTCCCGCAAGTGTCGTCACTTTGCCCCCTGCGCATTCGACGATCAGTGCCGCAGCCGCGATGTCCCATATCTTTGCCGTCGAAGCCAGCGCTGCAACCAGCCCTCCGTTCGCTACATAACTCAAATTCAGAGCCGCTGAACCCAATGCCCTGAATCTGGTGTTCTGCATGAGTTCGTTTATGGATGACAGGGCCGAGTCGGGAAAATGGCTGTCGATCGCAACGCTTGTAAATGACGACATCTTCTCCGAGCTTACGCCTATACGCGAATAATTAAGCTGAGCATAGTCATCCTTGACGGCTGTGAACATCGAGTCGGTCGAGGGTTCGAATACCGCTCCAACCACCGGCTCGCCGTTGTGCATTGCTGCCACGGAAACGGTGAAATGCAGTATGCCGTGCGAGAAATTCGCTGTGCCGTCGATGGGATCGATCACCCACCAGATCGGTTCGCGGGTTCGAGGGGCGAGAAAGAGCATGCTCCCGTCATCTCCTTCTTCGGCGATAAATCCGTGGTCCGGGAAAGTCTCCTGTATGCGGTCGATGATAATTCGCTGGCAGAGTGGGTCGGCCGACGTTACTATCTCATTTTCGTTTTTGATGCTGGTCTTGGTGTACTTGATCTCTTCCATGGCACGCTGGCCCGCAAGTCGAGCCGCCACTGTTGCCACTTCAAGGAGCCTGCTGAGATACGCGTGTTCCATGCGTCGGAATCCTTTCAACTTGACTTTGATTAGCTGATTACCTATGTTAACGCAAGAATGAGCCCAAGCCAACACACAAATTTAATAAAAAGGTTCTCAAAAGCTTCAATAGGTGAAAGGATTGCCGCTGCGGCGGTGTTTTTCGCGGTTATTGGAGGGTTCTACCTGCTATGGCTCGGTGCGACCGATCGAATCGAGGTCGGCGCCATCACCGGCGTTTGCGGTTTCAAGCAAAAGTTCGGCATACCGTGCCCTGGCTGCTATATTACCCGCTCGGGTGAAGCATTTGTGCAAGGGCATATACTCGAAGCCTTTAGGGTCCAGCCTGCGGGAGGGGTTCTGTTCAGCTTTGCGGCCTTAATAGGCGGAATTTCTTTGATTATTGCTGTTTTGGGGATAAAATTCAGGCTGCTCGATACAAACACCTTCGGTCGACTGGTTTCGTATTCGGTTCTGTTTCTGGTTTTCGTGCTGGCCTGCGGCTGGGCCGTGACGCTGGCCCGGGACCTGGCGAATCGATGACAAGAGCGGCGGTTATGTGTTTTTGAAAGTGTAGAGGAATTTAGTTTATAGTGAATGAGGTCTATATGAGAACTGCCTCAACAATCTGTTTGTGCCTGTTGCTCGCGGTCATTGCGATACCTAACGGCGGCTGCACTATACTAGGTTTTCTGGCGTCGCCAACGTGGCATGAGCAGAAAATACCCGCGGAATACAGGATCAAGGATCAGCAGGACCGCAAAATACTCGTTTTCGTAGACGAGGTCAGCGGAGCCAACGTCGGCCTGACCTTCCGAAGGAGCGTTGCCCAGACATTCGAGAATTATCTGATAGGCCGAACCGGGGTAAAATCAACAAACATAGTCTCTCGCCGGGGTATAGATTATTTGAGACAGAATCGGGACGATTTCAGCCTCATGACGCCAGCCGAAGTTGGCAAGGAGCTCGGTGCGGGGCTCGTTTTATACGTGCTTATCGAGGATTATGAGCTTTACGGGATGACTGAAGAGAGTTATTATAGGGGCTCTCTGCTTTCACGCAGTGTCCTGTTCGACAGCGATACCGGAACCATTGTCTGGCCTGACAAAAAAGGCGAGCCCGTGGACGCGATCGTGGAACTGGACACCAACAGGGATTCCGCAGTACAAAGGCTGGCAGCCGCTACGGCCCGGACAATAACGAACCGGCTCTTTGATTGCCCAAGGGACGAAATGAAAGTAAGTGACATACGAGATGAAGCGTATAACTGGTAATTTTATTAATGATGTTTTTCGGAGTTGATAATGGTAAAAATTCTCATTGCTGACAAGTTGGCGCAAGAAGGTATCGATCTTCTGGAATCAATCGATGGAATCAAACCTGTCGTCAAAACAGGCATGAGTGAAGATGAGTTGTGTGAATGTATCTCAGAGTACGATGGAATTATCGTAAGAAGTGCCACCAAGGTCACCGCCAGGGTCCTCGAGTGTGCCGATAAGCTTCGCGGTGTCGCAAGGGCCGGGGTCGGTGTAGACAACATCGATATCCCTGCTGCCACAAACAATGGCGTGCTTGTAATGAATACCCCCGGCGGCAACACGATCGCTGCTGCTGAGCAGACAATGACGCTGATGCTGGCGCTGAGCCGTAACACCGTTCCTGCCTGCAACAGCCTCAAAGCCGGTGCGTGGGATCGTAAGAAATATATGGGTAACCAGCTTTACCAGAAGACGCTGGGTGTGATCGGACTTGGCAGGATCGGCATGGCGGTTGTAAAGATGTCGACCGGTTTCGACATGAAGGTTCTCGGTTACGATCCGATCGCGGTGCCGAATGAAGCGAAAGAACTGGGTGTCCAGGTAGTTGATGACCTTGACAATATCTTCAAGGAAGCGGATTATATTTCTGTCCATGTGCCAAGGAATGAGCACACTACAGATATGATCGCCAAAGATCAGTTTGAGATGATGAAGCCCACCGCACGGGTAGTGAACTGTGCTCGCGGCGGCATCATAAACGAAAATGATCTGTATGACGCGCTTGAAGCGGGTAAGATCGCAGGTGCCGCACTCGACGTATTTGAGCAGGAGCCGCCTGAGAACAAGCGTTTCCAGGATATTGACAATTGTCTGGTTACGCCTCACCTCGGCGCAAGTGCTGCAGAGGCACAGGTTCAGGTTGCAGTTGAGGCTGCACAAATTCTCGCGGACGCTCTGACAGGCGGCGAGATCAAGAACGCCCTGAACCAGGTACGCGATCAGTAAAAGATCACATCGGCTGGGCTCTCAGGAGTCCGGCCGTTTTTATTTTTGACTGGCCTGTAAAACCTTGATTGTTAATAGTATGCCGGAAGGGCTGATCGTCCGGTCAGGAGTCAGAAGCTATGTCGGCAAAAGGAAGTGCTGCAAAGGAACAAATGAATTTCAATTTCGGAAGCGAAGAGACTGCCGTTGAGCAGCAACAGGATGTTGCGCAAAAACCCAAGACCAAGCGACGCGGCAGAAAAAGCAAACAAAGCGTTGCGGCCACCGCTGAGAGCATGGCGACCAAGCAGCGCGATATCAGCATCAGTGAATTTTTTGCCAAGAACAGGCACCTGCTCGGATTTGACAATCCGCGTAAGGCGCTTCTGACGGCCGTGAAGGAAGCTGTCGATAACGCATTGGATGCCTGCGAAGAAGGCCATATTCTCCCTTCGATCAGGGTTACCATCGAGCAGGTGGAGAATTACGACAATCGATTCGTACTCAAGGTTACCGACAACGGGCCTGGTATCGTCAAAAAGCAGGTGCCGAATATTTTCGCAAGGCTTCTCTACGGAAGTAAGTTCCATCGGCTGAAGATGAGCCGCGGCCAGCAGGGTATCGGTATCAGTGCCGCGGGTATGTATGGCCTGATCACCACGGGTGAGCCTGTGCAGGTTGTCAGCCGAACCAACAAGAACAAGCCCGCCTATCACTGCCATGTGCAGATCGATACGTCAAAGAATCGCCCTGATATTGTGTATGACGAGGAATGTGATTTCGAATTGCCCACCGGCACAGCGGTTTCGATAACCATGGAAGGGCGATATCTGCGGGGCAAGCAGTCCGTTGACGAGTACATCGAACAGACCGCGATGGCGAATCCCCACGTGAGTTTTGTTTATAACGCTCCGGACGGCAATACATACGAGTTCCCGCGAAAAACGGACGAGCTGCCT
Source organism: Anaerohalosphaera lusitana (assembly GCF_002007645.1). Lineage (GTDB taxonomy): Bacteria > Planctomycetota > Phycisphaerae > Sedimentisphaerales > Anaerohalosphaeraceae > Anaerohalosphaera > Anaerohalosphaera lusitana. Next base: position 2,008,381 of record NZ_CP019791.1, read on the forward strand.
TTTATGCCTGTCGAGATCAAGCCTCACCCGTATGGCGTCGAGTTGGGTATGCTTTATAAAATGGCGCGAGACACGAAGGGCAAAAGTCTGCCTGAATTTCTGAACAAGGATTTCAGCAGGGTGAGCAAGCCCCTTTCACGAAAGATATGCAAGAATGCGAAGCTGCTCAGCGTTAAACCCTCTAAAATAACCCTGCAGCAGGCTGAGAAGCTGCACAAGGAGATCGGGCAGACCAAGATCATGGCCCCGCCCACCGACTGTATCGGACCGATCGGTGAAGAGAACCTTATCGAAGGTCTCGAGCGTGTAGTGGACGCAGACTTCTACGCAAGCTGCACACGAAAGCCAGCAGTTTACCGCGGCAATCCTTTCATCATCGAAGCCGCACTTGCCTACGGTTTCAAGGGTGAGACCGACGACAGTGACGACGATGACAAGCAGCCGATCATGCAGCTCAAGCGCATCGCCAACCGAGTTCCGCTGCTGTATCAGCAGTCTGCGGGTGCCGTGTTCAAGTCCGTGGTTGAGACGAACTGGCGCAATTACGGTTTGAGCCAGAGCAAAGGTGCATTGCCAAGGGGGCCTCTGGTTCTGATGGTACACATCGCGTCCGTCTGGGTGCCGTTCACTTCCGAGAGTAAGGAGGCGATAGCCCATTACCCGGAAATAATCAAGGAAATCAAACTGGCGGTCCAGGAGTGCGGCCGAAAGCTTGGCACGCATATCCGTAAGCAGCGTCGGATCAAGCAGGAACTGAAAAAACAGAGCTACATCAAGACATATCTGCCGCCCATCGGCGAGGCATTGCAGGAAATCCTTTCACTCAAGGACAGCGAAGTTGAGGATCTTGTGGGTAAGCTGGCGGATGTGCTGGAGAAATCACGTAAATTCTGAGGAGAACTATGGCTAGAGAACTTATACTTGGCATCAGCGGTATGAGGGGTATCATTGGAGAAAACCTCAACGCCAACACAGCAGTGGATTACGGCTGCGCATTCGGGACATTTCTGCAGGAAAAGTTTGACAGGGATGACATGAAGGTTTGTATCGGCCGGGACAGCAGAGTTTCGGGCTCGATGATTTTCAGTGCGGTCGCCTCGGGCCTGTGTTCGGTCGGCATCGATGTGATCGATCTTGGTATCGTCACCACGCCGGGCGTTGGGCTGATGGTTCGCCACCTGGAATGTGTGGGCGGTGTTGTCATAACAGCGTCACACAATCCAATAGAATACAACGGCATAAAGCTTTTGACCTCCGAAGGCGTCGCGCCGCCCAAGGATATGGCTGAAAGCATAATTGAAGTTTACAAAAAGCAGCAGTTCAATCTGGTCGACAGTATCGCATGCGGTGCGGTAAGTCGTAACGTGCAAACTCATGATCTGCACGTAGGTAAGGTGCTGGATATCGTGGACACCGATGCGATCGCAACCCGCAATTTCAAGGCAGTGCTGGACAGTGTGAACGGCGCCGGCGGAACGGCTGGCCGAATGCTGCTGGATAAATTGGGCTGTGAGGTTACGGCGATCAACGCGGAACCGACCGGCATCTTCGCTCATACGCCAGAACCTACGAAAGAGAATCTTGTCGGCTTGTGCGACGAGATCACCAAAGCCGGCGCGGATATCGGGTTCGCGCAGGACCCCGACGCGGACAGACTCGCGATCGTAGACGAAAATGGTGTTTACATCGGCGAAGAGTATACGCTGGCCCTTTGTGCGAAGCAGGTGCTCGGCAAGATGAAGGGCAAGACGGCCGCGAATCTCTCCACTTCCCGCATGATAGACGACGTGGCAGGTGAGCTCGGTTGCGAGGTGATCCGTACCGCAGTGGGCGAGGCGAATGTTGCCGACGCTATGATAAAGAACAACTGCATAATAGGCGGTGAGGGCAACGGCGGCATTATAGACCTGCGCGTTGGACCGATTCGCGACAGTCTGGTCGGTATGGCGCTGGTGCTGCAATTGATGGCTGATTCCGGTAAGACCGTAAGTGAGCTGGTTGGGGAAATCGGCGCTTATCACGTCGAAAAGAGTAAATTTGAGGCTGACAAACAGCAGGCAGCCGCTATCATTGAAGAAGCCAAAAAGGCGTTTCCGGACGCAGAGATAAACACGGTTGATGGCTGCAGATTCGATTTCAGCGACGGCTGGGTACACCTGCGGACAAGCAACACCGAACCTGTCATGCGACTGATCGTGGAGACCGAGACACCTGAAGCGGCAAAGAGATATGTAGAAAAGGTGGACGCTATCAGAGATAAGATCGTTGGTTAATGGACGCGCACAAGATCAACAGTGCTAATGCGAGCATCCGCAAGGTCACCTGGGGTGGTATATGGGCAAACCTCGGACTTGCAATAGTTAAAGTCTCCATTGGCTGGATAGGCGGTTCGCTCGCTCTTGTTGCTGACGGCGTGCATTCAGTTTCAGACATGGTTACCGACTTTGCTGTCTTGCTAGGTGCCCACTTCGGGGCCAAAGAACCGGATCCCAAACACCCTTATGGTCACGGCAGACTTGAGACTTTTTCCGCGATGTTTGTTGCGATTTTTCTGGCACTTGTCGGTGCGGGAATGATCTATCAGGCCAGCGTTGTGATAAACCGTGTGCATCTGGGTCATGAAAATATCGAGCCGATAGGCATTTCTGTTATGTGGGCGGCCATCCTTTCCGTCATTGCTAAGGAACTGCTCTATCGGATCACCCGGAAGGTTGCCCGGAGAGTTCACAGCCCTGCATTGTACGCAAATGCCTGGCACCATCGCAGCGATGCGCTCAGCTCGATCGCGGTGGTTATTGGTTTTGTCGCGTTTCGAGCGGGCTACGAGTACGCCGACCAGGTCGCAACTATCGCGGTGGGTCTGATGATCATCTGGGTTGCTGCGAAAGTGATCAGGGACTGCCTCGAAGAGTTTGCTGAAAGGGCGGTTGACGGTGAAACCATTAAGCAGATAGAACATGTGGTCAGTTCGGATGAGCGGGTGAAGGGCTATCACAAGCTCCGAACGAGAAATGTCGGCAGAGAGATATTCCTGGACATGCATATCCTGATCGACCCAAACATGAACGTCGAACAAGCGCATGACATTGCAGACGAGCTTGAAGCCGACATGCACGAACAGATCAGTCGACCGGTCAACATCATGGTGCACATCGAGCCGGACATCCCGAAGTTCAGAAAGTAGCTAACGTCCCGGGCCCAGCCTCTTCAAGAGCCAGCGATCATCTTCCTGTCTGCGAAGCTCAAACTGTCCATCTAACAGTTCCCCGTGCAATTCGAAAGAAATAAGGCCGGCTCGATTTTCGTGAAACAAGCATGTCCCTGCCTCTTCGATCTTGACATCTCCCGTACCCTGATTCACAGGCCCTTCATAAGTCAGGAACCGGAGCGGATGGTCGAATATTTTCACGGCAGGGCAGTCAGGTGACTTTGCCAGCTCGGCGGGGCACTCAGGCAGCCTCCACGTAAGAAGCGACTGGCCAGATTCAAGCATGAAATCCCAATGTGTATCGCCGGGACGGGTGTGTTTCTGGATGACGAATCGACGAAGCTCGTCGGCAGGCATGGATGATCAGCCCTCGGCCTGGATTGCGGTTATCGCCGCAGTCGCCACGATGTCGTCCGCAGTGCAGCCGCGCGAAAGATCGTTGACGGGCTTGTCCAGTCCCTGCAGGACGGGGCCGTATGCATCAGCGCCGGCCATCCTCTGTGTGAGCTTGTAGCAGATATTGCCCGCACCCAGATCAGGGAAGATGAACACATTGGCCTCTCCATTGAGCGGGCTGTCTGGTGCTTTCTTTTCGGCTACCGATGGAACGAATGCCGCATCGAACTGCAGCTCTCCGTCGATCGCGACTTTGTCGCCGAATCTTTCTTTGATCGCGGCATTGGCAAGCTTCGTCGCTTCTACGACCTTTTCCGCTCCCTGGCCGGTTCCCGATCCTTTAGTAGAATAGGAAAGCATAGCCACCTTCGGATCGAAACCGAACTGCAGGCCCGTCTGAGCGGTCGCAACCGCGATATCGGCAAGCTGCTCAGCGTTGGGGTCCTGGTTCAGCCCGCAATCCGAGAACAGATAAGTCGCGTCCGGGAAGACCATGAAAAACATGCTCGAAACAGTCTTCACGCCTTCGCGAGCCTTGATGATCTGCAAAGCGGGGCGGATCGTGTCGGCAGAGGAATGTGCGGCACCTGCCACCAGGCCGTCCGCATCGCCAGCCTTAACCATCATTGTAGCAAAATAAATTTCATCCTGGATGATCTCTGCCGCCTTATCCGCGGTCATGCCCTTGTGTTTTCGCAGTTCGTGGAACAGTTCTGCATACTGCTCTTTCTTTGGGCTGGTTGCGGGGTCAACCACGGTGATAAATTCCGTATCTGCGCCCATTTCTTTGAGCTTTGCGGTGACCTTATCAACGTTTCCGATCAGTACGGGTTTGACAAATTTCTTTTCAGAGATAGTTTTCGCTGCCTGGAGTGTTCTTTCATCGCTAGCTTCGGGCAGAACGACTGTTTTGTTTAGTGATGCTGCCCGATCGAGAATTGACTGCAAGAAATCTGCCATTTTAACCTTTCGTCCCCACTGAACCACACACATGACTAAAGAAGAACGCGTCTGTCAGGATTCGAACCTGAAACCTTCGGTTTCGTAGACCGATGCTCTATCCAGTTGAGCTACAGACGCCTGATCAATATTATATATCGCTGAATACAGCGTTAAAACGGCTTGGATTTGAATAGATGGGTAAAATACTAGGAAAGTTGGGCTATTGCAAGGGGATAAATCCAAGAATTACCCACATTTTGCTAAAATGCCCGCAGGTTTGACACACCCAGGCAGTAGCGGGGCACGTAAGAACAGATGTAAATAGGTATGTATAGCTAGGAAGTGGCCTATTGCCCAGTTAGAGTGATTTTTTTGTTTGACTTGACTTTCATTTGGGCTAAACTAACGCGACTCAGCAGGAAAAAATTGTGTATATAGGATGTAATTTGTCAGACAAGGAGATGTCCGGTGGCATATAATTGTGTAGTACTTGTTAAGCAGGTGCCCGATACGACACGTATCACGGGTGAGGCCATGAATCCAGACGGTACTGTAAATCGCGGCGCGTTGCCGGCGATTTTCAACCCAGAGGATCTCAACGCCCTGGAGCTTGCTCTAGATATTAAGGATAAGTTCGGCGGCAAGGTGACCGCTATAACCATGGGCCTTCCCACGGCCAGCACTGTTCTCAAAGAAGCACTCTATCGCGGAGCCGACGAGGCTATACTCGTAACCGATAGAAGGTGTGCGGCCAGTGACACGCTGGCGACCAGCTACATTCTCAGTTGTGCGGTCAAAAAGCTCGACCCGGATATCATTCTCTGCGGCAGACAGGCGATTGACGGTGACACCGCGCAGGTCGGTCCTCAGCTTGCTGAAAAGCTGGGCGTCGCACAGATCACATACGTTGAAAAGCTTCTCCAGCTTGAAGAGGACCGCATAGCTGCAAAGCGTTCCTTTGGAAACGGTTGGCAGGAAGTACGCGGCAAACTGCCCGTACTGCTGACGGTTGTCGAAGAAGCCAACGAACCCCGCGTCAACGTGGCTCATCGCATGATGAAATACAAGAACGCCATGAGCAAGGCAGACGTCGAAAAGCAGATCCGTGCCGAGAATCCCGATATGGACGACGAAGCGTTCAATAATGCTGTGAACGCCGAGGTCACCAAGCTTGAAAACAAGGGCATTCTTATCAAGCAGTGGGATCTGGATTTCCTCGCTGCGGACCTGCAGTGGTGCGGCCGAGACGGTTCTCCGACAAAGGTTCACAGAATACAAAGCGTTGTGCTGGCGGCCAAAGGCGCAAAAGATGTCGAGGCCACCGACCAGGGCATTACTGATATGGTACACGAACTCATCGAAGATAACACGATCGCCTAGCTGAGGAGCAGCAGGCTTTCACGGCAGCGAATGCAAACTATTATAAAGGATGCAGGCTGCCTCGTTATTGATAAATGCATGACAATAAGGATACAGGCATGATACAAGTTAATAGAAGCGGAGAAGTCTGGGTCTTTGCAGAACAGCGCGAAGGCGATCTGGAGGATGTAGCAATTGAGCTGCTGAGTAAGGGCAGGGAACTTGCCGATCAGCTCGGCGTAAAGCTGGCAGCGGTTCTGCTTGGCGATAAAAAGGCCGAGGGTCTGACCGAGAAGCTCGGCCATTTCGGCGCCGATAAGGTGTATCTGGTTGTGAACCCGCTGCTGGAACATTACCAGACCAACAGCTATACGAAAGTTATCCATGATCTGATACACAAGTATGAGCCCCAGGTATTCCTTTGCGGTGCGACAGTTTGCGGACGGGACTTGGCTCCGCGTGTTGCAAGCGCCACCAAAGCTGGTCTAACCGCTGATTGTACCGATCTGCAGATCGGCGACCACGAGATCAGACGCACGGGCGAGGTTCACAAGGACCTTCTGTTCCAGATCAGACCCGCATTCGGCGGAAACATTATCGCTACGATTATCAACTACGACCGCTGGCCGCAGATGGCGACGGTTCGCGAAGGCGTTATGCCCATGCCAGAACCCGACGGCAACCGCAAGGTGGAAGTAGTTCGCGACGAGGCTCACCTGGGCACGCAGGATCTGGCTCTTGAGATCATCAACCAGCACATTGAAGAGAAGAAGGTCAATCTCAAAGGCGCAAGAGTGATCGTTACCGGCGGCGCAGGCGTAGGCAGCAAGGCGAATTTCAAGAAGATCTGGGACCTGGCACACTGTCTTGGTGCTGCACCCGGAGCTACCCGTGCGGCAGTCGACCTTGGCTTCATCGACCACGATCACCAGATCGGCCAGACAGGTACGACTGTAAGGCCGAGCCTTTATATCGCTGTCGGAGTCAGCGGCGCGGTCCAGCACGTTGCGGGTATGAGCGACAGCAAAAAGATCATCGCTATCAATAAGGATCCTAACGCTCCGATCTTCAAGGTTGCACACTACAAGATCGTTGGTGATCTCAATCAGGTAGTGCCCAGGATGATCGATTCGATTCGCGAGAAAGTGTAGTCAACAGTCTTATAGTGACGGTTGAATATAAACGGATTACTAGACGAAAAGTCATTTAGAAACGGAATTGAAGCATGGCTAATTTTTATAAAGACAATGACGACATCCGGTTTCTTTTCAAGCACCTGGCCCTGGAAGAAGTGGCCGAATTGAAAGAAGAAGGATTTCGGTTTGCAAAAGAGTATGAGCACGCACCTGTAGACAGTGAAGACGCGATCAAAAACTATGAAATGGTGCTCGATGCGGTAGGTCAGCTCAGCGGCGATTTCATCGATCCGCGCAGCGAGGACATCGATCGCGAAGGTACGACCCTGACCGAAGAGGGCGAAGTCATCTATGCGGAGGGCATTTCCGAATCACTTGAAGCGCTGTCAAAGGCAGGCGTGATGGGCTTTACGCTGCCGCATCGGTTCGGTGGTCTGAATTTTCCGCAAGCTGTTTACTCCATAGCTACTGAAATAGTCTCGCGGGCCGACGCTTCGCTGATGAACATTTTCGGCCTGCAGGGTATCGCCGAAACGATAAACGCTTTTGCTTCCGAAGAGATCAAGCAGAAGTATCTGCACCAGTTCTCGACCGGCGAAGTCACAGGTGCGATGGTTCTTACCGAACCTGACGCAGGCTCGGATCTGCAGTCCTGTCAGCTCCAGGCATATCAGGACGATGACGGCAACTGGTATCTGGACGGCGTAAAGCGGTTCATTACCAACGGCTGCGGCGAAGTGCTGCTGGTTCTCGCAAGGAGTGAGGATCGTACCGGCGGTCTCGGCCTGAGTCTGTTCGTTTGCAATAACGGCCCGACGGTACACGTGCGAAGGATCGAGGACAAGCTCGGTATTCACGGCTCTCCCACATGCGAACTGTTCTTCGACAAGACGCCTTGTGAGCTCGTCGGTGAGCGTCAGCGAGGGCTCGTTACGTACGTTATGGCACTTATGAACGGCGCACGTGTCGGTATCGCCGCTCAGTCGCAGGGTATCGCAGAAGCCACATACAGAGTTGCAAGAGATTATGCGGCAAGTCGCGAACAATTCGGCGGCCCAATCGAAAAGCTACCAGCGGTTCGTGATATGGTCATCGACATGAAAATGGAGATTGAGGCCAGCAGGGCCCTGTTATATGAGGGCAGTAAAATGGTCGACCTTGAAATAGGCTATACTGTCTCTCTCGAGAACGGCATTGAGGACGCTCAGAAAAAGAAGGACATAAAGAAGAGAGTTCGTTTCCTCAAGAGGCTAAACGGTCTTCTCACGCCGCTCAGCAAATACTACGGTTCTGAAATGTCTAATTCCGTCGCTTATGACTCCATTCAGGTGCTCGGCGGCAGCGGCTTCATGCGAGATTACCCGTGCGAAAGATACGCCCGCGACGCCAGGATCACGACGATCTACGAAGGCACGAGTCAGTTGCAGGTTGTTGCAGCGGTCAGAGGCGTTTGCGGCGGTACGTTTGATAAGTATGTCACTGAGCTGGCTGGCAAGGAATATGACAGTTCTGTCAAGGACCTCGTCAGTACGCTGGGCGACTGCATGGAGCAGGCTCGCAAGGCTATCGCTTTTGCAAAAGAGCAGGGCGTCGACTATATGGATCTGTACGGCAGGCAGCTTGTAGATATCGCCTCATATATCATTAACGGTTATCTTCTTTGCGGCCAGGCGAGCAGCCCGGTAGAGATGGAAGTAGCTGTTGCTGGTGCTGACGGCGAAAAGATCAGTATGAAAGATCGCAAGAGAATGGTTGCAAGACGCTATGTAAGCAAGAACGCTCCGAAGATCAAAGCACTGGCAGAGCAGGTTTGCACTGGCGATACCGCGACCTTCAGTGAATATGAAGCAATGGTCGGACCAGTACCTGAGCTTGGATAAGGTGAACTTGAAGTTCACTGGCTGATAATATGATTTGATTTTGAATTAGAACTTGTTGCCCGGCATTTACGTTTGTATGCTGGGCAACAGTCTGTTTGGAGTTAGCGAGATGCTTAAAGCAGTAATATTTGATTTTGATGGCGTAATGGTTGATTCGGAACCGTTGCATTTCAAGGCCTTTCAGCAGGTCCTGGCTGATAAGGGCGTGAAGCTGTCCAAAGAACAGTATTACACGACTTATCTTGGCTACAGTGATTACGACTGTGTTGCCGAGGTCAGCAGGGATTTTGAGCTCGAACTGACCGATTCCGAAGTCGAAGACCTGATAAAGCTCAAGACAGTCGCATTTGAGGACCTAGCCCGCCAGGACGGGTGCTTGATCGAGGGTGTACGCGAGTTTGTCAGTATGCTTTGTGACAAAGGTATTCGAATGGCTATCTGCTCCGGTGCTCTGCGAAGTGATATTGATCTGTTGCTGCGCAGCACCGAGCTTACCGCGGACTTTGAGACCATAGTCACTGCTGACGATGTCGTTCGCAGCAAGCCGGACCCGGAAAGCTATCATAAGGTTCTTGAAGGTCTAAAAGCAGCAAAAACTATCGATTCCGATGAGTGTGTCGTGATCGAAGATTCTCACTGGGGATTGGCAGCGGCCAGGGCTGCAGGACTCAAGTGCATCGGCGTTACTAATACATATTCTGCCGAAGCACTGGATGGAAATGCGGATATCATTGTAGATAATCTGCAGGATCTCAAGCTGGACGAACTTAACAAGCTTTGCTCCGAGGACTAGCTGTCTTATTTTCCTAAGTGTCCTCTAGCGGGTTCTGTGGGCTTTACAATGCTGAAAAGGGGATTTTGGGGCGGGTTGACTTGACTTTTGCGCAAGTACTTCTATACTCTACTGGTTAACACTGTTTTTCGGTAATAAGACATTTTTATTCGGCTTGTCGGTAGTTGCGCTGATGTGAGTACGGGCGGCCGATTATTTTTTGCGGGTTGGGCCGCGAAGTTCGGGTGCGGTATTGAGATTTGACGGAAACCTAAAAGATCGGATCCAGCAGGCTAACGATATTGTTGATGTGATATCGGAGCACCTGCGTCTTGAACGCAAAGGCAAGGAACTGGCTGGGTTGTGTCCTTTTCACCAGGACCACAGGCCCAGCATGATGGTCAGCCCGGAAAAGCAGATATTCAAATGCTTTGCCTGCGGAGCCGGTGGAGATGTCATAAAATTTGTTCAGCTCAGAGAAAATCTCAGTTTTCCGGAGGCTCTGGAGCGATTGGCTGAACGTGCTAATATTCCGATCGAGCGAAACCGGGGCCAAAGCGATCGATCGGATTCGGCCCAGTCCGGACCTGGTAAAAAAGTACTAGTGCGGGCTAATGGATGGGCCCTAAAGTTATGGCAGCGCAATATTTGGGATGAACAGAAAGGCGAAATCGCCCGTAATTATGTGCACGGGCGCGAGATAAGCGAAAGTACGGCTCGGGAATGGGGCCTGGGTTTTGCCCTCGACAGTTGGGACGATCTTTGCAGGGCAGCGAAGGTTTCTAAGGTCCCCGAACAGGTTTTGATCGAAGGTGGACTAGCTGTAGAACGTGACAGCGGTGGAATTTACGATAAATTTCGCAATCGTTTGATGTTTCCTATTGCGGATGTTACGGGCAGAGTGATTGGTTTTGGCGGCCGAACCCTGGGGGACGCGCCTGCCAAGTACATGAATTCGCCCGCGACGGCGCTCTTTGACAAAAGCAATAGTGTCTACGGCCTGGACAAGGCAAGGCATGAAATAGTCCAAACCGGCACCGCAGTCGTTGTCGAGGGCTACACAGACGTGATCATGTGTCATCAGTTCGGCTGCAAAAATGTGATAGCTACCCTGGGCACCAGCTTTACCAGCGGGCATGCCAGGCTCCTGCAACGCTATGCAAAGCAGATAGTGCTCGTTTTCGACAGCGATGTTGCAGGGATGGAAGCGGCGAACAGGGCACTGGAAGTGTGTCTGGCACAGAAAATAGACATCAAACTGGCCTTCGTGGAAGAGGGCAAGGACCCGTGCGACTACCTGCTCACTGCCGGCAAAGAAGCCTTCTTGCAGGTGATAGAAAACGCCCGTGACGTCATGGAGTTCAAGTGGGACCGCCTTGTAAAAGGGCTCGAAAACAGCGATAACCTGGCGGACAGGCGAGCGGCTGCAGAAGAGTATCTTCGCTCGTTCGCTGCTGCACTGGACAGCGGCAAAATAGACTCCATAAGTCGTGGACTGCTCGTGAATAAGCTCTCACGCATAATCGGGCTAAGTGTAGCCGATATAAACGCGGAAATTGGCAAAATGACCGGAAGAATTCGAAAAGGAGGAAGTTTTTCCGTCAAAAATCAGCAGGTTCGAAATGTTAGTATAGGGGAAGGGCTAAAAGCCAGGGCGCAGGCTGAAATGCTGGAAGTTCTCTTGAACGAACCGAAGCTGATTGAAGAGGCCCAAAGTCGCGTGGGTATTGATGTATTTGACGTGCCGGTCATGAGGGAAATAGCCGGCAAGGTGTTCGCAAAGCATGGTAAAGGACAAACTGGCGTTTCCACGGTGATCGCTGAGATCGAATCGCCCGAAGTCAGTGGACTGGTTTTGAAACTGCAGGAAGCAGGTGAAAGAAAGGGTAATTACAGGGTCCGGTTTGAAGAGGCAGTAGAGGCGATCGAATACTGTCGTCAGCAACGTGAGAAAGAACAGATAAAGGCATCGATGGCCGAAGATGACCGCCTGCGTGAGCTGGCTAAAATGTTAGGCAAAAAAAATCACAGAAATCCGGGACTAACTTCCGGATAGTTTTGCATAGATTAAGAGAGATAGTAAGTTTTATGGGGAATGTGGTTGCAAATCCGACCACGTAAGCCTGAAAGAGAAAGAGGCACAGATGGCAGGGAAAAAGAAATCTACTATGAAGAAAGAGACCATGGAAAAGACAACGGCTGAATTGCTCGAATCTTCTGAGGAATCGGTTGCGACTAAGGCCTCGGACGTAGACGAAAAGGTCAATTTTGAGGAGGTCGATCCGGACGCCGTAGACGAGGACGAAGATTTCTCGAAAGATGATGAGGAAGAAGAAACACCCGAGATGAAGGCTGCCAAGCTCAAAAAGGCCGAGGAGACCATCGCAGCCATAATTGACAAGGGTAAGGAAGCTGGATTTCTCACTTATGAGCAGTTGAATGACCAATTGCCTGATGAGGCGATCAGTCCCAACAGGCTCGATCAGTTGCTCATGACGCTGGACGAAATGGGTATCAAGCTCCTCGACGAGGCTGACATCAAGAAGTCACCCGAGGATTTCGATGAGAGCGACAGTGACCGCGATCTCGAGGAAAAGGACGATATACTCGAGAAGACACTTGCCGACGGCAAACGCATCGACGATCCGGTTCGCATGTATCTGACCCAGATGGGCGAGATACCGCTGCTTTCGCGAGACGAAGAGATAAGCCTGGCAAGAAAGATCGAGCTGACCCGGCTTGCTTTCAGGCGTAAGGTCCTCGAAAACGATTATTGCGCACGTGCAGCGGTTGAAATTCTTCAGCAGGTCCATGACGGCACCCTGCCGTTCGATCGAACAATGAAGATGAGCACCACGGAGAATCTTGTCCGGGCCGTGGTCAAGAATCGCCTGCCTCAGAACATCGAGACCGTAAACAAACTCCTCGATGAGAACTATGATCTGTTTGCGAAAATCCGTGATGCCGGTGATGTGGACAAGGTCAAGGCGGAGCTCAAGCAGCTTCATCGCAATCGCCGCAAGATCGCGACCCTTCTCGAAGAGCTGAGTCTGCGAACCAGCAGAATCCAGCCGATGATGAAGAAGCTCCAGTCGATGCAGAACAAGATGCATCAACTGATGAAAATAATCGACGGCGGACCAAGCCGTGACTATGCCGAGGAAGATATCGCGGCCATGAAGCAGGAACTTACAGGTCTTGAGGACCTGGTCGCTGAAACGCCCAAGCAGCTCGACAAACGCCTGCGGATGATCGAGTCGGTCTACGCACAGTACGAAGAAGCCAAGCGAATGCTCTCCGGCGGTAACCTGCGTCTTGTCGTCTCCATAGCAAAGAAATATCGTAACCGCGGGCTCAGTTTCCTGGACATCATTCAGGAAGGCAACACCGGACTCATGCGTGCGGTCGACAAATACGAATACCGTCGCGGTTACAAGTTCAGCACCTATGCGACATGGTGGATCAGACAGGCTATCACCCGTGCCATCGCCGACCACGCCAGGACCATTCGCATACCGGTCCACATGATCGAGACGATGAGCAAGCTGCGTACGATCAGCAAGAACCTGCTCCAGAAGCTCGGCCGCGAACCCACGATCGAAGAGATCGCAAAAAAGGCCGAGATGAGCGTATCCGAGGCCCGCAGGGTCATGAAGATATCCAAGCATCCGTTCAGCCTGGACAGACCAATCGGCGAGAGCGAAGACAGCTACTTCGGCGATTTCATCGAAGACGAAACAGTCGAATCGCCCGTACAGTCCGCGACGCAGGAGATGCTCAAGGAACGCATCGACGACGTGCTCAAGACACTCACCTATCGCGAGCGTGAGATCATAAAGCTGCGTTACGGCATCGGCGACGGCTACACCTATACGCTCGAAGAGGTCGGTCGTATCTTCAAGGTCACCCGCGAGCGTGTCCGTCAGGTCGAAGCGAAAGCGATCCGCAAGCTGCAGCACCCGGTCCGGTCACGCAAGCTCGAAGGCTTCGTCGACCAGAAAAGCGCTTGAATTATAGCTGCTGACAAGGTTTGAATTTATGATCGGGACGTTGGCCCACAAGATTGGTCAGCGTCCCGATTTTTTCTATGCTGCACTCGATCTCATCCCCCGGCTGCAGGAAGACGCCGCTAGCCATTCCCACGCCCTCCGGCGTTCCCGTCGCGATGCAGTCCCCCGGCTCTAGCGTCATGATGTGGCTCAGAAATGACACAGTATCAGCGACCGTGAAGATCATGTCTTTTGTGTTGGCTTTTTGGCGGACCTCTCCGTTCACCTTCAGCTCGAGGTCCAGCTTCTGCGGATCGCCGATCTCATCCGCTGTAACCAGGCATGGCCCCATCGGAAAGAACGCGTCCGACCACTTGCCGTTTAGCCAGTCGAAGAATTCATCCCACGGACGTTCGCTCCGGTCCTCTTTGAACGTGACGGTTCGAGCTGAGATGTCATTGCCGATCGTATAGCCCGCAACATATTCCAGCGCCTCTTCAGGCGAAACGCATTTAGCGGTTCGGCCCATGACGACGGTCAGCTCGATCTCGTAGTCAACAGTCTCGCTGTAGCACGGCAGGGGAATGGTTGTATTGGTTGCGGTCAGCACATTGGGCGGCATCAGGAACGGCCGTGGCACGGTCGTTTTCCGCGGCGACTCGGACAGACCAAGCTTTTTACCTGCCTCGACAATGTGCTTGACATAGTTTCCCGCAAGAGCCAGCAGTTTGCCCGGTCGCGTGATTGGAGCCAGCAGTTCCACATCGGACAGCGGTATCACCTCGGACGCCTGCTGAGCGATATCTCCAAGCCTTGAGACCGCATCAGGCCTTTCGAGCATCGCAAGAAGAGTCTCGGGCGGCTGCGGACCCGTGAGCATTTTCGGAACATCGACTACGCCCCGCTCATTCAGCACGCCGTAACTTTCACTGCCGTCTTGTCGAAATGATACCAGTTTCATTGCCGAGCCCCTTCTCATTTAATAATATGCGGAGTAAATATCTTTAGCACACCCATCGCCGCTTTACAATCGAAAAGTGCTGGCTGCCCAGGAATCAGCGTGACCACAAGATGTTGTAGCCGCAGGAACCTTTTTGAGATTTATGGTGTTTTTCTCTTGCCATGCCAGGACTTCTGTGCTATGTATACTCTCGTTCTTTTGGAAATTTGAATACGCAACTGCAGGTCGAAAGTCATACAAGGCTTTCGGTTAAATGCAAGGGAACGCGGTGAAAATCCGCGACGGTCGCGCCGCTGTGAGCGTCCGACACGGCCCGCAAGGGTTGTGAGTCCGTCAGACATTATCCCACTATTTCTGTTTAGAATGGGAAGGGGTCTGATGGTAGGATGCGAGTCAGAAAACCTGCCTGGAGTTGAATATAGTTTTGCGTTCTCGCGGCATGGAACAACAAAACGGTACACGGATATAGTGTAACTGCAGGCAATCTCTGCAGCCTATACGAAGTTCGTGAATGGAATTTATAACCGTCGTTCTCTGTTCGAGGACGGCGGTTTTTTTTATGCCGTTTTCACCAACGCCTCCGTTAGATCAGATTGTGCACAGACGGAGCAAAGTGTCGGCATTTGTCAGGGCCCGCGTAAAGGTCCGTTTAATGAATTATGTAAATAAGGTGATTTCCATTTCCATGTTAAGCCCACGGGCTTGCGGCAGGGTTGTTTCGTCGCGGTCGCTTTGCAAAAGCGGCTGCGACGAGAGCTGTCGCGACAGCAAATGGATAAATTGTATGAAAGGTGATGATCGATGAAGAAGTCATTGACAGCAGTAGTTTTGATATTAGCGGTATCAGCAGGCACGGTGCAGGCCGGTACTTCGTTTGCAGGCAGGGTCGTTTCTTATGATCCCAGTACCGCGTCGGAGTCTGGTTATACGAATCCTGAGGCAGCATTGGGGCAGATTGCCGTTGATACGGGGTGGGGTGCTACAACGCCGTTCAATATGCCATTTACTTCAGATGATTTTGTGACGATCGGTGAGGGAGGTCATCTTACGCTTGAGCTTGAGAATTACCTTTTGCCAGGGGACGGCTTCGAACTGGGAGTATTCAGCTATCAGATGTTTTATCAGGACGGCTGGCCCGACGGAGGGACGACGGATCCGGTGGATCTGTTTCGCCCGACTCAGATGGCGGTCGTGGAGGTAAGCGAGGGTGGTTCTGATTGGTATGCTCTCAACGGAGGCGACAGAATTCAGATGGATATGCCAGCGGCAGCTTACAGTGATGCTGAAGCAACAATAGAGTCAGATTTTAGCAAGCCTTTTACTGTGAGTCTCAGTGATTTTGACGGGCTTGGTAGTGTGCAGGAGGTTTTGGATGTATTTGACGGTTCAGCGGGCGGCACTTGGCTGGATGTGTCCGAAGCGGGGCTTGATCGTATAGGCTATGTTCGATTCACCGTGCCTTACGGTGATGCTTTTGAGCTGGAAGCCGTTTCGATCGCAAGCGGTGCGATCGGTGCCGCAGTTCCTGAGCCGCTGAGCATCCTTCTGCTCGGAACCGGCGCATGCTTCTTGCGAAGAAGATCCAGCTAGGAATCTCGCTTAACTTCGGCAGGGCGGTTATTTCCGTCCCTGCCTTTTCAGGATAATCGAATGAGTAGAATTGCCCTGACAATTGGATTTGCTGTTGTATCAGCCTTCGCGGGTCTGTGTACTGCAGGCAGCACGGCTATCAATTCATGGCTGAACTACGGCGGCAATTCGTCGCGGACCCCGATCGCGGTCGACGGGCCTGATACGGTCAGCTCTTCGAATCTCGCATGGGTTGCCGGGACCGATCCATGGGACCCGGTTTACGCGATCGATTTCGAATGGGCCAGCACACCGGTTCTGCATGCCGGCAAAGTATTTGCATATGCACATTACTATGACAGCAGCGGTTCACACGTCAGCAATCAGGTAATCGCTTTCGACTGTCAAACCGGCGATGTGGCCTGGGCGACGGTCGTCGACAAGGCATACATGGATTCGTGGTCGAGCCCAGCAATAGACACAGAACATAACCTCGTACTTATCGGCTCGGGCACCAACGTTTATGCACTGGATATTATCACAGGCCAGATACAGTGGCAGACCGCATTGCAGGCACCGGTCGTTAACGCTTCCGTCTGCATTGCGGATGACCTCGACAACGGCAGGGCCTACATAACCGATTACACAGGCTATAGCGACGGCGGCCGACTGTATTGCATTAACCTCGATCCGAATGACGTTGACACAAATCCTTACGAGCCGGGCGAAATAGTCTGGTCCGATTCGATAGGTGCGACCAGCGGCAACAGCCCTGCCTATAAGGACGGTACCGTTTACGTCGCCTGCGTATCCCAGAACAGTTGGGATGGCGAAGGGTCGGACAATGGAGCGGTATTCGCATACGACGCTGACGCGGATCAGCCGGTGCGAGTATGGCAGACGAGCAGTTCGCAGTTCGAGGGCTTCTTCGGGGCGGTCACGGTAACCAAAGAAGGCTTTCTCTATGCGGCCAATTATGATTTCTACGGCACCGGCGACAACTCCGCCCTGTGCAAGATCGATTGTGCGGATGGTTCGATCGTCTGGGTCACACAAACCGAAAGAACCAACTCGACGCCGGTGGTGGTCGCTGACACGGTCTACATCTGCGGCGGAGTTAACGGGTATGGATCTAGGCCCAAAGTGCAGGCTTTCAGGGACCAGGGAAGCAACGCTGTCAAACTCTGGGAGACGCCCGAGACAATGTCGATCGGCGGCAGCACGAACCAGGTAGTTTACGCCAATGGCAAATTATACGTCGGCGGCAGGCAGGCGGATGAATACAGCTTCGATCCCTACTCGCAGTTATTCATTCTCGACGCTGATAAAACCCCTGCTGACCCCGGTTTTATTATAAGCCGGTATTCCGGTTGCGGCAGCAGCTCTGCGGCGACTTACGACAGCGTTTACAGCATCGGCTACGATGGTCTGCACAAATTCTATCAGCCCGGCTATGCGGGTGATATCAATGATGACGGCACACTGGATCACGCGGATATATTGCTTCTCGCCGAGGAATGGACGTACGACGGGGCGGTTGGCCTCAAAAGGTCTGACCTGAATCTGGACGGCCGGGTCGATATGAAGGATCAGGCCCTGATAGCTGGTGAATGGAACAGGTGAAACTGATGTCACATGATCGAACAATCAAGCGAACGGGCAATGAAGGCTTTACGCTTATAGAGCTTCTTGTGGTTATCGCTGTGATAAGCATGCTCATGGCTGTCATGCTTCCCGCGCTCGGTGCGGTCAAGCAGAAAGCAAAGGGTCTGGTCTGCATGAGCAAGCTCAAACAAATGGGTATCGCATTCTGGGCCTATGCAGCCGACAACAATGACTATTCCATACCCACCTATGATCCCGATGATAACACTTATTGGTGGGGGCAGATCAAATCCGACGGCATCGATCACAAGGCTGGTTTTCTGTACCCATACATGCAGAGCAGTCTGGAAGAGGGCGGTATCTACGAATGCCCCTCCCAGCCGTTCGGCAGTTACGAGCTTCAAGCCAAACCCGCTGACGAGTCCGTTTCGCCCGATTGGATCACAAGCACCTATGGATATAACGGCTACTACCTCGCTCCGCCAAGCAGTCCCTGGCAGAATATTCATGACAAACCCTGGCAGAGACTTGCCGGCGTATCAAATAGCGGAAAGGTGATAGCTTTCGCCGACAGCATGCTCGATTGGAACATCCGGCCCGACCAGGCAGAGCTGTCAAACAACGCAATGATAGACCCGCCGATGATACTCTCTGCTGACAAAACCGGATGGCAAAAGAATCCGTGTCCAACGACCAGCTTCAGACACGACGACCGCACAAGTGTCGTATTCGTCGACGGACATTGCGAAACCAAACCTGTCGAGGACGGTCAATACACCAGCCCCAGCGCAAAAATAGGCTCCATCACCGCGACCAACGGCCCATACTATGTGCCCGATTACGAAAGCTGGCCTACCGGTGAACGCAGACGCAGGCGGGCCGCGAACTAGATCTAAAAAAATACTCCGCTTTTCTCATTAAATCTGGTAGAATTCTGCTCCTATGAGGAGCTTTACTGCCAGTTTAATATCACAAACTCGTTGCTTTGCCGGATCTCTCAGAAAAGGACTGAGCGATCTGCTCTGGCCGGGCGTCTGTTGCCATTGCGGAACTCATCTTCCCGGCAACGAGGAATTCCTTTGCAAAAAATGCTGGGATGACTTCCAGGTATGTACCGCCGGCGATTATTGTCCTCATTGCGGCCGAGACGCAAGCGGCTACGGCTTGCTCGACGGTCAGTGCGGCAATTGCTTGGACCGCGAGATCATGTTCGACAGCATTGCACGGGTCGGCATATACGACGGCCTGCTGCGAAATCTCATCCTCAAATTCAAGTTCCATGACGGCTGTGAACTGGCACCCAGATTGGGCGAATTGGCCGGTGCTTCACTCTGTACCGCTGAATTTGCCCATGAAATCGACTATTTCGTGCCCGTCCCCCTGTTCTGGCTGCGGCGATTCGGACGCGGTTATAACCAGAGCGAGCTGATATGCAAAAAACTCCCAGCCCGCCGGGCTCCGATCAACAACGACCTTGTCCGCATACGCGACACACAAAGACAGTGGAACCTCACGTCCAGCAAGCGAAAAAAGAACGTCGCCGGAGCCTTCGCCGTACGAAAGGGCCACGATTTTGCAGGCAAGAGAATCTGCCTGGTTGACGATATAATAACCAGCGGCGCGACATTGAACGAATGCGCCGCCGTACTGAAGTCAGCCGGTGCCGAGCAGGTTCATGCTCTTGTGCTCGCCGTGGCCGCCCAGGATTCACGTACCTCGGCCTGAATGCTTGCAAGTTCTCGATTAAACGGTTAAAACTGCCCTCCATGATCAAGGGTTTCAAACAAATTGCTGTTTTGACGGTCTTCAGCCGTATATTCGGCCTCATCAGAGATATGGCGTACAGCTATTTCCTCGGTGCAGGCGGTCTTATGGATGCCTGGACGATCGCTTTTCGCATACCCAACCTCGCCAGACGGCTCTTCGGCGAAGGTGCGGCCTCCGCTTCGTTCATACCCGTATACAGCGAGGAACTCGCCAATGACCGCGAGTCTGCCGCACGTCTTGCCAACACCGTGGTGACCAGCGTATTCATAATCCTTGCGGCCCTGGTTCTCATCGGTTGGATGCTAATGGGCGGGTACTGGCTGCTCGCCGACGGCACGCAGGATACCAGGCTGATCCTCTCGCTCAGTTCGATCATGCTCCCGTACGCTCTCATGGTCTGCCTGGTCGCGATAATGGCCGGCGTGCTAAACGTCCACAAACACTTCGCGGCCCCGGCAGCCGCCCCCATAGTCTTGAATTTTTGCATAATCGGTGCACTGATCATCACCGGCACCGTCATGGGTCTTGACGGCAGGATACAGGTCTTCGGTGTCGCAGCAGCCGTCCTGCTTGCCGGCGTATTACAGATATGGATGCAGCGTTCCGCCTTGCGAAAAAGCGGCGTGAAACTGAGCATCGGCTGGGATACTAATTCCGCCGCATTCAAAAAGATCATCGTTCTTATGGGACCTATGATCATCGGCCTCACCGTGACGCAGCTCAACACGCTGGCCGACGACCTGATCGCGTGGTTCTTTTCCGGGTCCGAAGCAAAGGGCGACTATTTCATGTTGCTCGGCAGACAGCTCGAATATCCCCTCTGGCGCGGTTCCGTTTCGCACCTTTATTATTCACAAAGGCTTTACCAGTTCCCGCTTGGCGTGCTCGGCATTTCCCTCGCGACAGCCATCTTCCCCCTCATGAGCGAAAGTGCCGCCAAACGCGATTACGACTCTCTGTGCCTGACCATCGGCAGGGGAGTAAAAGGTGCACTCTTCATCGCAATGCCCGCAACGGTCGGCCTCTGGCTGGTGGCGGACCCGCTGGTCGCAGCCCTCTTCGAGCACGGCGAGTTCCAGTCCGCCGACACCGGCGCCACCTCATGGACGCTGATCTTCTACGCCCTCGGGCTTTGCGGCTACTTCTCCCAGCAGATACTCACCCGCGCATTCTACTCCGTTCAGGACTCGAAAACCCCCATGCGAAGTGCCGTCTTCGCGGTCTGCGTTAATATAGTCCTGAATCTCACCCTGATCTGGTTCATGGGCACCGCGGGCCTGGCATTCTCCACCGCCTTCTGCAGTTATCTGCAGGTAGCTATCCTGATCCTCGCCATGCGACACCGCTTCGAACGCAAACTGTTCGACAAACTGGGAATTAACCTGTTCCGCACAACGACCGCTACATGCGTTATGGCGATTGTCGGCTGGGCAGCGATAAAGCTGATGGCTGATCTGCCGAACACTACGTTCTACCAGGTCGTCCGACTCGCCGTAATGGTCCCGCTTGCAGGTGGAACATACTATATCTGCTCGGCAGTACTCAAAAATGAAATGCTGTCGCTTTTCAAAGCCGCTAAAAAGTAGCTGTTGAGTCACGCCCGCTTTGCCGATATAACTGAATACACATGTATCTATTTGACTGACGCCAATGTCACAACAACAACCGTCATACAAATTGGAGAATACGCTGATGAATTTCAGAAAATCCACGATTTCGCTTGTCGCTTTATTTCTTCTGAACGGCTTTTGCCTCGACAATGCTCATGCCGCTGAAAAGGCTGAACTCGCGTCTCCCCTCTGCGCAAAGGCTCTGGCCGATAATGCTAGAAGTTTGCATATAGCCGCTGAGGACAACCCGGAGCTCTCTCAGGTCGCTATGGTACTTATTGAGGCCGCCATGGAACTGGACCCCCGAGCGGATTATCTCGCTCCTCTGGCACTGGAGATCAGCAGTCGGGCAAGCGACGGCTTTACGGTCCCTCGCTTAACGCAGATACTGCGAGGCTACGTGACTGACGAGTCCGACCTGGTAGTTGTCCACAAAGCAGTAGCGAAAACTCTCGACCAACTGGATTCCTGGGAACAACGCGAGGAGTTCCTCGGCAAGCTGTTCCGCGTTCTCAGAAAACAGAACTCTGTTCTTGCCTCCGAATTGGCTGCGGAGCTCGGTACGATGTGGTTCGAGAAAGCCGAAACCCAAAGGGCTGCAAACTATTTCTCACAGGCTTACGACCTCAACCCCTACAATCAGAAAGCTTTTCAAAAACTTGACGCACTTCTACGAAGCGGGGGAGGCGGTTTCAACAGGGCCGGCGTCGCTGTCAACATGCGATACCGTCTCACCGAGAACCCATTCTCTTTAAGCCGCGCTCTTGATCTTGCCGGCTTCCTTGAAGGTCTTGCGTCTTTCGACCAGGCTTCCAAAGCCTATGCATATTCGGCAGAATTGTTCGACTACCTCAACGAAGACAGCGAGCTGCCTTCGATGATCTACCTGCAATGGATGCTCTGCGCTTACAATGCCGATATGCCCGATATCTGCAGCGAAATTGCCGATCGCGTCCAGAAGGAGACAGGTTTCGACCTCGTCACCCAGGCACTCGCGATCAAGGCCGCTGTTAACGCTGGAACAAAAGACACTTCAGCTCTCGCCGAGCTTGGCAAAAAAGCGGAGCAGATGCTCGAAAACGAAAACGCAGGCAAGCTGCTGGACCCACTGACGATCGCCTGGTATTACAGCTTCGTGCTGCCGGATTTCGACAAGGCATTGACATGGGCCAACCGAGCCCTCTCCGCAGAGCCCGACCGTGAAGAGGTCAAAGCGATCCTCGCATACGCTATGGCAAATAATGGCGATGGACAAGGCGAGACAGTCAAAGAGTTAGCCGCTGATATCGCTGAATTCAACCAGACTGCGCGTCTTGCGGTCACATTGTCTGAAATTTCGGATCCCTCACAGCAGCAGGACGATGCAGCAGTCACGGAAAAACTCAATGCCGTCGTCCTCATGTCACCCAGCTCACTTGCCGCCCAAAAGGCCCGAGCGATAATGCAGCAGCGAAACGAAGACTACCAGCCCGCATTGGATCCCGAGCCGGTGATAAGTGAGCTGAAAACCCGTTTCGATAACGTCGTCGTGCCCGCATTCAAGCCGGTCGATCAGCTCGTGGACATCAAGCTGAAAACTTCAAGTGATAAGGTCTCGCAAAACAGCGACCTTTGGGCAAAGATCCTGATAACCAATAACAGCAATCAGGATCTGGTCATATCGGATGACAGCTTTCTGACCGGCAGCATCCTGGTCAATGCAAAGATCTCAGGAGATGTGAATGTCTCGCTGGGCGAACTGATCAGTCAAAATATCCAGCCGGGCGAACCAATCGCTCCCGGCGATTATGCATCTCTTGATCTCCACCTCAGCGTCGGCCAAATGAACCGTATACTGACCATCTACCCCCAGGCCGACCTCACGCTGGAGTTTGAGTGCATCCTGGAGCCCTCCGTTCCCCAAGACGGCAAGATAACCAGCTCGTTGGGTTCCACCGGTGTGCTCACCAAAAAGATTACCCGCCCCGGCGTATTCCTCAGCAGGGCATATTTCTCGCAGAGACTCAAGGCCCTCAGCCGCGGACAGGCAAAACAGCGGGTTGTAACTGTCGAGCTTTTGGCCAACCTGCTCGCCGAACAGTACGCATTCGAGGCGATCGAGCCTCTTTATAAAGCTGTGAAAGTGGAGCGGTCAACGCTCGTCCGGGGCCTGAAAAAGGGACTGCAGGACGAGAATTGGATCGTCAAAACAGCCACTCTCAATGCTATAGTAAACGCTGTTGGTGCTGGAAACGCCGATTTGCTAAGCAGCGTCTCTGCACATGTCAATGATCAGCAATGGCCCGTCAGATTGATGGCGATTTATCTTTTGGACATGCAAGAAGGCAAAGAGTTCGATAAGGTTATGACCTGGTTCGCCAAAGAGGATAGCAATAGATTAGTACGCAATTTGGCCCAATCGCTTAAAAATTTGAGTGATTAGCCCCTGTCTCGAGTGTCGTAAGTCCCTGTAAAGGCTTTGCTTATGTGATTATGCACGGCAATTTCGGGGTGTTGCCGTTAATATGTGGCAAAATTTTTTGAAAAAAGTGTTGTAAAGCCTGCTGAAATTATGTATTCTCTCGGCCTCAGTTGAACGATGATCTTTTTGAAAGGGGATTTTATGCCAGCTAAGGTAGATGCAGATAAGTGTACAGGCTGTGGTGCTTGCCTTGATTCTTGCCCCAGCGAAGCAATCAGCATGGACGGCGGCGTTGCAGTAATCGACGCTGACGCATGTGTAGACTGTGGTGTTTGCGTGGATGATTGCCCCGTAGAGGCGATCAGCATGGAATAGCACCATGAAAGTGGTCCCATCGTCTAGTCAGGTCTAGGACACCGGGTTTTCAACCCGGCAACAGGGGTTCGAATCCCCTTGGGACTATCTACTAACCCGCTTTACGGCAGCGTAAGGCGGGTTTTTCTATGCGCAAATCATAGCCAGCTCAGTTCCGATGACATCACTCAGAATTAGCCGTAAACCGCAAATCCGTACTTGTACACACGCCCACAACTGTATATACTGAACATCCCCTGTTTGAAATCGCTTAATTGGGTGTGGCGTTTGCTTGCTCCCTCTGACACGAGAAGTAAACATTGGAAGTAGATGACTCCCCAAACCAGATTCATAATCAAAGGCGCAGTGGCTGGTTTTATTCTAGGCTGTATTTTCTTTGGCCATACGTTCGAGACAAGCACTCAGCCTGAGACACTCCGCGTATTTACGGAAGATGGTCAATTAATACAGTCTTTGACCTACGAAACGCTTGTAAGAACGTTGGTGATCAGCCCTTCTGGCATCTTGTTTGGCGGCGGTGCTTTGGCCGCAGTATCTGCATTCATTGCTTTTCTTGTAATTGAAAGCTGGTCTGGCATCACCTACCGGGAACTGTTTAAAAAGCTGACTGCACACACTGTGTTCAAAAGAATCGTTCGTAGCAAAAGTAATGAAAAAGTTTTTTTCAAAATGCTATAAGTACAAACTAACTGGCTTTAATTCCAATTCGGCTTGGTGTCAGGCACTTAAAAAGTGCGGGCATGATTATAATCCTCCTGGAATACAACCCGGAATGAATGAAGATTTATCAAAGGCAAAGACATGTTTAAATTAAAATTTGATATCATACTTATGTTGCCCATATTTTGTTTAACGCTATTTGGTTGCAACGATTCACGAGATACTGTTCAACCAAATGATAGACTTCCTGCCCACCTTGTTGGGGTTTGGGCCAGCGAAGACGCTGTAATGGAGGGTTCTGCTCTATTTGAAGGTGTAGCTGTCTATCTCGGAGCCGATGGTGTCGGAGCTATCGTGGGTGGTCCGCCTGCTATTGGGTGTCAGATCATTGCAAAATTTGAAAGTAGTAATGATACTATTTTATATGAGATGACAGAAAACGGAAAGACTGTTGAGAAAGGCAAATTGCTTTACGATCCTGATCACCGTACACTCACTCTAATTCAAGATACCTGTGTGGTGCTCACGCGACGTTTTGATGAACTAGATGATAACACTCTTACGGATTTGGGATTGGAAGAAGAAAACTAAATATATGAATGCCAGATACTCGCGTTAGTTTTGGGCGTTTGATTACGACGCGCTCGGCCAGCGTGTCCGCAATCCCGACCACAAAACGCCAGCGAACACACGTATCTACTACTACGACAACTGGCAGTTGCCGGCCGAAAACCACAACATCAACAACTTCAAACGCCCCTCCGACCGCGACAACCACATCTACGAGCCTCACACGCTCCAAGCCCCTAATCAGCCTCCGCCAACTCACTTTCGATTGTCGCCTTGATTATCCCCACATCAGGAATACCTCGCGAGCAGTCCAGCCACAGCCCCTTTTTCTTGCTTCTAAAAAGAAAATACGAAAGTATGCCGATCCGCTCGTTTGCCTGTCGGCTGTCCTCTACCGGAGTCTGCTTTGAAACTTCGGCTTCCAGATTCTCCAGTTCCCCCAACTCGTCACTCAGCAGGAAGTCCGAAAACTCCACCGTCCTGTCCAGCCGAACAAGAAAAGCACTGTACGTCTGTACCTTCTTCTTGCTCCCCTCTACCGCGACTCTCGCGGACCTGTCGACATGCAGCACAGCCAGCTTTTCCGTATCATTCACCCACTGATAATCAGCCTTCTTAAGCTGCTCCAGCTTCCCCAGCTTCTTCTTGCAATCGGCAGCCTGCTCGAATTCCAGTCGCTTGGATTGCTCCCGCATCAGCGACTCGAACTCCTTCACAACCCCGTCTAAACCACCTGAGGCCGTCCGTATCGCCTTATCAACCGACTCACGGTAATCATCAGCCGATATTCGCCCATCGCATGGAGCGGGGCACGTATGCATCTGCAGATAAGGACACGTTTTATGACTGCCTTCCCGTATCAGGTCAGGCCGTCGGCAAAGGCAGAAAACCTCGTTGAGTATCTGCACAAAATCGTTCGCTGCCCGGCGAGACGGAAAGGGCCCAAACACTTTCTGCTTATCCTGAGCGATCGGCGAGGTGGAGGTGGCAAAATAGGGCCAGATAAAATCCAGACCCACGCTCGCATAAGTTTGCTTCGGAAGGGCGACCAGGCTCCTGTATTCGTCCGGAAATATCGTCCGGGCACTGAGGTAATAATACAGCATCGCCCGAAAATCATTATAACAGCACGTATAGTACACCTTGTCAGTGACTGGAGAAATGTCAGGCGTCTTCGTGATCTCTTCTTCGTCATCCGAAGAAACCAGCTTCGCCCTTGCCTGCCGTCTGATATCGCCGGCTATCTGCAGCTTGATAGCTTGGCCCTGCCCATTCGCAAAACAGATGATCCCTTTGCAGGCGGGCAGCTCCTTGAGCTGATCAAAAAAAACGGCTGTCTGCTCACTGGTATCCAGTTGCAAACAGCCGTCGAATAGCTCATCTAGCAATTTCTCAGACCTTCATACCTGAAACAACAGTATCGAAGACGATTTTCCCGTTCACGACCCCTTGGACCATGGCGCTGAACTGTCTGCTTCTGACCTTGTGAATATGTCCGAGCATATACAGTCTGTCGCCGGGTACTACCGTGCCGCGAAACTTCGTTTTATCGATGCCCGAAAAACCTATAAAACCCTCAAGCCCGTGAATCCTTTTCATATAAAAACTACTGAGCTGAGCTGCCGCTTCGATCATAATAACGCCCGGCATTATGGGCCGGCCCGGTATATGACCCCGAACCCAGAACTCATTTTCAGTGATGTCTTTATATCCTATCGCTCGCATGCTGTCCTTGTCATACCAGACAATGGCATCGAGCTGTTCCATCTCATAGGATTGTGGGTTTACTTCCGCGATCTGCTCACGGCCAAACTCAATGTTGTCAAGATCAATGTCGGAAATATCAAATAACAACTCTGGCATCGAAATCCTCTTTCGGTACTAATATCGACAGCGATTCTTAAGCAATCCGTATTAAATGAACGCTGTCGGGCTGCTGAAGTCTTTTTTTAAATTAAGACACTTAGTCAGTCGAGCGAAGCTCGAGAACCCTGTTACGTACTTCCTGTGCAGCCTGCTTGATTGTCTGCATCTGCTTACGAACCCGTGTGCCTGCAGCTTTGTTGCCGCCTTCTGCCTTGTTTACGTCGTCTTCGATTTCTGAAACAAGTTGCTTTAGCTGATCATATTCTTGCATGGAATTTCCTCTCCAAAAAATAAGACAGTAATACTCTTTATTTGTATGATTCGAAAGTTTACCAGCGGGCTGGTGTTTTGTCAAATTAAATACTGCAAAGCTGCTGGATACCTTACTAGCCAAACAGCTTTATTGTGAGTTCAGCGATCCTTTTGCCGCGTCTCTTGCACTGGTTGATCACTCTGTCGTCCGGCTTGCCTATAGACACGGGACCATAATGGTCGCCCTGAGGGTCTCCCTGGATCACCATTCCGTGGACCAGCAGGGTGTTGACTATATTCAAAACAGTCGTTTCGTTGCCTCCGCCGATATTAGCTGAACTGCTGAATGCCGCACCTACTTTGCCGTCGAGCTTGCCGTGCTTGCTTACCGATTCATCAAACAGGTTAGCCACCGCGCCGGCCATACGACCATAATAAGTCGGTGAGCCAACAACGATCGCATCAGCCTTGACTAGCTCGTCAAGCTTAACATCTTCGATGCTTTTGCATTTGGTCGGCAGCGAAGCTTCGTTCATGGCCTCTGAGATTATCTCAGCCATTTGCTTCGTGTTGCCGCTTCTTGAATGATAAATTACCAGGCCAGTTGCCATTTTGCCCTCCATGATATCTAGTTTTGCTTTAACGGTTCCCTATTTTTACTGAAACTGGAGGGGTGTTCAACGCTAAAGATGCTGTTTTCTATTTTTTTATTCACCTTTGCATCCAAAAGCGTGATATCGTATATGTCGTCTTCCACTGAAACTGATCGTATGCGTTTGGGCAAAAACAGTTTCTTGTCGACCCAGAAGTCGATCAGCTTGTAGTCTTCTTCATATACGGAACCTTCTTTGACCTTCATCCGCAGATGAATGGTGTCTTCCATCTTTTTATCATCCGAATCTGTCGGCTTGGTATCTGAATCGATCAGCTCGATTTCAAATTGCTTCCGCAAATCCTTGGCATGCGAAAATCCTACCATCGGGAAATTCTGGCTCACAAAATCGAAAGCATCTACCGGTTTGTCCTCCGGGACCTGTTGATAGGAATTAACTGTTTCGTTCCGGTAATCTATGCGGGTGAGCCACACGCCGTCAAAAAACAGTTCTTCTTTTCTCTTTTCTTCAGGTGCATCGTCCTGCTTGACTGTGCTGAACTCGATCTTAAGACCTGATCCGTCTTTTGTCTTTTTGTAATACAACTTTCCTTTTTGCAGACGCCTGGAATCTAGAAGCTCGGGATCCTGTATGAACAGGTAATTGATGTTGGCCTTGTAGGTGTCCAGTTTGCTGGTGCGGTCTCGAAGTTTCTCTATTATGCCATCCACAGTGGTGGGAATTTTTTGGCTGGTTTTGTCCTGCTTTTGCTCATTTTTTATAGCACTTTGCTCGTTTTTACCCCCTTTTTCCTTAGTTTCTGCGGGTGAAAAAGCGGCAAATATGCATGTAAACAGAACCGCGAGAGTCGTGATATGTCTATTCATACGTCAATTTCCTTCCGTAGAGCCAATACCATCTATGATTTCCAGTATCTCATTAATCGAGCTGATGGTCAAGTCTGCGTATTCACGGAACTGACCTGCCCCCGAATTATGTACCAGCTACTGTTAGAGAGTTGTCCTTCTCATCTGTCGTGTATTGCTGTAGCTGAGCCGTAGGCGAAGCGGAAGCAATACACGAGGCGGCGAACTCGGCCGGGGTTGCGTAGTCCAGCCCGCTGTGCGGTCGATGGTTATTATATTCCATCCGCCACTGTTCGACAATCACTTTCGCTTCCTTAACCGAATAAAACAGCTCACGATTGAGCACCTCATCTCTGAACTTGCCGTTGAACGATTCTATAAAGCCATTTTCCCACGGCTGACCCTTCTCGATATAAAGCGTTTCGACGTTCTTTTTGCCGAGCTTCTTCTTGATCGCACTAGCCACAAATTCCGGCCCGTTGTCGCTGCGTATAAATCCAGGCACGCCTCGGACCGCAAACAGGTATTCCAGCGTTTCAACCACATCGCCCGACTTGATCGACCTGCCTACTTCTATCGTAAGCGACTCACGCGTGAACTCATCGAGCACCGTGAGAAACTTCAGACTGCGACCGTCCTCGCTCTGGTCGCTGACGAAATCATACGTCCAGACATGATCCTTGTAGTCGGCTTTTTGCACGCTGCAGCTGTTGTCGCTGTTGCCTTTCGTTTTTCGTCCTTTGCGTCTGTGAGGCACCTGTAATGCTTCCTTTCGCCATATTCGTTGAACTCGTTTGTGATTCACACGCCAGCCATGCTGACGAAGCTTGGCCGTTATAAACCTGTAGCCGTAGCTTT
Source organism: Anaerohalosphaera lusitana (assembly GCF_002007645.1). Lineage (GTDB taxonomy): Bacteria > Planctomycetota > Phycisphaerae > Sedimentisphaerales > Anaerohalosphaeraceae > Anaerohalosphaera > Anaerohalosphaera lusitana. The sequence continues at coordinate 2,038,016 of NZ_CP019791.1, forward strand.
GGTGTTCCTTTGCCAGCTCGATTATCTTGCTGGTCAGTGCCGTGTTCGTTGGCTGCTGCTGAGATTTATACCGCTGGCTCGCTCGCGGCTGACCTATCACCTTGCATGCCCGACGCTCGGATACGGCCAGACTCTTTTGAAGATGCCTGGCCGCCTTGCGTCTCCGGGCCGGGCTCAGTAATTTCCCGAAAGCGCCTCCTTGAGGATGGCGTTGTCCAGTGCCTGGTCGGCAACGAGCTTTTTGAGCTGGGCGTTCTCTTTTTGCAGGGCCTTGAGCTGCTTGACCTGGTCGAGCTTCATGCGGCCGTATTGCTTGCGCCAGTTGTAGTAGGTCGCCTCGCTGATGCCCAGCTCACGGCAGGCCTGCTGGACCGTACCGCCGGAGCCGATTACAGCATCCGCCTGGCGGAGCATCTTGACAATCTGTTCGGGACTGTGATTCTTGCGTTTCATAAGAGCATCCTTTCCATAAAAACTAACAAATTATAACGGATACTCTCTAATCAGCAACGGTACAGTTTTTCGGGGTCAAGCCAGAACTTATCCGCATCTTTATGGGTTTCGATTAGTATCGCAGTTACATCAGCAGCTTTTGCAGTGAGCAGATCGTGCAGATAATCACCCACAAGTATAGTTTCACGGGGGGATGTGCCGAATTCTTTGCACAATGCCAATACCCCGTGCGGATCCGGCTTTGCAGGGCCGTCTTCGCGGGCAATCACAGCATCAAAGTGCAGTCCATGCTTGTCTCGTACCGCGATCGCGTTGGTGCGTTTGTTGCGCGTCAGAATGCCCACTTTAATGCCGCGGTCGCACAGCTCTTCAATCGTTTCTTTGGCACCATTGTTCAGGCAAGATTCCACCGCAGCCTGATCCTCGTGCCGTTCAAGGATGGTTTCAGCCTGCTTGCGGTCATCTGGCGGCATATTTTCCAGGTATTCCAGGATCGGCCCTGCGTCTTCGGCAAGTCCCATTTCCTGTCTGATGAGGTCAAAATCCAGGCAAGGCTGTGTTATTGTCCCGTCGAGGTCAAATATTACGGCTTTTATTGGCATGATTTCGTACCTGTCCGTTTCCAAGAAGCTCCAGTAGGTATTTCATTGCTTTGGTCGTCGATCTATTCTTACGTACGATTATGCCGGTAGGGCGGAAAAAGTTTTCGTTCGTGAATGCTATTGTTGCAAGTTTCTGTTCACGCAGTTCTGTATTTATCGTTGTTTCGGGCAGGATGCTAATACCTGAGTTGATCTCCACGGCTCGCTTGATCGTTTCGATATTGTCGAACTCCATGACGGTTTTAGGCATCACATCATAGCGGTCGAGGATGTTGTCTATGAACTTGCGGCTGGGCAGTCCCTTTTCGAATGCTATGAAGTCCTTGCCCTGCAGTTTATGGATATCTATTACCGGTTCTTTAGCCAGGGGGTTATCCGGACTGCAAACCATAACAAGCGGTTCATCCACGAATGGTACAAGGTTCAGGCTGCGGCTTTCGATCGGGACGGCGACTGCGCCGAGGTCCAGGTCGCCTCGCAGGATGCCGTCATATATCTGCTTGGCGTCCATATAGTCGATCCGCAGGTTGATCTGAGGGAATCTGGCCATGAATCTTTTGACGTACGGCTGGAGCGTGTGCATTCCGATGCTGAATATGGCAGCGAATCGGATGGTGGTGTGACTGCGGGAGAGGTTTTTGAGCTCGCTGACCAGTTTGTCGTACCTGTCGAGGATGTCCTGGCAGGCGTGATAGAAGCATTGTCCTTGTTCAGTAAGTGTGAGCGGCCTTGTCTTGCGGTTGATCAGTTGGCAGTTGTGGTCCATTTCCAGTTGAGCCAATTGTTGCGAAATGGCTGACTGGCTTAATCCGTGTTTTTCCGCAGTGCGCGAAAAGTTCTTTAATTCAACAAGGTCACAAAATATCCTTATTGTGTCAATTTGCATTATAAGAAAGCCTTATTGATAGTATCAACTTGATTTGTTTCCATTTTGTTTGTTGCTCCGCTAATATGTTCTGTTGTTCTGCGGAGGAACAAATTCAGCTATTTTTTTGTCGCGGCACGGCATCTGATGCTTTTCTACTATGCTTTTTACCTTGTTCATGCCGTTTTGTGTAGAAGAAATTTGGAAGTTACCATAAGAAATATTTATTTTTAGGAGCAGCAAATGGCCAGTCAATTTACTGAAAGCATCATGGAAATCACCACTTCTCGCAATCCTGCCGAGAGTGAATTCCATCAGGCGGTACGCGAAGTGGCGGAATCGGTTGAGCCGGTTATAGCCAGACACCCCGAATTGGCCCGCGCGAAGGTCCTTGAGCGGATGATCGAACCTGAACGCCAGGTTATGTTCCGCGTTCCGTGGGTAGACGACAAGGGTAATGTGCAGGTCAACCGCGGCTTCCGCGTTGAGTTCAACAGTGCAATTGGCCCATACAAGGGCGGGCTGCGTTTCCATCCTTCGGTATATCTCGGTATCATCAAGTTCCTCGGGTTCGAACAGATATTCAAGAATGCACTTACAACCACGCCGATCGGCGGCGGTAAGGGCGGAAGTGACTTCGATCCAAAGGGCAAGAGTGATATGGAAGTCATGCGTTTCTGTCAGAGCTTCATGAGCGAACTTTTCCGTCATATTGGTCCTGATACTGACGTGCCGGCAGGTGACATCGGTGTCGGCGGTCGTGAGATCGGTTACATGTTCGGTCAGTACAAGAAGCTTACCAACACCTTCACAGGCGTTCTGACCGGTAAGGGTCTGGACTACGGCGGGTCCCTGGTTCGTACCGAAGCTACTGGTTACGGCCTGATCTACTTTGTTACAGAAATGCTCAAGGCTCGCAATACCGACTGGAACGAGAAGAAAGTTGTTATTTCCGGTTCGGGTAACGTTGCGATCTACGCTACCAAGAAGGCTCACGAGCTCGGTGCAAAGGTTGTCGCACTTTCTGACAGCGGCGGGTACATCGTTGACGAATCCGGTATTAAGCTGGAAACTGTCAGACGTATTAAAGAGGTCGAACGCGGCCGAATCAGCGAATACGTTGATGAGCATCCAAATGCACAGTACACTGAAGGCTGGCAGGGTATCTGGACCGTTCCTTGTGACGTTGCACTTCCTTGTGCTACCCAGAATGAGCTGGATAAGTCTGCTGCTGAGGCGCTGGTCAAGAACAACTGTATTGCTGTCGGTGAAGGTGCAAACATGCCTTCTACGCCTGAAGCAGTCGATATCTTCCTGGACAACAATATTTCGTTCGGTCCTGCAAAGGCAGCTAACGCCGGCGGCGTAGCTACGAGTGCTCTTGAGATGTCTCAGAATGCAGCACGTCTCAACTGGACATTCGAAGAGGTTGACAACCGTCTCAAGATCATCATGAAGTCTATCTACACCCAGTGCGTAGAAGCCAGTGATGAATACAAGATGAACGGCAACCTGGTTGCTGGTGCGAACATTGCCGGCTTCCTGAAGGTAGCGAATGCTATGAACGCTCAGGGCGTTGTATAAAAGCATTTTTCAACTTAGAAACACAAAAGGCTCTTCCCTTCGGGGAGGGGCCTTTTTCTTTGTAATGGCTCCAACTGTTTTGTTACATATTTATTTATGGAGCTTGTCTTGAAGTTGCTTTCGGAATTTTTGGCCGCTAGAATCGGTTTATGCTTCTGCTTTCAGAGCAGATAAATATTCTGGTGGTTCCAACGAAAGGAATGCGGAATGAGTCAGGCGGCAAACAGTTTGCTGAGCACCTCTGTCTACAATTTTGACAAGGCAGCCGAGCGGTTGGGTCTGGAGGCGGGGATAAAGAGAAGGCTGCTTGGGCCCAAAGAGAAGATCGAGCTTGATATCAATCCTATTCTGCCTTGCGGAAAACTGATCAATGCCAAGGTTTTCGTCGTCAGACACCATGACGCTCTGGGTCCTGCCAAGGGCGGTATCAGAATGACCCCGACTGTCACACTTGACGATGTGTGCGGTCTGGCGATGGAGATGACCTGGAAGACGTCGCTGATCGGGGTTCCATTCGGCGGGGGCAAAAGCGGGATACGGCTGGACCCGTCAAAGCTCAGTGAGACTGATAAGGAAGTGGTGGTGCGAGCGTTCGCGCGGGGGGCGAGTCATCATATCGGGCCTGAATGGTATGTGCCCGCTCCGGACATGGGTACGAACGAGATGGATATGGCGCATATACGTGACTGCATATCATACTCGCAGGGCGTTTCTATCACGAGGGGTTGTTTCGTTACGGGCAAGCCGGTGATCCTCGGGGGTATAGTAGGCAGGCGTGAAGCGACTGGGAAGGGGGTTGTGTATACGGTTGCAGCTCTTTGTGAGCGGATAGGCAGGAATCTGGAGGGGCTGCGGGTTGCAGTGCAGGGCTTTGGTAATGTTGGATCGGTCGCTGCGGCCGAGATAGGCAGGCTCGGTGCCAAAGTGGTGGGGATCTCGGATATTGGTGGCGGAATCGTGAATGATAAAGGCATTGATGTGCAATCGCTTGTTGGGTATGCTAAAGAAACAGGTTCTATTCAGGGATTTGAGGGATGCGCTGATGTCGATCGTGATGATATATTAGAGATCCCCTGTGATGTGCTGATACCGGCTGCTGCCCAGTCGCAGATCAGAAGTGATAATGTTGACAAAATAGCTGCGGATATTATAGCCGAGGGTGCGAATGCTCCTATTACGCCGGAAGCTGACGAAGTGCTGAAAGAAAAGGGCGTGAGGATCATCCCCGACATATTGTGCAATGCCGGCGGTGTTTTCGTATCTTATCTTGAATATACTCAGGAAACGCAGAGAGATCAGTGGACGCTGCGGGAAGTTGAGGGTAGACTGCGTGACAGAATGAGTGAGCGGTTCAACGAAGTTTATGACTATTCCCGCGAAAAGAACCTGAGTATGAGAGAGGCGGCTATGGATCTTGCGGTTGGGCACGTTGCAGAAGGTGTTTATGCTCGCGGGTTGCTGCCTTAGTTTGGTTAAGAATCAAGGATGTAAATGAGTGCCGAGAATTTGAAACGCGCATTGGAGCAGCATGTCGCGCTGGATGCTTTTTTGACGGGTGATTTCGGGCTGAAAGGTGATCTGCCCATGCCTGCGGCATTTGAACAGGCAGAGCCGGAATTGGTGGATAAGGCCGGTAAGCTGGAAGAAATCGCCGAGCAGATCAGACAGTGCTGTAAATGCGGGCTGAACGAAACACGCAAGAATGCTGTTATTGGTGAGGGCAATCCGGATGCGGAGCTGGTTTTCGTTGGTGAGGCTCCGGGTGCTGACGAGGATGAGCAGGGCAGGCCGTTCGTGGGCAGGTCGGGCAAGCTGCTGACGAAAATAATCGCAGCGATGGGGCTTAGCAGGGACGATGTTTTCATCTGCAACATTCTCAAGTGCAGGCCTCCTGAGAATCGCGATCCGAAGCCGGACGAAATTGTTGACTGTATGGGTTATTTGCAGCAGCAGTTGGATATCATTCGGCCGCAGGTGATCGTGGCTTTGGGTGCCCATGCTGCGAGGACTTTGCTTAGTACCAATCAAGGGATCGGCAAGCTTCGCGGAAGGTTCCATGAGTATACTTTCAGTGATGAAGAACCCCCGGTAAAGCTGATGCCGACCTATCATCCATCATATCTACTGCGTAATTATTCGCAGGATAACCGGCGCAGGGTATGGGAGGATATGCAGAAGGTTATGCAGGAGCTTGGTTTGGAACTGCCTGGTAAGTAGTGCCGGGTTTTACAGCCAGTGGTCCGTGAGGTGCATCGCATGGCAGATCATGTCGGCAGCTAAGGCAGTGAAGAGTATGGGTTTGACTATTGACTTTTGGGGTCGGCCGGTCCAGGTGCTTATGATGATCAGGGCAATGATGCAGGCCGTGACGGACAGCCGAAGGATTGCGTAAGGGGTATGGAGCAGGGTGGCTGCGTTTGAGGCTGTGGTGACAGCGATGGGGATCAGAAGGAGCAATGTGAACCATTTTTCCTTTTTCGACGATTTGCCCTGGGCCGTGAGTGTGTCAAAGGCTGTCGCTGTCAGCAGGCACAGGACGGCGATCGGGATCGCACGCCAGATGACGGGTGATATTGCCAGAATCGGGTCGGACATCGAGAGCAGAAGGCCTGCGGTTGCGGCGGATACCAGCAATGGGGGCAGATCGAGTATGTGTCTGCAGAACGCATAGAGGGCGATGACTGAGCCGATGTGGTACAGGTTGAACGAGAACAGCGTGGGGGAATTTACAGGCAGGGAAACTAGTTCATGAAGCGGCTGCAGGCCGGTGTGGAGGTGCACGGGTGCGGGGTAGAATGAGAGGGATTCCGTGTATGCGAAAAAGGCCCAGGTTACAAGGGCCAGCAGGCAGATCGCGATTATCTGGCGGATCGTTCTCTGGGGCAGGGCGGCTGTGAAGCCCAGGCAGAGGATCCACGGTACGCAGGTGAAGATGAGCATTGCAGCGGGGTGCAAGGTGAGTAGGCTCAGGCTGTATGGGGAGAATGCGTAGAGCAGGCCGGCGAGGAAACTTGCCGACCTGGAGCTGAAAGAGGTGGTAAACAGGAAGGCACCTGCTGCGGCGATGGTGAGTGAGAAGGGGATCAGCAGTTGTGTCGGGCCGAATTTCCAGAAATACGGGGCCAGGAGGAGGATGCTCAGGAATGCGTACGCGGCGATTGAGAATGCAAGGGCGGGGATATTATTCAATGAGCTATCCGGGCAGTCGAGTTCGGGGCTGCCGGCTTTGCTATCCAAAATATCGTTCATCAGCTCGCTTATTTAAGTATGACTTTACCGCTGCCGCCGACTATTTCACCTATGCGGTAGACGTTTTCGCCGGATTCGCTGAGGTTTTGCATGACCGCGTCTGCGTGGGCCGGGTCGACGATCAGTGTGAAGCCGATGCCCATGTTGAAGACGCGGAACATTTCGGATTCTTCGACGGGGCCCGCCTGGGCGAGATAGTCGAAAATCGGCGGGACTTGCCAGGCGTTTTTGTCTATGGATGCATCGCAGTCGCTGGGCAGTACGCGGGGTATGTTGCCCACGAGGCCGCCGCCTGTGATGTGGGCCATGCCGTGGACGGGCCGGGTGTCTGCGAAATCCTCGAGGAGTTTGACGACCGGGCGGACGTAGATTTTGGTCGGATCGAGCAGGGCGTCACCGATGGCTCGGCCGTTGAGTGAGTCGATCTTGTCCGTTACATTCAACTTTTGCTGTTTGAAGCAGATGGTTCGTGCAAGTGAGAAGCCGTTGCTGTGGACGCCGTTTGAACCGAGGCCGATTATGATGTCGCCTTGGCGTACTTTTTCGCCTGTGATGATGCGGTCCTTTTCGACGACGCCTACCGCGAAGCCTGCCATGTCGAATTCGTCCTGGCCGTAGATGTCGGGCATTTCCGCGGTTTCGCCGCCGATGAGCGAGCAGTTGGCCTGGCGGCAGCCCTCGGCGATGCTTTCGACCATGACAGCGACGTTTTCGGGGTCGAGTTTGTTGACTGCGAGATAGTCCAGGAAGAACAGCGGGTCGGCACCCTGTACGAGCATGTCGTTTACGCTCATTGCGACGAGATCGATGCCGACGGTGTCGAATTTTTTCATTTGCTGGGCGATCAGGATCTTCGTGCCGACGCCATCGGTGCATGCAACCAGGACAGGGTGATCGTAGTTCTTTTTGAAGAGCTTTGAGTCGCTGTCAAGGCTGAACAGGCCGGCGAAGCCGTTTTTGAGGTCCATGACGCGGGGGCCGAAGGTGCTTTTCACGGAGGAGCTGATACGGTCAACCATCTGGTCGTTAGCGTCGATGTTGACGCCGGATTCGGCGTAGCTGATGTATTTCTTTTCCTGGCTCATATTGTGGTTCGCTTGGGGTTGAATTGGGTTATCAGTCGATATTGTCGAAAAGCTGCATCTGGTGGCGTTCCAGCGACAGTTTGTTGAAGGCGGTGTTGACGGGCATTTTGTAATCGCCGCTCCAGCACGCAGTGCAGTAATGGTCACCCGGCAGGGAGGCACAGGAGAGGAGGCCGTCGAGTGAGATGTAGCCGAGGCTGTCGACCTTGAGGAAGTCGCGGATCTCTTCGAGCGTGCGGTTGTTGGCGATCAGTTCTTCTTTGGTCGGGAAGTCGACGCCGAAATAGCAGGGGCTCACTAAGGGCGGGCATGCTACACGCATGTGGATCTCTTTTGCGCCTGCTTCACGCAGGGAGTTGATCTTGCCCTTGGTGGTTGTGCCGCGGACGACGGAATCGTCGACTACGACGACGCGCTTGCCTGCGACGGCTTCTTTGACGACTGCGAGTTTCATTTTGACAGCGAGGTCGCGCAGTTCCTGCGAGGGGGCGAGGAAGGTTCTGCCGACGTAGTGGCTTCGTACGAATCCCATGTCGAAGGGGATGCCGCTCTCGCTTGCGTAGCCTACGGCGGCGGACGTTCCGGAGTCGGGTACGGGTGTGACGATGTCGGCATCGACGGGGTGTTCCTGTGCGAGGACGCGGCCGGATTGTTTTCTGAATTCGTGGACGCTGTCGCCGAATATGCGGCTGCTTTGTTTTGCGAAATAAACGTGTTCGAAGATGCAGTGGCCGGGTGTGACGGTGCCGGGTTCTACGAAGAACCTGCTGCTGAGGCCTGTTTTGTCGATGGTGACTATTTCGCCGGGCTCTACGTCTCGGATGTACTCGGCTTCGATGGCGTCAAAGGCACAGGTTTCGCTGGCGACGCAGTATTTGCCGGCTTTGGTTTTGCCGAGACATAGCGGTCTGAAGCCGAACGGGTCGCGGGCAGCTTCGATCCTGTCGGGGAAGAGGAAAAGTATCGAAAATGCGCCGTGAAGATGGTTTAGCACGTGTGCGAGGGGGTCGGGTTTGCTGACGTGGGTGGGCTTTGCGAGCAGGTGGACGACTACTTCGGTATCGTTTGAAGATTTGAAGATGTGGCCGTATGCTTCGTACTCGTCGCGAAGGAGGTTGGCGTTGATGAGGTTGCCGTTGTGGGCTACGGCGATCTGGCCTTGTGAGTATTCGCTGAGGAAGGGCTGAGCATTCAGGGGATTGCTTGAGCCTGTAGTGGAATATCTTAAATGGCCGATCGCGGTGGGGTTTTCGAGTTTCTCGAGGAAACCTTTGCTGGGGCGGAAAACTCGCCCGACCTGGCCCATTCCGGTGTAGCATTTTATGTATTCGCCGTCGCTTGAGGCGATGCCTGCGGATTCCTGGCCGCGATGTTGAAGACTGTGTAAGCCGAAATATGTTTTTTTAACTGCCTCGGCATCGTCAAAAATGCCGAAAACGCCGCATTCTTCTTTGATTTCAGACATACCTTTGTCCATTAGAATTATGTTTGGAATTGAAAGAGGTAGTTTAGTCAAAAGGATATGGCAAGTCAATTTGATTTTGTGGTTATTGCGCGGGTCATACGTGTGTATCTGCTGTGATGTTCCTGCAGGGCAGCTAATAAAGCGGCGGATTTGGGAGTTTTATTGTTGCATGGTGTCGAGAACATAGATACTTATGTTGCGTATTGGGTATTGACTTGAGCGTTGAGGGGGAATAAAATAGTGTTTTGACAATTTGTGTTATTAAAGGGTGTATAAATGTTAGATAGCATTTCGCATTTGCAGGCATTTTTCGGTCTTCCTGGTGGTATAGAGTGGATCGTCGTTCTTGTCATTGCCGTACTGTTGTTCGGCCGTCGCCTTCCTGAGATCGCACGGGGTATGGGTAAAAGCATCACCGAGTTCAAGAAGGGCGTAAAAGAGGGCCATGATGACATTACCAAGGCCATCGAAGATGCGGACGAGGAAGAGCCGGTCGTAGATTCTGAAGAAAAGACTGAAGAAGCCAAGAAGACCGAATAGCCGTTCAAGTCTGCATATAACTACTGCTCTAAATTGCCATGTCCGCTTGGCTTGATGTTCAAACCATTGTGGACGGTGGTTTTGTGCGCATTTACAGCCCACCCGTTGACGCAATAAATCTTTTGCATGCCTGAAGTTTCATATCCTGCAAGTTTACCTGAGATATTCTAGCTGAGATCTGTTGAAGGCCCATCGGACTTTTTGGCATGGGTTTTAGGCCCCGGGGAGAATTACTGCGGCCCGAAGTTTAGGCTCAGCAATCCCCAAATTCATCCTCTAAATCGTTTCGAAACCTCTTATTCTGTATTATCGGTCGAATCGCTTTCTTCTTTTTCGGCCTTCTTTTTGGCCGCGATCTGGCAGAATATTATGCTGGCTTCGTAGAGAAAGAACATCGGTACTGCAAGGGCGATCTGTGAAAAGACGTCCGGGGGGGTTATCACTGCAGCGACTATGAACAGGCCCATTATAACGTATTTTCGGCCCTGTTTGAGCATGTCGACGGTGACGATTCCTATTTTGTTAGCAAATATGATCACGATAGGCAGTTGAAAGCCAAGGCCGAAAACGATGGTCAGTGTCAGCAGGAAGCTGATGTATGATCTGAGGGTGGGATTATAGCTTAGGAAATCGGACCCGTAATCGAGTTTGACGAAGAACCTGATGGCCATCGGACCAACGAATTTGAAGAAAAATGCCGCGCCGGTTAGAAACAAGATGGTGCAGGCGGGGGTTACCGTCTTCATGAATTTTTTTTCGTGGTTGTAGAGGCCGCTGGCGACGAATGCCCAGAGCTGGTAGATGATCCATGGGGCGGCGATGACTACGCCGATGAAGAGGCTGATCTTCAGATAGACGATAATGGGATCAGCCATTTCGATAAACTGCATGCTGGGTTCTTTGCCAGCCTCTTCCATGATCCCGCGGTACTGGGCCACGAGAAAACTTATCAAACGGCCAGCGAGAATCATTCCTATTATCATGCCTGCAAAGACTCCGCCTATGGCCAGCATAAGCCGGATACGGAGTTCTTCCAGATGGTCGCCAAGACTCATCGAAGCCAGTTTTTCGTGTTCAATTTGCATCATAGATCGAGATCCCTCTTGCGCATGAATCAAGTTTTCGCAGTTTATTAGAATGAGTCACTTTTGGCAAATCCTTTCTACGTCCGAAATTGATTATATGTGCTTTTGTGGGCATATGGGCAATCCTGTACATGCTGTGCGGACCATCACGGCGAAAATTGACAGACCCTATTGAGATAGTAGTCAGTTCGGGAAAAATATTGAATATTTGCCAAAGGCGGGTTTTACCATGTTCGTTTGTTACCGATATGCACATTGAATCGTTTTTTTTTATTTGGCAAAGTATAGAGGAAAAGGACATGTTATGGGTAAGATGAACTTTCGTACCAAATTGATCATTTGGGTAGTTCCGGTCTGTGTTGCATCGGTAGCATTGCTGGCTTTCACTTTTTACATTTCAGCGTCAAAGGGTATAAAGAGCCAGGTGAGAGTTAATCTGGATCAGATTGTCACTAAGACACATGATCAATTGCAGGATTGGGTTTCTGACCGCGAGCGCGATGCGTTAGTTCTTAGCAAGGATAAGACGCTGGCGATGGCTTGTCAGGGAGAGAGAGTTGAAGAGGCAAGACAGAAGCTGGAGTCATATTTTGAGAATGTTCCGTTTTATGAAGCGATGTTTTTGGCCGACGCGAACGGAAAAATATTTCTGGATTCGGTAGGGGGAAACGCGACCGGTATAGACATCAGTGCGATTGACGTATACAGTCAGAACGTTAAAGAGGCGCAGGCCGGACGGGTTTATGCAGGTGATGTGGCTGTATCGCCGGCATCGGGCAGGCCCGTTTCGCTGGTTACCGCACCTATAATGAAGGAAGGTCAGTGCATTGGAATGGTAGGAACACCTATCGAGATCGAGTACCTTTCGGATAAGCTTGGTAAAGGGACTAAAATCGGTGAGACCGGTTATGTATTCATATGCAGGTCCGATGGTATGACGTTTGTGCATCCCAGCAAGAAGCACATCATGAAGACGAACATAGGCAAGCTGGATTTTGGTAAAGAGATCCTCGAGAAGAAGAACGGCGTGGTCAAGTACGAATGGCAGGGCGATGCGAAGATAGCTATGGTTAAGACTTATGATAAAAAAGGCTGGATCATAGCGGGTACTGCAACGGACAAAGAGTTCTTTGCTTCGATCGCGAAGCTGAAGTATACAGCAACGGTCTTTGCAATCATCTCCGCAGTGGTGATCACTGGTATTACGTGGCTGGTCACGACAAAGGTATACAAGGTCATCAGCCGTGTATCGGGAGCACTGTCCGCCTCAAGTGAACAAATACGTTCGGCGTCGGGGCAGGTATCCCAGAGCAGCCAGTCACTTGCTGAGGGAGCAACCGAACAGGCAGCGGGGCTGGAAGAGACCTCTTCGAGCCTGGAGGAAATGTCCTCTATGACAAGTCAGAACGCCGACAGCGCTCAGCAGGCAAGTACGCTGGCAAATCATTCTACAAGTGCGGCTCAGAAGGGCAGTGAAGCGATGGGTCGGATGAATGAAGCGATCGCTGAGATCGAGAAGTCATCTGATGATACAGCAAAGATAATCAAGGTGATCGACGAGATAGCGTTTCAGACGAACCTGCTTGCGTTGAATGCAGCAGTCGAAGCTGCGCGGGCAGGCGAGGCAGGAAAAGGATTTGCAGTGGTGGCTGAGGAGGTTCGCAACCTTGCGATGCGTTCGGCACAGGCGGCCAAGGACACATCGGAGCTGATCAAGCAGTCGGTGCACAATACCGGCGTTGGTGTTGAAATCGCAAAGGAGGTCGGCGGAGCACTCGATGAGATCGTTTCAGGCGTCAATAAGACAAGCGATCTTATCGCGGAAATCGCCGCTGCTACGAGTGAACAGTCGCAGGGCATAGAGCAGGTCAATACGGCTGTCAGCCAGATGGACAAGGTGACGCAGCAAAATGCAGCCAGTGCCGAAGAAAGTGCCAGTGCTGCAGAAGAGCTGGACGCCCAGGCAAGGCAGATGAACGGTATAGTCAATGAATTGATGGATGTGGTGGGGCTGGATCACATTTCCGAGGATGCTCACAGCAGCCGAGCTGCGGCGGGTTCTTTCAGCTTTCGTGCGTCAGACAGTGTGTTTCATGAGATAGCAGACTCTTCTGACAGGCCGTGCTGGGAATACAAAGACTGCGGGAGAATTCCCGGCGGGAAAAACGTGGATTCACTTGGCGTTTGTCCTGCGTATCCGGACCATGGACATGAATGCTGGAATGTTGCAGGCACATTCTGCGGCGGAAAAGTTCAGGGCAGCCAGGCTCAAAAGCTGATGAGCTGTGTTGAATGCGGTTTTTACAAGGGATGCAAGAGCAGAAGTGCGTGTAAAAAGTAGCGATGCCGGCTTAGGTTTCAATCAGCCCAGGCAGTTTATAAAAGAGGCTCCTATGCGGTTTCAAGGAGCCTCTTTTTTATTGATCAGTTCTGGCCTGCCAGGTCGAGTTCTTCCGCGGCGGTTCTCATGCCCATGATGGTTTCGGTCATCAATTCGCTCAGTTCCATGTCGAGCAGTTCTGCGCCTTGTTTGATGATGTCGCGGTCGATCTTTGCGGCGAAGGACTTGTCCTTGAATTTCTTTTTTACGGACTTGGCTTTCATGTCCATTACGCTTCTGGAGGGGCGGACGAGTGCGGTAGAGGTGATAAGGCCGGTGAGTTCGTCGGTTGCGAAGAGCACCTTTTCCATCTTGTGTTCGGGCTTGATGTCGGTGCACTGCTGCCAGCCGTGGGACAGTACGGCGCGGATGTAGTCTTCAGGCCAGTTGTTTTCGCGGAGAATTTCTTCGGTCTTTTCACAATGCTGATCGGGGAACTTTTCGTAATCGAGGTCGTGGATCAGGCCGATGACGCCCCATTTTTCTTCGTCTTCGCCGTACTTGTCAGCAAAGTAACGCATTACGGCTTCGACGGCCAGGGCATGCTTGGTCAGACTTTCGCTTTCGTTGTACTTTTGAAACAGTGCTAATGCATCATCTCTTGTTGGTGTGTAATCACTCATAATAATCTCCAAAACTTCAGTAACGAGAGTGACAAGTTTACGCATCGATGCATATATTTTCAAATCCTTTTTTTGCATTAGCAATCCGCTCAAGACCTGCTTTTCTTTAATGTTTGACAATGTTGCGTGTTTAAGGATAATGCGGCGTTGACTAGTTCAAGGTTATGTGTATCTGCTAATTGATGGTGTTTTGCGGAGGCTGTTCAGATGAGAAAGCTATTTTTGTGTGTGGTTATTGCTGTTTTTTGCGGAGAATACGCTCGTGGTGAGCAGAGCGTTGAGGACAGGCTGGCAAGGCTGGAGGCATTGCTGCAGGCTCAGCAGGAGCAGATCCAGACCCAGCAGGCTGAGATCGAATCGCTGAAAAAGGAGTTGAAATCGTCTCAAGGGGGGCAGGATGATGTTGAACGAGCCGATCAGGAAGATCTGCAACTGCCGGTTCAGGACGGCGCAGCGATCGGACAGCGCGAGATCGATGAAATGGTCGATAAGGCTCTTGCAGAGCGTGAGAAGGATGGGACACCTGAATGGCTTGAGAGAATTAAGCTCAAGGGCGACTTCAGGTTCCGCCATGAGCATATCGACGACGAAGTCGCAGACAGGGATCGGGACAGGACGAGGCTGCGTTTCAGGATCGGGGCCGATGCGAAGGTGAACGATGAAGTTGATGTCGGATTCAGGCTTGCGAGCGGATCGGATGCGCCGACTTCGACGAATCAGTCATTTGACAACAGCTTTACCAGTAAGGACTTTTTCCTGGACAGGGCGTATGTGGATTACCATCCGGCAGCACTGGAAGGCGTGAATATATACGGCGGTAAGATGCCGAATCCGTATTATTTCCCGGGCAACAGTGATCTTATGTTCGATACGGATGTCAATCCGGAAGGTGCCGCGCTGACAGTGAAAAATACGCTGGCCGATAATACGGAAATGTTTGGTTCGGCGGGAGTATTTTACGTCGAAGAAAGACCTGAGGATGCGGAATCGAGTTTGTGGGCAGCACAGGCGGGCATGAAGCGGGAACTGTTTGCGGATACGAGTCTGACAGCGGGTCTGGGCTACTTTGATTACGGCAATGCTAAGGGATTCCAGGCGTTTGAATCGAGCTATACGGGCAGTCGGCTCGGCAATACGCTGGTCAATGACCGTTACGATATGGACTATGACATATTTCAGATGTTCGGCCAGCTTGGCTGGGATGCCGGCGGGGTGCCGATGGTCGTCTTCGCTGATTATATGAAGAACACGGACGCGACTGTAAGCGGGGATACGGCATACCTGTTCGGTACGGGCCTTGGCAAGCGTTCAAAGCCGGGTACGTGGGACGTTTTCTATAACTACAGAAGGATTGAATCGGATGCTGTGATCGCAGCTTTCACGGATGCGAATTTCGGGGGCGGCAGGACAGGCAGTAAAGGACACAAGGTTAATTTCAACTACCAGGTTTCCAAGAACTGGGTGTTTGCTACGACCTATATCTGGGGCGATTTCGTCGGTTCGGGTAAAGACTACCGCGATCTGTACTTCGATATGAAGTTCAAATTTTAATCAGCTTAACGCTAATGCGGATCAAGGCTCGTCCTGCAATGGGGCGGGCCTTTTTTTTATCCTTTGACGCAGATGACCGGTACGAGGCGGGCGACCCTGTTGGCGAGGCCGGCGTTTTGTGCAGATTCGACGACGGCGTCGACATCCTTGTATGCGCCCGGGGCCTCTTCGGCGACGCCTCGGAGGGACTTGCTGCGGATGAGAACGCCTTCGCCTGCCAGTTGATTGACGACGGATTTGCCTTGCCAACGTTTGGTGGCTGAACGTCGGCTCATGGTTCTGCCCGCGCCGTGACAGGCCGAGCCGAAGGACAGTTCGCGGCTTTTTTCGGTGCCCACGAGAATGTGAGACGCGGTGCCCATTGTGCCGCCGATGAGTACGGGCTGGCCGAGGTCTTTGTACTCGCGGGGAAGGGAGGGATCGCCGGGTCCGAAAGCTCGGGTCGCTCCTTTGCGGTGGACGTAGAGGCTTTTTTTGCCGTCCTGTATGGTATGTTTTTCACGTTTGCAGGTGTTGTGCGAGACGTCGTAGAGCAGGCGGATGTTGGCTTTGGGCAGGACCTTTTCGACGGCCTGGCGGACCAGGTGGGTGATTACCTGGCGATTTGCCATTGCGCAGTTGACGCCGGCGGCCATCGCGCCGAGGTAGTCGAGGCCGATGGGGGAGTCGAGGCGGGCGCAAGCGAGTTCACGCTCGGGCAGGTCGATGCCCATGCTGTTTGCGGCGGTGGCCATGGATTTGAGGTAGTCGGTGCCGATCTGGTGACCGAGGCCGCGGCTGCCGCAGTGGATGCTTATCTTTACGTCGCCTTCGTGTATGCCGAACGCTTTGGCGGTTTTTGGGTCGTATATTTTGTCTACGACCTGGACCTCGAGATAGTGGTTGCCGGAGCCGAGAGTGCCGACCTGTTCGAGCTGGCGTTTTTTTGCGTGGTCGGAGACTTTCGACTGATCGGCATCGGGCATGCAGCCGTTCTCTTCGATGAAACGCAGGTCGTCGGTCAGGCCGTAACCGTGTTCGACGGCCCATTTGGCGCCGCCGGTGAGTACGTCGTCGATCGAGTGCATGCTGAGTTTGACTTTGCCGGTGCTGCCTACGCCTGCGGGGATGTGTCGGAAGAGGGCCTCGGCGAGCTCTTTGCGAACGGATGCGATGTCTTCGGCGGTGAGGTTTGTGTGCAGGGTTCGGACGCCGCAGGCGATGTCGAAACCGACTCCGCCGGCTGATACGACTCCGCCTTTGTCGGGGTCGAAGGCGGCGACACCGCCTATGCAGAAGCCGTAGCCCCAGTGGGCGTCGGGCATTGCGTAGGAGGCCTGGACAATGCCGGGCAGTTGGGCGACGTTACGGACCTGGTCGAAGACCTTGTCGTCCATTGCTTCGATGAGTTCGGCGGTGGCGTATATGATGCCGGGCACGTTCATTTTGCCGTGGGGTTCGATACGCCATTCGTTTTTGCTTATTCGCGTGAGTCTGTTCGTGTCCATGTTTGCCTCTCTTGCTTAGTCCTACACATCTACTACGCACTGGGCGGCCCAGTCGCCCTGGGCGTTCCGGTAAACTTTTAATTCTGAATAGGTGGCGGCTTTTACTTCCACGGCGATGTCGTGTTTTTCGGGGTCGGCCTTTTCGCCCCAGGCTTTTGCGTGGAGTTCACTGCCGTCGATGTGGACCTCGAATTTTCGATAGAGCATGCCGTTGACGGCCATCTGGAGGATGAGTTGATTGAGCCAGTCGGCGAAGAGAAGCTCTATGTCGGGGGCCTGGCAGTGGATGTCTTCGGCTGTGGCTGGTTCTACGGTTTCATAGTCGCATATGACCTGCGTGAGGCCGATCGCGCCTTGCTCGAATGCTTCTTCGATGGTGGGGCCGATGCCTCGTACGCCTATGTCGGCCTGGTGCTGGAAGTGTTCGTATCTGGCTGTCATTTCGTGCTCCAAAAAAAATACGCGGACAGAGCACCGGCTCCATCCGCGTTCAGTTTTCATCACGTTTGCTGTTAGTACCTGTAGTGCTCCGGTTTGAACGGTCCTTCAGCGGATATTCCCAGGTATTCGGCTTGCTTTGGTGTGAGCTTTGTTACCTTTGCGCCGAGTCTTTCGAGGTGCAGTCGGGCGACTTCTTCGTCGAGCTTTTTGGGCAGGGTGTAGACCTTGTTTTCGAGGTCCTCTTCTGCGAGCATGATCTGGGCGAGGCACTGGTTTGTGAAGCTGTTGCTCATTACGAAGCTTGGGTGGCCGGTGGCACAGCCGAGATTTACGAGTCTGCCTTCTGCGAGCAGGATGATGGATCGGCCGGAATTGAGCGTCCATTTGTCGACCTGCGGTTTGATGGTCTGTTGATGGCAGCCGGGGTTTTCGTGCAGGTAGATGGTTTGAATTTCGCTGTCGAAGTGGCCGATGTTGCAGACGATGGCTTCGTTTTTCATCTGCTCCATGTGCTCACCGGTGATGACGTCGCAGCAGCCTGTTGCGGTGACGAAGATGTCGCCGATGCTTGCGGCTTTGTCCATGGTGGTGACTTCGTAGCCTTCCATGGTGGCCTGGAGGACGCAGATGGGATCGATCTCGGTTATGAGTACTCGTGCGCCGAGGCCCCGCATGGACTGGGCGCAACCCTTGCCTACGTCGCCGTAGCCTGCGACGACGACGATCTTGCCGGAGACCATGACGTCGGTGGCTCGTTTGATGCCGTCGGCGAGGGATTCGCGGCAGCCGTAGAGGTTGTCGAACTTGGATTTGGTAACCGAGTCGTTGACGTTGACGGCGGGGAAGGGCAGGTCGCCGGTGTTCTGCATCTGATAGAGGCGGTGGACGCCGGTTGTGGTTTCTTCGGATACGCCCTTGATGTTTGCAGCGATATTAGTCCATTTCTGCGGGTCGGTCTGACGGCCGGCCTTTATGCGGTCCATGACGATCTGCAGTTCGGGGTTGTCGTATTTCTGTTCGAGCAGGCTCGGGTCCTTTTCGGCTCGCATACCCTGGACGACGAAAAGCGTTGCGTCGCCGCCGTCGTCTACGATGAGGTCCGGTCCGGAGCCGTCAGGCCAGGTGAGGGCCTGTTCGGTGCACCACCAGTATTCTTCGAGGGTTTCGCCTTTCCATGCGAATACGGCGGCGGAGCCTTTTTCGACGATGGCTGCGGCGGCGTGGTCCTGCGTGGAGAAGATGTTGCAGGAGGCCCAGCGGACGTCGGCGCCGAGTTCGACGAGTGTCTCGATCAGCATGGCGGTCTGTATGGTCATGTGCAGGCTGCCCATGACCTTGAGGCCTTTGAGGGGTTTTTGTTTGCCGTACTTGGCGCGTGTGGCCATGAGGCCCGGCATTTCGTTTTCAGCCAGTTCCATTTCGGTCCGGCCCCATTGGGCGAGTGATATATCTGCGATCTTGTGATCAAGATTCTTGTCCAGTTCGATTACTGCCATGAAAAACCCTTTCCGTTATCATGAAATTAAGCAACAGGTTCAGTCAAATTTCCAATAGAACCTATTTCGGCCTTGTTTGCAACTATAAATGTTCGTTTTGCGGGCCTGGCGGAGGGTTGGAGATAAATAGGCGAGGTGGGGACTGGTTGGTATTAGTGGTTTGTCTTAATGCCGACTGAAATTATTTAATATTGCGTATGTCGGACGGTCAGTATCTGATCTCGATTTTCTTTATGGATCTATTGAAGGGCAGGGCGACGGCGAATAATTGGGGCTGGTCGTCGATATCCCGCATTCGGCAGATGGATCGCCCGATGAGTTCACCTTCTTTGTCGAAATACTCGCAGGAGAGGCTTTTGCGAGCAAGGGCCTCGACCGCCATTGCGGCGTAAAGGTTGTCCCGGCTTTGCAGCCATTGCTCGTTGAGCTTGTCAGCGGAGGCAGGGAATTCGGGGGTTTTGCGGCAGAGGAGTATGAGCTGGTTGTTCTGGCGGTCCCGGTCGATGTCTTCGACGGTGAAATACTCGTGGAAGTTTTCGGCTTGTACGGATACGTCCTCGATCTTATATGGTTTTAGGCCCTCGTAGATATCCGAAGCGATCTTGCCATAGGGGACGAAAAAGGCGGAGATGCCCACCACAATCGCCAGTATTGCGAAGGCTGCTGCGCCGATCTTGAGTTTGTCTTCGAGGGGCATTTCGGCGGCAGGGGGGACGGTGTCGGCGGGTACGGATCGCTGTTCGATCATCAGGCCGCCGTCCGGGCCTATGCAATAAAGGGCCTGTTTTTCGGTGTCGGGAGAATATTCGATGCTTCGCAATGTGGAGATGAATTTTACTGCGTCGTCGGCGGCGAAGCAGGCAAGCAGGTTTTCGAGCGGGTGCTTGAGAAGTGAGCTGACCGACTCGACTGATTGGGGAAGGCGGTTGGTTTTTTTGTCGGGCAGGAGAGTGAATCTTTCGCCCTCGGTTGACAGGTGGAAATGGAGCTTGCATTCTTTGGCCTGCCGGAGGAACCTGCGGAGACATTCTTCGTCATTCGCGTCGGTGATGTATCCTTCGAGCATGCCGTCCAGTATGTATGTGCCTTCGATCTTTTTATTGCGGTTCATCTGCTATCTCCCCATGCAAGCTGGCTGACCCTATCGGCTCGCGCCCATTCTACGAGGGAACGGTGCCATACGTATGTCGAATCCTTGATGACGCCTTCGGTGAAATACTGTCTGAGTTGGCCGAGAGTTACTGGGCCGACCTGTACTCCGTCGGCTTCATAGTACCAGCCGAGCTCGTTGCCGTTGTCGGCGGCGGAAGATTCTACCGGTCTGCGGTCGCTGGGGTCGGGCGGTATGACGGGTGCTTGCTGTTCGCCCTCGATCAGGTGCTGAAGGTTTTCGTTGGGGCGTATCGCTGTTTTGGTATCGAGGCCCAGGGCGTCGTCGTGTGTGTCGAGTCTGCCCTGGGTGTATTTGCGGAACTGTTCGTTCTTCATGCGTTCCTGGCGTAATTGTTCCTGGAGGCGTCGGTGTTCGATCTTCAGTTGTTCCTCGCGCTGCTCCTGTGACTTTTTATCGGAGACCACGAGAATCAATATCAGTCCCAGAAGTCCTAAAAAGAAACCTATTAAGAACCAGCCAACGACACTTCTGCCTTTCTGTTTAGCTAGCAGTGCTGTCAGAACTCCGAGAATGAGTGCGAATATCCAGAACATACCGACTCCAATTGTTTTTTAGAATAAGTTTAGAAATTTGCGATTAAGGGGAATATGAAAACCGCAACTGCATTATGTACGAAGTGCAAGATCATCGGAGGGTAAAGACTGCCTGTCTTGTATTTGACCCAGGCCAGGAGCATACCCACTGCGAACAGGTATGGCGCGCTTAGTACGGTCAGGTGCAGGGCGGTGAAGAGGGCGGAGGCTAAGAGCATCGCCTTTAGCGGGGTGATCGCTCTTACCAGCCAGTGCTGTATCAGGCCTCGGAATGCTATTTCTTCGACGATCGCGGGGATGATGCAGATGAAAAACAGCAGCGAGAGGGCACCGAGGCCTGCCTCTTCGAAATGCGTTGGGATGTGTTTGAACTCGGTGAAGGTCTGGAGGAGGATGTAATGATAGATGTAGTTTATCGTGAGCAGTCCGAAAAGAGCTGTAACTGACAGTGCCATAGCGGGTGTGAAAAGACCCAGCCGTTTGAACTGCACTACAAGAGAGGGCCAGAATCTGCAGGAAAAAAAGATGGTTACGCCGGACATCAGGATCGATCCGAGCACCAGCATGTATGCGAACGCTGAATCGCCGGCATCCATCAAGATACCCAGGATAAGCAGGATGAAGAGGACCACTGTATAGGACCAGAAGACGGGCCAGACATTCGGTGCCCTGGTCTTTATCAGGTCGGGGTCGGTGACGGCCTCGAAATTGCTGAATTTGCCGGTGATGGCTTCGACCGGCTTGTAGGGGGTGGCGCAAACAATGCAGAAATAGAATGCGGGGTGGAGTTTGGCGCCGCAGCACGGACATGTGCGACCCTTGTTCTGCAGGGCATTATCGCGATGTTCAGACAAATCATTCATTAGAAACTCTATTATTGTGCTGGGCGGGGATTTGTCAACGTTTTTTGTTCTAAATAGGGTGATGCGGCAACTTTTTTGGCTCATCACGGAATAACGAGGAGCGTTAACTTGAGCCGGGGCAAATTTAACAGCCTCGCCTCCGACGAACTTTGAAGGGGTCCATTCTCGGCGGACTGTGAAATTATGCGGTTGAAGGGCTTGGCAAACAGCAGTTATACTAAACGGTACTTCCGTTCCCAGATAACTTTTTTGCTGTTGACCATGAAATTGTCTTGACTTAGCGAATAGGGGTTTTGTATTATGATTTGCATGATGCAGAACGTTTACGCAAATTTTGCTAGCTGCTGGTGGTGGCCTGTCATGAAACGTGACAGGTAGCGGGTTCTGCTATATACATTCAAAGAACCGGACGATTTTCAATCGCAGCCTGTCCTTTTCCGACAGAGTTGCGATTTTTTTTTGCTCTGTCGGCTTGCTGCTCAACTAATAACGACGATGCTGAGGGACAAAAAATGAACGATTTCAGACATTCAATCTACCAGGGCAAGCCGGGCGATATAGTGCCGCTGGTCAGGAAGCTGGATATGACCTGTCCGCTGGAGTTTTTCGCCAAATTGAGCGACTACGGGCAGAAAAAGCATAGCTGTCTGCTCGAGTCACGTGATTATCTGGCCTCTGACGGCTCAAACGAGCTGACTTTCGGGACGGCTGATCCGGCTTTGTATCTTACGGGCAAGGGCAATGAGTTTCGAATCGAGGCGCTGAACAAGACGGGTCGGCGGATGGTGCAGTTTCTGGCATGTGATGAGTCACGCTTTGATTTTTGTGAGTCCGTGGAGTTTACAGATGAGCTGATAACGGGTACTGTCCCTGAAATGCCAGAGGTCATCGATGAGGAATCGAGGCTTAAAACGACCAATCAGATGGACGTTTTAAGGGCGGTGGCGTTTGCGTTCAAGCTGGCTTACAAGCCTTTCAGAGTTACCTGCGGACTGATCGGGGCGTTGAGTTATGATTTCGTTGATCAGTTCGAGACGCTGCCGGCCAACGAATCAGACGAGCTTGAGAATCCCGATTACGAGCTTTATTTTGCCGACCATATGTTTTTGATGGATCATGCGACGGGTGAGGGGTATGTGATAGTTAACGCCCTGATTACCGACGACGATCCGCACGGCGTGATCGAGGATGCACAGAAATGTTTCAGTTATTATACGGAAGCTGCCGAACGTGAGATTAACGTCGGCAAGTCCGGAGGCGATGCCGAGGCCGAAAGAGCAAGCGATACCAGTGAGGGTGAATACACCGACATGGTCGCAAAGGCTCGCGAGCACATTATTGACGGTGACATTTTCCAGGTGGTGCTGAGCAAGACCATCAGTCAGACCTGTCACGATCTGCCGTTGGATGTTTACCGCAGGTTGCGGAAGCAGAATCCTTCGCCTTATATGTTCTATCTCAATACGGGCAATACAGTGCTGCTCGGGGCGAGTCCGGAGCTGAATCTGCGGGTGAGCGGATCGAAGCCATTTAATGTTGAGATCAGGCCCATTGCAGGTACACGACCGAGGGGGATGGCGAATGGGCGGATCGATGCGGAAACCGATGCACGGTACGAAGCCGAGTTGAAGCTGGATGAGAAGGAACTGGCAGAGCATATGATGCTTGTGGATCTTGCACGCAATGATATTGCGAGGGTGGCTCAGCCGGGTACGAGGCTGGTCAATGAAATGCTTGTCACAGAGAAATATCAGTCTGTTATGCATCTTGTGAGCAATGTGAGGGGTGTGCTGAGGGAGGATCTGGATGCGCTGAGTGCTTACCTTGCGACGATGAACATGGGAACGTTGACCGGGGCACCCAAGATAGAAGCGATGAAAATAATTCGCGAGCTCGAAAAGAACAAGCGAGGTTATTACGGCGGGGCCGTGATGTATCTGACTGTGGATGGTCAGTTCGACAGTTGTATTACGATCAGAAGCATGCAGATAAAGGACGGCAAGGCTTATGTGCGGGCGGGAGCGGGCATAGTGCACGACTCGGTGCCCAAGAATGAATTTGCGGAAACAGAGCACAAGTCCAGATCATGCCTGAGGGCGGTTGAGTCCGGCAGGGCCGTGCAGGAGGTGACAAAATGAGTGACAAAAAATGTAAAGTGCTGTTTATAGATAATTTCGACTCGTTCACGTACAACCTTGTCGATGAGTTCGGCAAGAGGGATTGTGAGCTGCTGATCTATCGGGCGGATACGCCTATGGAAGTCCTGAAGCGGGTTGCGGATGAGTTTGGGCCGGACTTGCTGGTTATTTCGCCGGGTCCGGGCAATCCGGATACCGCGGGGGTTACTCTCGAAGCGATCGAGCATTTCAAGGACAGTGTGCCCATATTCGGTGTTTGCCTGGGACTGCAGTCGATCGTACAGCATTTCGGCGGGAAGATCGGGCACGCTCCTTGTGTGATGCACGGCAAGTCTTCGCGGATCACTCATGCGGGCGAAGGTGTATTTGAGGGGATCGAGAATCCGCTGCATGCGGGAAGATATCACAGTTTGTCGGCGATAGACGTTCCTGACTGCCTGAAGGTTACTGCTGAATTTGACGGTATTCCGATGGGGATCCAACACAGGGAACTGCCGATACATGCTGTGCAGTTTCACCCGGAAAGCATTCTCACGCCGACCGGTGGAAAGATAATTGAAAATGTAATGAAAATTGCCGCTGAGGGAAGTGAACTGGCTTCTGCAAACTGAATTGGGAGAACGGGAAGAATGGCTAAAATAACAGAATATCTGGAGTTGATCCTCGAGGGTGAAAACCTTACATTTGAGCAGTCAAAGGAACTGCTCGACACGATCTTTGACGGTGAAGTGGCCGATGTGCAGATAGCGGCTTTTCTGGCGGCGATGCGGGTCAAGAGGGCAACTGTCGAGGAATTGGCTGGGCTGGCTTCATCGCTGAGAAGTCACTGTGTGAAGGTAGAGACGGGCCTGGAAAATGTGGTGGATACATGCGGGACCGGCGGTGCGAAGCTCAAGACTTTCAACATCTCGACGGCGGCGGCGCTGGTGGCTGCGGGTGCGGGTGTGCCGGTCGCAAAGCACGGTAATCGTGGAATAACAAGTTCGTGCGGTTCTGCGGACGTGCTGGAGGCGCTGGGTGTGAATGTCGAGGCTTCGCCTGATGTTATCGCGGAATGTATTACGAAGGCAGGTGTCGGTTTTATGTTCGCGCCGAGGTTTCATCCGGCGATGAAGCATGTTCAGCCGGTGCGTAAGAGTCTGGATTTCAGGACGGCGTTCAATATACTCGGCCCGTTGGCGAATCCTGCGAATGCGACGGGGCAGGTCATGGGTGTGCCGAGTGATGACATGATGATGCGGATCGCGAAGTCGCTGCAGATGCTGGGAATTAAAAAGGCGATGGTGGTGCACAGCGAAGGCCTTGACGAGATAAGTACATTGTGGCCGACTAAGATCGCGACTGTGTGTGAGGATGACGTTAAGGTTGATGTGTTTGATCCTCGGGATCATGGGATCGAGCTGGCGCGGTTTGATGATCTTAAAGGTAAGGATGCACAGGTGAACGCCGAGATAGTAAAAGGCGTGATAACCGGTAAACTGGACGGTCCCAAGAAAGACATTGTGCTTATAAATGCTGCTGCGGCTATAATGGTGGGGCTTAAGGCGGATAATTTTGATGAGGGGCTTGCGATGGCTCGTGAGTCGATACAGTCCGGCAAGGCTCAAGGTTCGCTGGACAAACTGGTTGAAATTTCGAATGGATAGTTAAGGAAGAAGGATTCTTCGATGGCTCTTGTAAAGATCAAGGTTTGTGGGATAACGAATGTAGAAGATGCAATGGCGGCGATCGACATGGGGGCGGACCTTCTCGGGTTCAATTTTTACCGGGAGAGTCCGCGTTATTTGGATGCTGCGGATGCGCTTGATATAATAAACAAGATACCGACTTTTGTTGATACTGCGGGTGTGTTTGTCAATCCGAGCATGGAAGAGCTTCGGGAGATAGTGGAGCTTGGATTTTTGAACTGGGTGCAATTGCATGGTGATGAGGACCCCGACTTCTGCGATTCGCTTAGGTATATGAACTGCCGTACGATAAAGGCTATTCGGGTCAAGTCTCAAGAGGATATAAAGCGTGCCAAGGATTATTATACCGATGCTGTTTTGTTCGATGCGTATCATCCGAACTATTACGGCGGCACGGGTGAGACATTTGATTGGCGACTGATCGATGATCTTAACAGGCGGGTGTTCCTGGCCGGCGGGCTGGATCCGGATAATGCTGAGGATGCGGTTTCCGTTGGGGTTTACGGCATCGATGTGTGCAGCGGGATCGAGTCGTCACCCGGTAAGAAGGATCTTAACGAAATGAAGCGTTTCTTTGACAACATCAGGCATCTGGTTAATTAGGCGGCCTGGCAAATTTAAGGTGATGTTATGAAACATAAAGGCAAGTTTGGTGAGTTCGGGGGCTATTATGTGCCGGAGCTGTTGATCCCGCCTCTCGAGGATATCGAACAGGCGTTTTATCAGTACAAGGATGATAAGGATTTTGTGGCGGAGCTGAGCAATCTATATGCTGATTATGCAGGGCGACCGACGCCGTTGTATTTCGCGGAGCGTTTCAGCGAGTATGTCGGCTACAACGTTTACGTCAAGCGGGAGGATCTGCTGCATGGCGGGGCGCATAAGGTGAATAACACGCTTGGCCAATGTTTGCTCGCCAAGTATATGGGCAAGAAGAAGATCATTGCTGAGACCGGAGCGGGGCAGCATGGGCTTGCGACAGCGATGACAGGGGCGCTGCTGGGGATGGAAACGAAGATATTCATGGGGAAGATCGACGTTGAGAGGCAGAGCGTGAATGTGCATAAGATGAGGCTTTGCGGTGCGGAGGTTATTCCGGTGGCTGGCGGGACGGGTACACTGAAGGACGCGATCAATGAAGCGCTGCGGTACTGGACGGCGAATGTGGAAGATACGTTTTATGTATTCGGTTCGGTGTGCGGGCCGCATCCGTTCCCGACTGTGGTGAAGCATTTTCAGTCGCCGATCGGTACCGAGGCGAGGGCGCAGTGCATGGAGAAGCTAGGTAAGCTGCCTGATATGGTCACTGCGTGTGTGGGCGGCGGGTCGAACAGCATTGGGCTGTTTTCCGCGTTCGTGGCGGATGAGTCCGTGCGTATCGTCGGTGTTGAGCCTGCGGGTAAGGGGCTTGCGACCGATCAGCATGCGGCGAGCCTGGCGGCAGGGCGGGTTGGTGTGTTCCACGGCTCGAAGAGCTATCTGCTGCAGGACGATGAGGGGCAGGTGCATGAGACGGAATGCGTTTCTGCGGGGCTGGATTATCCCGCGGTGGGGCCGGAGCACTGTCATCTCAAGGACAGCGGCAGGGCGGAGTACGTTACGGTTACGGATGAGCAGGTGCTCGATGCGTTTGAGACGTTTACTCGTACGGAGGGGATTTTGCCCGCGCTGGAGAGCTCGCACGCGATCGCGCATTTGATCGCGCTTAAGGGCAAACTTGCCGCGGAGACAAACGTTGTGCTGAATCTGTCCGGTAGGGGTGATAAGGACGTCGGCATTGTAGAAACTTACAGACCACTTGCATAGCTGGAGTAAAGGTGATGACCACATATAAGCAAATATTTGAAAAGCTCGATTCAGCGGCACTTATTCCGTTTTTTGTGATCGGTGATCCTAATTATGACAGCAGTCTGAAGATCGTAAAGTCGGCATTGGATGCCGGTGCGGATATTTTGGAGCTGGGTATTCCGTTCTCGGATCCGATCGCTGACGGGCCGACGATACAGAAGGCCAATATACGGGCACGCAAGTCGGGTATGACGGTTGAGAAGGCGCTGGCGTTCATTAAGGAGGTTACGAGCCATAAGCCTGTGCCGGTGGGGCTGCTGGTCTATTATAACTTGATCTATCAGTACGGCGTCGAGCGGTTTATGGCTGATTTCAAGGCGGCAGGCGGGACTTCAGTGCTTGTTGCGGACGTTTCGATCGACGATTCTGAAGAGATCGCCGGGCCTGCGCAGAAGGCGGGTCTGGAGACTGTCTTTATGGTTACGCCTAATACGCCCGATCACCGGATGGCGAGTATTGCTTCGAAGACAACCGGATTTGTCTATACGGTTTCCACGATGGGTGTAACGGGGGCGAGGACGAAGCTTTCCGATACCGTCGCATCGCTGGTGGAGAGGATCAAGGGAGTGTCCGAGGTGCCGGTATGTGTCGGTTTTGGGATCAGCAGTCCCGAGCAGGCCAGGCGGGTCGCCGATGCGGGGGCCGATGGTGTAATAGTAGGCAGCCGAATAGTCCAGATCATCGAAGACAACGCGGACTCGGTTGAGGATGCGTGTGCGGGTGTGGGGCAGTTTATTGCAGATGTAAAATCGCGGCTCAATGGTTAGTGTATGGGCGGTGCAAGGGCGGACTCGGCCGGCTTCTGAGTTGTTAAATTCGTTCGTGCTCACCTGCGGAATTTTCTTGGAATTCGCGGGCGTTTTTTATATTATCTGCTCTTTGCGAATTCTTTTTACCGAGGATGTGAATCATGCGCAGAATCACACAGCACCCCATTCTGGACATTGAGCCAGCCAGAACTACGGCGTTCGACTATAACGGCGATAAAGTTGTTGGCAGAAAAGGATTTACGATCGCTGCTGCGCTGCACCAGGCCGGTTATCCAGTGCACAGTCACAGTCTGAAGAATCGTAATCGTTCGCTGGAGTGCGGGATCGGGAAGTGCGGTGCGTGTGAAATGCTGGTCGATGGGCAGATCAGGCGAATCTGCATTACCAAGGTTGACGGCGTTGAGGAGGTTAGGGAGATACCGCGGGGCTATGAGCCGCCGACCATGCCGGTCAGCAAGGACGAGCAGACCCGTATTTACCGTACCACTGTTGCTATAATTGGTGCCGGGCCGGCGGGACTGGCAACGCGGGAGGAGCTTAACAAGCATAATATAGATAACATCGTTATCGACAACAATGACTGCATTGGCGGACAGTTTTTGATGCAGACACACCAGTTCTTTTTCTTCGAGAAGGAGAAGAAGTTCGGCGGGATGAGAGGTTTTGACATTGCCAGCACACTCGCTGGTGAGAATCATGAAGGTATATTTCTCAACTCCACGGTGTGGGACCTGCTGGAAGGCAAACGGCTGGCGGTGAAGGATTTGACGGCTGACAGGGTTTTCTATATTGATGCCGATTATCTCGTGGTCGCAACCGGTGCGGTACCGTTCATGCCGCCTTTTGAAAATGATGATCTGCCGGGCGTTTATACCGCAGCGGTTGTGCAGAAGATGATGAACACCGAGTTTACTCTGCTGGGGAAAAATGTACTCACTGTCGGTGCGGGGAATATTGGCTATCTTACTTCATATCAGCTCATGCAGGCCGGTGCGAATGTCAAAGCTATTCTGGAAGCACGCAACCAGGAGGGCGGGTTTCCCGTGCAGGCCAATCGTGTCCGGCGGCTGGGCATTCCTTTTATTCTCTCGCATGTGCTTGTGGAGGCGATACCGAACGAGAAGCATGACGGTATAATAGGGGCGGTCGTTGCTGAGTGTGAGAACTTCCAGCCTGTGCCGGGTACGGAAAAACGAATCTACGGCATTGACGCGATAAACATCTGTACGGGTCTGGTGCCTGACGATCAGTTGCTTCGCAAGGGTCATGACGTATTCGGCAGGCAGTGTCTGGGGGCGGGGGACGCGATACGGATCGGAGAGGGGACCAGTGCCGTTCTTCGCGGACAGCAGGTCGCTTACGAGATACTGGAGCAGATGCATGCCCGATATGATTATGACGCCTATCTGCAGGTTTCAAAGGAATACATCGATTCGCAGCAGCATCCGGTGAAGGTGTTCGAAATGCCTTTCAAGCCCACGCATGATAGAATGCAAAAGCCTTTCGTGCTGATAGACTGCATATATGGTTTTGCGTGCAATCCCTGTGCGTTCGCCTGTCCGTATGGGGCTATTACAAAGACATCGACCAGTTCGGTGCCTCGGATCGATTATGATAAGTGCGTTGGGTGCATGCAGTGTGTGCATCAGTGTCCCGGTCTGGCGATATTCGGGTATAATCTGCAGAAGGGGCTTTTGTATCTGCCGATCGAGTACGAGGTTGACGAAAAAGCTGAAGTTTATATCGTAGACAACAGCGGTCAGAAGCTGGGTGAGGGCATTATCGAAAAGGTCCTTCTAAAGGATAACAAAACTAATGTCGCACGGGTCAGGTCACTGGATCTTACCGGTGAAGCACTTATGCAGGCGCGGGGTTTTGTATTGAAGGAGAGATTTCCAAAGCCCCTCGAATTCGGTCAGCATGAGCGGACGGTGGATTCGGAGAAGTATATCTGCCACTGTGATGACGTGAAGCTGGAAGAGATACTGGAGGTCATCGGCGATCGGAAGTTTATTTCCATCGATGAGATCAAGCATACAACGCGGCTCGGTATGGGAGCGTGCCGGGGCAAGCGATGTATCGGTCGATTGAGGCAGACGCTGTCTCCGATGGGCATTTCGATAGTGGGAAGACCTACGCCGCGGGCGCCGCTGTCAAATCAGTTGAGCATGGGTGAGCTGTACCCGCACGATGCGCATGCGAAAGTTATTACAAATCTCAACGGCCGAAGTTATAAGGTCATAAGGACCAAAGCATTCATTGCGGGTGGGGGAATAGGCGGCAGCGCCCTGTTCAGGTATTTTGCCGAAGCGGGTCAGAATCCTGTGATGATCAATTTCGGCAGGGGAGCAAGCTGGCGGAACATTGCAGGTGGCCGGCCGGCGTTCTCGGTTCCTGAGCTGTCGGACATCGCTCAAAAGAACCACGAGATATTCAAGCAGCTTCAAAAAGTCAAAAATATTGATTACCGCCAGATAAAATACGTGACATTTGCGCACGATCAGGCGACTTACGACGCGCTGGATGCATCACGCAACTGGTCCAATGCTAAGATGATCGAGCCTGAAGATTTCAACAAGGTCATTTCGCCCGCTTTCAATGGCGATCTCGATACATACCTTGCTGCACTGGTGACGGAGGACTGCTGGCAGGCGACGCCTGGCAGGGTTGTCGATCTGCTTCGCACCATGGGAATAAGTGCCGGCGGACAGGTATTCGAGGATTGCGAACTGATCGATGTGCAGAAGTCGGGTGATATCTACGAGATTCTGGTCAGGGATCACAACAGACAGTATATCACTTTCAAGGCGGATCATTTCGTTAATGCGTTGGGGCCGGAAGGGGATACATTTGCAAGGCGTCTGGGACACCATACAGGGATATATCCTGTGAAGCATCAGGCGTTTATAACGAGAAGACTGCCCATGATGGGATTCGATGGTGAGCCGTTGCCTATGGTTATTGACAGGCGCAAATATAAGGGATTCACGGCTGTTTACGGGCAGCAGCTTGCAGAGACGGGGCAGATAATCGGCTGTGCGAGTCCTGCGGTTGATCCTGCCGAGACGGACAAGGATCTGAAGATCAATTCGCGTGATTTTCTGGAGATCGTGTCCGAGGTATTCGTAGACTGGCTGCCTTCGCTTTCGAGCGTTGGTTTCCAGGCTGTCTGGGCGGGTTACTATGTAGAGCCGAGAATGATAGTCGATCCGGATGCGGGGCTGTTCATCGGTTTGCGGGGTCAGGGATTCATGCTGGGGCAGTATCTAGCCAAGCTTTACGTTGATAAGATCATGGGCAAGGAAACGCCTGAGTATTTCGACCGGCTCAAGCTGTCCGGTGACGGTCTGCTCGAAAAGGCCTTCAAGTAGCGTCAAGCGGCGCCATAGGCGATCCATGAGATCGCTGTGCTGATCGAGATGTCCGCGATCAGGTGCGACAGGTAGGGCAGGGCAAGACCGCCAAGATGCAGGTATGTCTGCCTGTACAGGTAGGCGGCGAACATGAGTGTGAAAAACAACGGAACGCACCATAGAAAATCTATCGCCATCATAGCGACGGGTACATGATAGCCTGCGAAAGCGGCATCAGCCCAGTTCGGCCATTTGCTTGGGCCGTCAATGAATCCACGCCAGAAGGTCTCTTCGAGCAGGGGATTAACTGCGATAGAATATACGACGAATACAAACCGCCAGTGACCGCCGATGCTTAGTCTGTTCAGCAGGGAAGCCAATTCAACGTCTTCGCTTCTGGCTAAGGGCCAGACTACCACGATTGCCAGACCTGACGCCAGGCCAACAGCAGCTAAGGCTAGAAAGACTTTGCAGTTCCAGCCCTTCAGGACCTTGCCGAAAATGTCTCTTCGAAACAGCAATAAACAGGTCAGCAGCCAGAGATGGTAGATGAGAACAGTGGCCCATGAGTTATCGAAGTAGTAGCACCCACATATTATAACCGGATAGGGAACCAGGGCTGCGAATGCTCTGATCTTCACACTTTCGGAGTTCATTAGTTGGAGTTTCACCGGTTCCTAACTGTGCCTGCGTATGATCTTGTAGAGCCTTAGGACCTCTGCAACGGCCCAGCCCTGAGCGAAGCATCCGCGGGGCGCATGGGGCTCATCACCGTCAAATATTTCGGAAATGCTCCCGATACAGCCTGAACCGTTGAAATGATCCATAAGGGGCTGCAGGTATTTTCCGGCGGTCTCCACGCTTTCTTTGCTGAAATCGTTTACTTTGAGATATGCCTCCAGGAAAGGTCCGATCAAATGGGGCCATACAGTGCCCTGATGATATGCACAGTCCCGCTGCATTTGATCGCCTTCGTACGTGCCCTTGTATCGGCTGTCCTCAGGTGCCAATGTCCGCAAACCGTAAGGCGTCCAGAGCTCTCGCTCCACTGCGTTGACGACTGCTTTCTGTTTTTCTGTGTCCAGCGGTGAGAAGAACAGCGAAACCGCGTAAATCTGATTCGGCCTCAAGGACGCGTCGGTCTTGCCGTCCGGCAGTATGCAGTCGTTAAGACAGTTGAGAGACTCGTTCCAGAAAACGCTCTCAAAGTTTTCGCCTGCTGTCTCAGCGAGATTACCGAAAAACTCGCCTCTTTCCTGATTGCTGTCCCTGAAGAATTCCGCCAGTGAGCAAAGGGCGTTGTACCAGAGGGCGTTCACCTCGACAGCTTTGCCGTACCTTGGTGTGAAGGCTATGCCGCCGCATTTGGCGTCCATCCATGTCAGTTGTGTCTTTTCATCGCCTCCGCAGAGAAGGGCGTCCTCGTCGGAATGGATGCCGAACCTTGTGCCGTTGCGGTAGCCCTCAACGATTTCGAGAACTGCGTCGAGAAGCACACTTGCGAAGAAATCTCTGTCGTTCGTTGCCCGCAAGTATTCGAAGCAGGCGTTGACAAACCAGAGCGACGCATCGATGCTGTTATAGTGAGGCTCGCCTCCGTAGTCATCGAATCTGTTTGGAACCATACCTTCGCTGACAGCGTGGGCGAAAGTCTCCAGTACGTTTTTGGCATCATCCAAGCGTTCGGTGCTAAGCAGTAGGCCGGGCAGGGCGATGAAAGCGTCACGGCCCCAGTCAAGAAACCAGGGATATCCCGCCAGCAGAGTTATGGAGGGTTTGTCGTTTACCAGTCTTTCGACCACGAATTGATCGGCAGCAAGATGGAGCTCGGCAAGCGTCTGATCCCTTTCAGCTTCGTCGCTAA
Source organism: Anaerohalosphaera lusitana (assembly GCF_002007645.1). Lineage (GTDB taxonomy): Bacteria > Planctomycetota > Phycisphaerae > Sedimentisphaerales > Anaerohalosphaeraceae > Anaerohalosphaera > Anaerohalosphaera lusitana. Next base: position 2,071,153 of record NZ_CP019791.1, read on the forward strand.
GGATGTCGTGTTGTTTAATGCTTAGAGCATCGAGCACTCCCTCAAGCTCCGGCTGGACGAAATTATCGGCTACTATTGGGTCCTTTGACAGGCTGGCCCAGAACACTATTTTGCCAGGCTTTTCCTGGGTGCATGAATATACTCCGGGTGACCAGAGGTCCTCAAGGTATTCCTGCCCTCGTTCTCGGTCCTTGCGGTAAAGGAAGTTGTACCACCACTGCTGGGACTCATCGAACTGCATATTCTCGCAACTTAAGACGAGATTACCGGTCATGCCGGAAGCGTCACGGATGACAAGGTGCGAGTTGGCCCAGTGGGTCTGGAACTGAGCGCCTTCTCGCAGAACAGCGTGGAAATCACGCAAAGCGATCAGGGGTCTGAGCTCGAATTCGGCCGGCTGTTCCAATTGCGAAAGGTCGTAAACGATCGCAACCTGGTCCATGTCGGGGTTGAGATATATTGAGCGTTTGACGGTTTTGCCATCCAGGTCGAAGACGAAGTGAATGCCTGTATCGCGTTCGATATGAGTGAGGTTGTTGTGGCCTCGGGGGGTGATGGCGCCGTCGAACTCGAAAGTGCTCAGGATATGCTCACGGCCGTCGAAGCGTATGGTTTCGAGGCAGTTTGACAGGGAAACTATCCTGTTTGCAGGCGGCGTCAAAGTGCCTGTAAGCAGGGCGTGGTAGCGTCTGGTGTTGCATCCCGCGAGGGTGCCGGAGGAGAAGCCGCCCCGGGAATTGGTCAGCAGCCACTCTCTTTCGAGCAGTTCGGAAATGCTTTCACCCCATATTGGTGTTTCTTGTGACTTTCCTGCAACAGCGTGCTTTAAGGTAAGCATAGTGCGGCCTTCCGTTGAATTCCAGTGTCACTTTGCCCCCGCTCACCAGGTTTTAACCAGCTATTGCGGTTTTTTTATCCGCGTCATCGCCCGTCTCGCATCGGGCCTTTAGACTGTGCAGCACGTTCATGAAATTTATGTAAGAATCATATGGTGAATCATAGGGGCTGAAGTATTTGTGTACGTCCCCATCGTTGAAGTACTTTGTGCACATATAGTAGAAATGGTCGGAAGTCTGGAGCTTACGCCAGTCTTCGAGCAATTCTTTATCACCGGTTAGCTTGACGAGGTTTTCCAGTCTGTACGCTTCGTGCAAAGCATTGGACTGCATAGCATTACCCAGCCATGCGGAGAGGTCCCTTGCTTCGTCGGCCCAGCTTATTACATGCGGAACAGAGACTTCACCCATGTCGTGGTAGGAATCTACAACCTCGCTGGGTGTCTTGAAGTCGTTGTCGGGGTGCTGCATGATCTGCTCGGGAAGATGGGCCATGAAATCGAAGATGCCTGTGTCGGCCCACTGGTGTTCGCCGAAGGTTTCGTAATCCATGAACAGATTGATGATGTTTCCGTTGCCGTTGACAGCGTTAACCCAGTTGGCGAATTTGCCCGCATAGAGCGGGTATTCGGGCCATTGCTTGTTGGAAAACCTGAACGCGATGTCGTCACTGAGACTGTAGTTTTTCAACAGCAGCTTAAGATTTTCGCAACCGGCAGGTTTGTAAACAAAGTCAGGCGTTCGGTCTCCGAGAATATGGTCCGCGCCTTCCGTGAGAACGGCATCGAAGCAGCCCATGGATTCGATCTCTTTGGCCAGCTCGTCGTTGTAGATGAGCTCGGTATTGCGGAATATTCGCGGTCGCTGGCCGAAAAGCGATTCGATGGTGTCGCTGTGTTTTTTGACCTGCTCTGCGAACTCGTTTCGGGAATAAAGGAAGCTCAGGCTGTGGTAGTACGTTTCGGCGAGAAATTCGACACAGCCGGTCCTTGCCAGGGCGTCGAACGTGCTCATGACCTCAGGGCAGTATTTCTCGAACTGTTCCAGGGCGACGCCTGTGATGCTGAATGCCACCTTGAATCGACCCTGATGTTTTCTGATCAGTTTGAGAAGCAGACGGTTGGCGGGCAGATAGCATTTGTTGGCAACCTTTCTGCATATGGCGGCATTTTTGTATTCGTCAAAATACGAATCGTTCTGCTCGAAGATCGTATAATGCCTGAGCCTGAAAGGCTGGTGAACCTGGAAATAAAAACAAACTGAAGCCATTCGGATTTATCCCTCCCATTAATTTAGGGCTTTCGCCCCGGTAACAACTTGTTGATATACTCTATTGCAGCCTGCTGCTGCGTCTTCCCACTTTAGCTTTCTAACTTCGAAATTGCCATGTTCCTTCAAGGTCATCTGCAGGGGGCGGTATTTTAGAACCGCCAGTATTTTGTTGGCCATTTCGTCAGTGTCCCAGAAATCGACCTTCAGCGCGTGTGTCAGAACTTCGGATACGCCGCTTTGTTTGCTGATCAGGACCGGCACATCGTAATTAAGGGCTTCGAGAGGGGCTATCCCGAAGGGCTCGGAAACGGACGGCATAACATACAGGTCCGCCATTTCGTAGACTCTCTGAACGTCCGGGCCACGTAAAAAGCCGGTGAAGAGTACCTTATTGCCGATGCCGAGTTCTGCAGCCATTTCGATGGTCTTTTCCATCATATCGCCCGAGCCAGCCATCACGAACTTCACGTCCGGCATGACTGAGAGCACCTTCTTTGCTGAGTGCAGGAAATACTCGGGCCCTTTCTGCATGGTGATCCTGCCCAGGAACAGGACAATCTTCTCATTCCTTCGGATGCCTACTCTGCTGGGCAGTTTGGGCTGGCCGTTGCGTTCGACGCCGTTGTAAACCACTTCCACTTTTTCGCCTTCGACGCCGTACCGGGAAATGATTATGTTTCGTGTGAGGTGGCTAACCGCGATTATCCGGTCGGCGGCATGCATCCCAGCACGTTCGATATCATAGACCAGTTGATTCACGTGTTCGCCGCTGCGGTCGAATTCGGTAGAATGGACGTGGATCACAAGGGGTTTGCCGGTCTGAGCTGCTGCGGCGATTCCGGCTGGGTATGTCATCCAGTCATGAGCGTGGATGAGATCGAAGTCCTCGCCGGCAGCGAGTCTGGCGGCGGAATATGCATAGCGGTGTACCTCAGTGTACATGTCCTCGCCGTAGTTGGCTTTCTGGCCTTGGGCAGCTTCGGTAGTGTCCTCATACCATTCTTCGACAAGTCTGCTGGTCGAACGTTTGTTCCTTATGATCTGTTCGTATCTTTCGTGGTATTCCTCCGGCGTGGAATAGGGTTCGAGCAGGGACTCGATCTTGCGGAACTCCACATTTGTGAGTATATCTTCCAGCGGTTCGCCGGGCACGTAATAGGTGCGTTTCTTTACATTTCCGCGAGGGGAGAGCATCTTAACGTGCGTGCTGCTGGAAGTATCTACCGCTTTGGGAAGCGCAAACAGCACTTCGGTTCCCTGCTGGCTCATTGCCTTGGTAAGGCCGTAGCATGCAGTCCCTAAGCCCCCGCTTATGAAGGGCGGAAACTCCCAGCCTAGCATGAAAACCCTCATATTGATCCCCCAACTGCATTCAGTGATGTTAAAACTGAGAAACCCACCAATTCGTTTAGATCAGACGTCAAGGTATCCGTACCTCTCTTTCCTTTCGGAATCTATAAAATAGCACACGTAGTATAAGCCCCTCAGGATTAGTTCGTCCATCAAAAAATCCAGAAAAATGAAGCATTTGTGCGGCTTGTAACGATTGTCACGGCCTGCTACTTAAGGAGTTATCAGGAGTCTTGAAGTAATGTTAATTATTGGGTTAAAATGAAAACGGGCCACCCCTCGAGGCGGCCCGTCTTCAGATTCTTCTTTGCGGCTACCGTGATCTGTTGGCGCTTACAGATCCTGCGGCTTAACTGTACTGCGGCGATTTGACTCTGTGCGAGCTGCAGCGTCATCGATCATAGCATAGATCTTGTCGTTGATCGCTTCAACAGCATCGCTTGAAGTCATCAGTCCCTTGGACTTGATGTAGGCCTTGACCTTGCTTGTTACAACAAGCATTTCCTTCTGAGCGGCCTTTTTAGCCTTTTTCTTTGTGCCCTTCTTCTTTGTTGCTTTCTTCTTAGTCGTCTTCTTCTTTTTGGTTGCCTTTTTCTTGGTTGTCTTCTTCTTTGCTGCTTTCTTAGTTGTCTTCTTTTTCTTTGCTTTCTTCTTTGCCATTTTTTTGACCTCCATGTTAACGTTACACTAATCTAAGTTCCTATAATCAGGGGCAATTGCCGCAAATAACCCCTTACAGTCGATATTTTTCAATTATAAGACCACTTTGCAATAAAAAAATCGGCTAAGGATGCAAAAAACTGTACTTATAAGGCCATTTAGAGCAAATCCGAGAGTTTTCCGGCTCAAATAGAGCCCGCAGAGGGCATTCTTTGGGCCATTTTCATTTGTTTTCGTGTTAAACCGCAGGTCGATGTGTCCGATGAAATAAGCAATTGGATGCAGATATTTGCAGTATTCACAGGTATGTTCAGACCTGTGAAGTCATAGCCGTAGAGGAGAAATGGATATGAGCAGTAAACGTAAAAATACCAGGTCCAGAGGTTATGTGGCAGTTGACTATGTCACTGTAGCATTTGCAGAGGATCGTGAGCTTGCCAGGCAGTATGAGGAGCTTTTGGCAGCAAACGGTATCTCGGCTGCGATTAAGAAACAGGACGGAACCGAGTTCGGCAGTTATGCCGTTCTGGTTTCTGAAGAAAATCTGGAAGAAGCGCACTATATGATCGAGTCGGAACGCTCAATGGATACGCTTTTCGATATCAGCTTCGGCGATGATGCCTTTACGGATCTCGAAGCGGATACTGATTTCGATTAGACCGTTGCAGCTTCCACTCTCAGTGATCAATTTGCATAAGGATAAGTTTATCATGGCAGAAAAGAGAGAAAAATCAGGCGAGAAGTTCGTCGAAAGACGAAAAAGCGTTGTCGATCGGCGGCTTGGTCTTGACAGACGCAGGGGGCCGGGAATCCGCAGGTCACTTGACCGCAAGGCAGCCGAAGAGGGAGAAATGACGGACGAGCAATTCCAGTTCCTCATGGCTATAGACAAATATAAGAGGGCGAATCAAAGGCCTTTTCCTACCTGGACCGAAGTGCTGGACGTCATAAAGGCTCTGGGCTATCGAAAAGTGGAAGAACCCTGTTCGCTCGAAGATCTCAAAAAACAGCAGGAAAGCGTGGAAGCTTAAGGGCAGTCCCTGCTGAGAATAGACCGTGCAATCAAGGTGCAGCATCTTGCAAAGGTGTTGCGCCTTTTTTATGCCGGGCAGCTCAATTAAGACTGCATGAATTTTCTGTCCATCAGCAGCCGCGTCTTTTTGTAGGACTCGGCTGACATGCGTTTGCGAAGGATCTTCTTTGCTTCTCCAATGCCCATTCTCTGGGTGAGGTGCGTCACTATTATTGTCTGATTATCCATACGCTCGACGAGATCGGCGAACTGATCTATGTGCATGTGTCTGCCCGCATGGGCTCTTTCTCGGTGCTCTTCCAGCAGAAATGTACATTCGGCGATCAGTATTTTGCTCTTGCGGACATGTTCGAGCTGGGCGAAATCCATGTATTCTGTGTCACCCAGGTAGCTCACCAGCGGTATCTCTACCGTGTAATCGATGGTCACTCCTTGTTTCTTCAGGTCCACGATCTCTGGTCCGCTCAGCCCCAGGTATTCTTCTTTGAGCTTTTTGCGCCTTTCAATCACTGAGTAGCCGACAGCTCCCCGGCTGTGCTTTGTGGCGAAGGCGCGGGCGAAAATGTTCGGCTTGATCTCACACTCATCCCCGTCTTCAACGCCCACCAGATAGACGGGGATCTCGTTGCCGTCAAGCTTGCCCCAGGCTTTGACTATGGTGCTGATAGGTTTGACGGTGTTTTTCGGAGTTAGCACGGTGCCGGGCTTTTGGCCGCAAAATTTACGGTGGGACAGATAGTACGCGATGCCTGCTGCGTGGTCCATGTGGCCGTGAGTCAGCAGCAGATTATCTATTGAAATGACCTGATCCGGGGCCTTGCCGATGTCAAAGCACACGTCAAGCTGTGGAACAGCAACGACCGTTTCTTCGCCGGCAACGGAATATCCCATTACGGTCAGGTCATCAGTTTCTATGTAAGCTAGTTTGTGACTTCCCATTATTGTCTCGAAGCTAAAAACCGAGATATTAGAGAGAATCCTCAGGCCTGTCAATTATTTTACCACAGTTGTCCTTTTTTACAATAAACAGCGACCGTTGCCTAAGATGCGGTTTGGATTTATAATGACCACATGCCTGACAAAAGAAAACATCGAGGGCCTAATCCTCGTGACAGCAAGCTGTTCGCTGATGCGACTTTGCCCGATTTGCGGACGGCGGTGCAGCATTTTTCGATGCTGCTTTCGCTTGGATACGCTTTTGACAGTTCATTGAAGCTGGTGGGGGATCATTTTTCGCTGACAAAAAGGCAGAGGCTGGCGGTGAGAAGGGCATCATGTTCCGACGAACAGCTTCAGCGCAGACGGAGAACGGAGATGGCGTTGCAGGAGCTGACAGGGCGTGAACTTGTGATTGACGGCTACAATGTGCTGATCGGTATCGAGGCTGCGTTGAGCGGCGGGCCGATATTCATTGGCAGGGATAGTTGCTACCGTGATATTGCCTCGGTTCATGGTTCGTATCGGCGCGTAGAGGAAACGGTGCATGCGTTGCATATAATAGCTGATGCAGTTCAAGGCCTGCGGGTTGCGGGTTGCAGAATCCTGCTCGACAGCCCGGTGTCTAATTCCGGCAAACTCAAGACAATGATGCGGGAGCTGGCTGAGCAGAATGGCTGGCGGTGGGAAATAGAGCTTCTGTATAACCCGGACAATGAGATGATCGAATCTGATGTTCCGGTTGCAACCAGTGACAGTGATGTGCTTGACCGCTGCTCGAAATGGATCAATCTAGCGAGATATATTATTGATAGACTGGCTGCTGAGAGTGAACGTGTGTGGCTGGTGGATCTAAGCGGAGATGGAGGCGGTGTCGGTGGAGATGGGATCGAATAGATTTGCTCGGCTGCAGGCAGCGTTCAGTTGCTGTCTTTTTCGAGCTTGCTTTCGATAAGGGTTTTGACGATGACGGCCTTTTCCTGGGCCAGATGTGCATATTTCTGGATGTCCTCCCCCAGTCTGGCCATGACTTTATCACCTTTGCTTTGCGGCTGCTCGGTTAACTCGCGCCCTGCGGTGGTCCTCGGCGAGTTTACTTCATCGGATGCAGGGGCGAGTGTGTAAATGGCTGTGGCAAAACCTGCGAAGTAGACCACAAGAGTCATAAGCATTTTGCCACGCCAGTTACGCATAAAGTTTTCTCCCATTCTGGAAAACATCATTTTCACAAATATCCGTCTGCCGATTCCCCGGCGGCAGCGGCTGTTGTCACGCTTAAACAATAAGAAATGAAAGAAGGCTATCCAAATCTACGTACGCAGATCTTCACAAAAAGCGTGTAAAGTTGTTACGCGGAATCATTATAACTTGCGTAACCGTTAAAGATTGCCGGGCTGGGGGGAGGTAAGTGTCTGTAAGGGGGTAAAGAGTGAGTGGTGCTACCTGACAAGTATAGAGCCGGCTCGGCGACATTGGGCGATCCGTTTATCATCTAAACGCCAGTCTTCCGTTCTTGCTACCATGCCGAAATAAATGGTCCGCGTTACCTTTGCACCTACAACTTTGGCAGCCATTCGCATGGTTGTGGAGGCATTACGCATGAAGAGCCGGGTCAGAATGCTCGGTGCTGCGCTTGAGGAAATGACGACAGCTTTTTTGGTGGGTTTATCAATGCGATTTGACGGGGCCGCTTTCCCCCAGGGCCAGAACGCATATGCTACCAAACGCTCGATGAAGCTCTTCATTATAGCAGTGGTCGTCCCGAAATTGACTGGAGAACCCAGAATGAGTCCATCAGCGGCATCGATCTTGCTTAAAATGTCATTCATGTCGTCATCGATCGGGCAACTGCCTCTGGGCCAGACGTTTTCGTCCTGCGTACATATCCGGCAGTTACGGCAGAAGGCGATTTTTTTGTTGGGCAGGAATATCTTCTCCGTTTGAGCACCCGCTTTTTGAGCCCCCTCCAGTGCGGCAGATACGGCGGCATCAATGGTTCCATTCTCACGGTAGCTGCCGACTATGCCTATGACTTTTTTGCCCATATCGGCCCCCAGCTTATAGTGCCTTATCTAAGTACATCGTCAAGCGATGCTTTCAGCTCTTTACATACGGTCTCAACCTCTTCTTGGGTCAGGTTATTGTGGAACGGCAGAGCTATCGTGCTTTTGCATACTGCGTCCGTTATCGGGAAATCGCCTTCTTTGAGGCCGTATTCCTGGGCTATGAACGGCTGCAGATAGACGGGCGGGAAGTAGTTGCTTACCTGCACGCCTCTGTCAAGCATGGCCTGGAGGACGGCATTGCGCTGCTCGATGGTGATGTTTTCGTCGGCGATGCGGACCACGAAGACGAACCAGCTCATTTCACAGCCAGCAGGGGCCTTTGGTACGATCAGCCGCTTTTCGTCGGCAAGCAGCTCCTGGTACATGGCTGCGACCTGTTTGCGTTTTTCAACGAATTCGCCAATCCGTGAAAGCTGGACGATTCCGAGTGCGCAGTTGATGTCGCTGAGCCGGTAATTGTAGCCGAGCCGTTCGTGTGCGAGCCAGCCGCCGCCGCGGCCACGGCCCTGATTCCTCAGCGAAACACACATATTGGCGAGCTCATCATCATCGGTCAGGATCATGCCGCCTTCGCCGGTGGTAATCTGTTTGTTGGGGTAAAAAGCGAACAGGCTCATCGTGCCGAACGTGCCGACCTTCCGGCCGTTGAGTTCCGAGCCGAGTGCCTCGCAACTGTCCTCGATGACAGCGAGGTTGTGTCTGTCGGCTATTTCGGACACTTCATCGAGGCCTGCGGGATTGCCGAATACTACGACCGGCAGAATCGCCTTGGTCTTTTCGTTTATAGCGGCCTCGATCCGAGAAGAATCCATGTTCAAACTTACCGGGTCGATGTCCACGAATACGGGTTTAGCGCCGGTCATCATGATCGAGGTGACCGAAGCTATGAACGTGAAGGGCGTGGTAATGACCTCGTCGCCCGGCCCGATACCCAGAGACTGCATGCAGAGGAAAAGCCCGCTTGTGCCGCTGTTTACAGCTACGGCGTGTTTTCTTCCTATGTAGTCGCAGAAGGCCTGCTCGAATTCACCGAGCTTTGGGCCCAGGGAAAGATTGGGACTTTTCAGTACTTCGGTTACCGCGTCAATTTCTGCCTGAGTTATGTCAGGTCGGGATAAATGAACTCTCATATCCACGTCATCGCCCTTTGGAAAAACAGGAAATTTTTCGTCACATGTAGTTTATGACGGTCAAAAGCCGGAGTTACTTAATCGGTTCGGCTATTCTACTTTGAAAAACTTTTCTTTTGCGGCGTTGCACACTGGGCATTTCTCGGGGACTTCGCCGCGCACTGTATGGCCGCAGACAGGGCAGACGTGAACGGTTGTTTCTTCAAGATCTTCACCTTTTTCCAGGCGGGCAAGGGCCTCGCTGTAAAGGCTGTAATGGACCTGTTCGACCGCCATTGCATATTTGAACGACATGACGGCGGCGCTTTCGTTCTCGCCCTGGGCTTCCTTGATGAATTCAGGATACATGTTTTTGAATTCTTTTTCTTCACCAGCCATCGCTACCTTGAGATTTTCAGCAGTGGTGTTTACAGTCTTCAGTACACGCATGTGGTTTTTGCAGTGGACGGCTTCCGCTGCTGCGGTGGCTCTGAAAAGTTTGGCGATCTGTGTGAAACCTTCTTTATCTGCTCGCCTTGCGAATGCTTCGTATTTGCGGTTGGCCTGACTTTCGCCTGCAAATGCTTCGCTGAGATTGTCTTTTGTGCTCATGTAGGTGCTCCTGTTATATGTGGTTCTGAAACTGTAGATTACGTTAAAGCACCAATATACAGTGAGTTGCGGACATATCAATCAAAATATCGGCTTAAGTGAAGGCGCACTGTCTGCGTAGGGTTGGGGACAGGGGAGTGGTTTTAGGGCAAATCGGCGGCAGATTTACGCAAGGCTCGGTGTCTAACTTATCGGGTGTCCGAGAGATTTGCGGCTTTGCGGAACGTGAAGGTTTCCTGTTTCTCGTAAATGGCCATGCCGAGATCCAGCATCGCGTCATTGCCCTGCTTGTTGATAGCTATGGGGTCGATCAGCAGGTTTGCTATCATTCCGCATAGCGATCCAAAAAGCGACTTATCTTTATCGGCATCACGAACGGAGCCCACCTTTATGCTCATTTTGGGGTTGCCCTCTGTGTCCTTGAAGGCAAGCTTTTCGATCTGAGCAATGCGTTCATCCGTCCTGTTATCGTAATGGTATCGGCCGTTTTTGGCTTCGATGCTGTAAAGACCCACGGTTACGGGACTGTCCTTTCCATCTCTTGAAAAATTAACCTCAACCTCTTCGACCTGGGCGTTGCCGTCCCTGAACCTGCCCTTGATTTCAAAAGAACCTCTGCCGCTGCCGGTAAACTCGATATAATCCAGCAGATTTTTGACGGTATCGCCTTTTTTGTGCTTTCTGGTGTTCCATTCGATCATCTGGCGCGCATCATATGTGTGTCTGTATGAGCCTTGGCCGGTGACCTCGAAAACACAACTGATCTCAAAATCACGGCGGGAAATGTCTCGTTTGCAGTCGATAATGGTTACTTTTTGAGTGTTGACCTCGCTTGTCGAGCTTTTCATCGTCACGGGAGATATCATGGGTACGAAATACATGAATGATTCAATTTCGTTTACTGCCTTTTCGTGACCCTGCAGGCCGAGATAGAGTGTGGGGCCTTTTCGGTCCGCTGAGTCGTCAGTGCCGCTGCCGGCGATTATGGCCTCGGTACTGAACGCTGTCAGGGCGGTTAAAACACACAAAAACGTGTAAATAGCAATTCTATTCATGACTGCTCCAAGTCGAGAATTTGATTCATCCGGAACTTATGCCTGTTACGTTCGTCAGCAGCATCTTAAAAACTACAAAATATTTTGCTCGTTTGTGGTAAATAGCACTGATTTCGCTTCAAATTCCAATGATGCCTTTTCGTGCCCGCTCAAATGACTTTTCCTGACGTAGTAACTATGAAAGGCGCTTAATGAAAGGGTCGAAAAATGTATTCCGTATCCTTAAAAAATATGATGCACAAGGCTCATTTGCCCCATGGACATGATATTGCTGTCAAGACGGGTCATCTTCTTCATGACCAGAGGTTCTGGGCAATTATAGCTCTGATCGCTGTAATGGCATTTATTGTTGTATTGGCAATACTGATTGAGCCAACGGCAACCGAGGTAGAAAGTCCGCCCCTTATTCCGTCTTATCCAATGGGGTTCTAGGATTAAAATGAGCTTATAATGTTATGTAAAAACGGATTAAGCGATAACTTGAAGGGATTGAGCATCTTTACTTAAAAAGCCGGTCACAAGTTCGCCTGTTTCGTATTTTCTGTTGTCTTTTATCTGGACCTCGAAATAGCGATCCGTTCGGCCGGTCTGTTTTTGTGCGTTCTCCACTATCATACGCATTTCCGTGCCTGCGAATTGCTGGCGGAATTGTAACTGAAGCTTGCTGTCGAGCTCCCGAAGCTCTTGCGATCTGTATTTTATCTTGTCAGACGCAATTTTTGGCCTCATTTTGACTGCTGGTGTGTTTTGGCGTTCACTGAAGCTGAATACGTGTATTTTCGCGAATCGGGCGTATTCAGCCATGTTTAGTGTCGCCTGGAAGTCTGAATCCGTCTCGCCTGGGAATCCGACGATTATGTCCGTTGTGATGGCAGGGCGGTCCAGCCTGTCACACAGCAGGTCTATTGCAGCAATGAATTCCTTCTCATTATACTGTCTGCACATTCGTTTCAGGACACGACCAGAACCTGACTGCAATGGAAGATGGAGGTGGTGCGTGATATTGTCGTGCTTGCACATGACTTCGAGCAGTTCCTCGGTGACGTCGCCTGGTTCGAGTGAACTGAGGCGGAGCCTTTCCAGGCCCTGAATCTGGGCGATCTTGTCAAGTAACTCTGGTAATTTTCCTGTGCTTTCCTTTTCCCATTTGCGTCTTCTGACGGTTTCCTGACCGTATGCCCCTAGAAATATTCCGGTAAGAACAATCTCTTTATGTCCTGCGTATACGAGGTCACGAGCCTCTTGCAGGATCGTCTCAGATGGCTTTGAAGATATTTTGTTTCGTATTTTTGGTATAATGCAGTAAGTGCAGAAACCATCGCAGCCATCCTGGATCTTTAAAAATGCGCGAGTCTGACCTTTGTAGCTTTTCAGGTCCGGAAGTTCGGAATCGTTGGTTTCATGACTGGTCGACTTATTCGGGGTCGGCGTTTCGGCGTTCTTTGAGTCGTTTTTATGCTTGATTTTAGCGCTTTTAAGTGTTCTACTACCAGTGGTTGTACGATTACTTGCTTCGGTGCTGTTTGCAAGCAGGGATTTAAGAGTCTGGACAAGCAGGTCCTTTTGTTCGACAATTATGGCTTGTTTTTCAAGCCCTTTTAATTCTTCTGTCTGGCCTGCCGGCAGGCATCCTGCAACCACTACGACGGAATGTGGATTTGTTTTTTTGGTTTTTCGTGTCAACTGTCTGCTTTTGGCGGATGCGACATGTGTGACACAGCAGGTGTTGATAACGACAAGATCGGGTGCTGTTTCAGCGCTCGTCTGTTCGAGCCCGTGACTTTCGAGAAGCTCTCGGACCTGTTGACTTTCATACTGGTTGACTTTGCAGCCTAGAGTTTTTATCGCAAATGTTCGCATGGTTTTGGTATCATAGTAATTGAAAGCAGAATATACAAGTTTTTATGTGGCTCAGATGCTGCATGTGTGTCGGTGAGTCATTTATAGAAGTTCGTTTGAAATCTGATATTGTGCCCCGAAGCATATTTTAGCTCAATGAGATGGTATGGTATCGGTTGTAAGTATTTTCTCAAGCAGGAGATCTTAAAAAATGGCCTCAGCAGTTAACGGAGTATGGGCAATTGACATTGGCGCCAACTCTCTCAAAGCCTTGCATATGGTGCAGGGAGATGAAGGTCCTGAAGTCATCGATTTTGATTATCTCGAGCACAGCACGATGCTGGCGGGGATGGATCTGTCGGATGAGGAAAAATCAGAGATTGCCGAAGAAACGCTGGGCAAATTCCTTCAACGCCATCACATCGAAAAAGAGCAGGTAGCGGTCTCCATTGCAGGTCAGAACAGCTTCGCTCGTTTCATTAAGCTGCCTCCGGTGGAAGACAAGAAGATCCCGGAGATCGTCCGCTTTGAAGCCGTTCAGCAGATCCCCTTCGAGATCAACGAAGTCGAGTGGGACTGGCAGTTGATGGAGAATCCCAACAGCTCCGATACCGAGGTTGGGATCTTTGCGATTAAGAACGAGCTCATCGATCAGGCTATGGGGCCTTTCAACAGGGAAGGGCTGCAGGTTGGCTGTGTGCAGATAAGCCCGATGGCTCTTTATAATTATCTTTGCTTTGATCGTGATGATCTCGCATCCGGGGGAGGCAAGCCCATTGTTATTCTTGATATGGGCTGCGAAAACACCGACCTGATCGTCTGCACCAAAGACTCTGTCTGGCAGCGAACGATCAGAATGGGCGGAAATGCCTTTACAGAAGCTGTGGCCGAGAAGTTCAACCTGAGCTTCAAGAAAGCTGAGAAACTCAAACGGACCGCACCTACCAGTAAGTATATACGACAGATATTTGGAGCCATGAAGCCCGTGTATACCGATCTTGGCGGTGAGGTACAGAGGTCCCTGGGCTTTTATAACAGCAGCGGCGGCAGCAAGGGATTCGCACGCGTGATCGCTCTGGGCGGGGGAATGAGGCTCAAGGGTGTAGATAAGTATCTGCAGAAAACGCTGGGCGTTCCGGTTACCAAGCTTGAATCTTTTAAGAAATTACAGCTTAGTGAAGAAGCCTCTTCCGCTGAATTCCATGAGAATGTTTCTGATTACGGTGTGGCTTATGGTCTTGGTGTTCAGGCTCTGGGCGAGGCGAAGCTGGACACAAATCTGCTGCCTAAGAAGGTCGCCAGGCAGATGGCATGGGCGCGAAAGAGCAAGTTCTTAATGGTCGCCGCTTGTATGGTTCTTGCGGCCATGATACTGAGCCTTGCCAAGGCTGCCTATGACAACAGTGCATACAGTGCACGCAGTTCGCTTCGTAACGAAAACGAACGTGTAATACGAGAGGGTGTCGATGCTCAGAGCGCCTATGAAGAACAAGTGGGCCGTGACGAGCCCCTTGAGGAGAAGTTCCAGGAACACCTGAGCTATTTCAAGTATCGTGATACCATTCCTTCTCTGCTTGAGAAGATCATTTATTGTCTGCCTAATGAGGAGCACAATCCGGAACAGGCTGAACTTTATCAGGCATACAGGGCGGGCAATGTTGATGCGATCAAGCAGGTGCCCCGTGATGAACGCAAGGTTCTTTTTGTAACCAGTGTGAGTTCCGATTTTGCGCTCAGTCTTGAAGACGCTGCTTTCGATGACGACAAGCGTCCCGGACGAAGAAGGAGTGATGATTCAGGCCAGGATCAGCAACAGCAGATGCCGTTCATGCCGGGTATGTTCGGTCCTGGAATGGATCCGGGGATGTTCGGTCCCGGCGGTATGCCCGGTATGCCTGGCGGTCCAGGCGGCCCCGGCGGAGCTGCTCAGAGAAGAAGTCATGGGGCCGGTGAAGAAGAAGAGGAAGAAGAAGAAGATTCTTCCGGCTTTACGGTTGTGATCGAGGGCTACTCGCCCTACAAGGATCTCGGTGAGATCATGGACCCAGTAGGTGTTGCGGATGATCAGGAAAAATGGGGCTTCATAACGAGGTTGGCCAACTTGACCGAGCTCGATCCCGAGACGCAGTTCAGGCTTTTCGAAAAAGGCAAGGTAAGCCACTTCAGTTATGAGACAGGTGAAGTTGACCTTAAATCCAAGGAGATGCCTGGCGGTATCGGTATCGAAAAAGAGATCCGCCGTGTGCCTCTTGAAGAAGAGGAGCAGGACAATAACCTCAACAACAGGAGGCGTTGGGGCGGAAGGGCCAGTGATCGGGATGTAGTCGAGACCGAAGAGGTACTGGTCGATCCGCTCACGAATGAAGAGATGAGCAAGACTTTTGATCTGTATACGGCTGAGGAAGTGGCCAATGATCCGGATCTTGCAAATCGGGATATAGGTCGCAAGAAGACCGACAGATACAATGGCGAACCGAAGTATATCGTCCGGGACCACTGGTTCCGGATAAAGGCAAAATTCGAGTGGCGGGATGCCCCCGAGATCGAAGTTGAGGACAAGTAAATCAACGCCATTCAGGAAATCAGATAAGGTAAAGGGATCGCTTAAATGGATTCAGTTGTCAATTTTATAAAAAAGTACAGGTCGTTCATCATACCTGCGTGCATACTGGTCGTGGCGCTTATTCTTTTCGTGCCGCTTTCCATGGTGCGGGGCAGTCTCGCGGAGAAACTTGAAGAAAGTGCCAGGATGGGAAGCAAGGTTTCGCAGTTGATCAATTCGGCTCCGTCCGAGCTGCAGGCCCAGGTGGAGCAGGCATATCAGGATCAGCATGCCGCTGAGGTCAAAAAGGTTGACACGATCGCAACGCAGAGCACCAAGCGTGATCTGGTAAGCGCAAGACTTCGCAACTATATATTGCCTGAACCGGCAGAGCCGAATCCTCGTTTGTTTGACAAGTTCGCTGCGGCTTATCTTGACGAGTTACGGAGCCTGCTGGACAGCATGAATGCTCTGGACGCGCCGAGCGAGTCGGAGATCGATGCTGAGCTGGCAAAAATGTCCCCGGGTTCATACAGTCGGCGGAACTACGGTGGGAGAAGTAGAAACAGTAGAAATGCCGATGATTCGCAAGAAGCGATCATAGATGCTTTGTGCGAAGAGCGGGCAGCGTCGATCTCGGTGTATGCCGGGCCCGAAGCTTTCCGATGGTATGACTACTGGGACAATTTCGAATTCGATGGCATAAACAATGCACTTGACGACTGCTGGTACTCGGAGATCAGCAATTGGGTATACAGAGACATTGTCGATACGATCAAGACCGTCAATGCCGGCTCGAATTCGGTTCAGCAATCCGATGTCAAGCGACTGATCGGTGTGAGCTTCAGTTCTTACGCGGACTATCCAAAAAAGCGTGAAACCAAGTTCTCAAACGACTGGCCGGATTATGTTGTAGATTACACGCCGGGCATATTCGGAGTAACTCCGTGGACCGCGAGAAAATGTGATGACAACATAGATGTGATCCAGTTCAGCACAGCGGTACTGATCAATTCCAAGGCGGTCCCTGACTTCCTCAACGCTCTATGCTCGGAAAAGGATCATACATTTTCAGGTTTCAGGGGTGACCAGGAAGAGCAGACCTTCGAACATAACCAGATCACGGTTCTGGAATACGCCCAGGGAGCCATCGATCCCGATGCTGAGGTGCATGATAATTATCGATATGGGGACAGTCCTGTTGTAAGGCTCGACCTTGTTTGCGAATATATCTTTTACAAAAAGGGTTATGACGAGATCAAACCCAAATCCATCAAGGATTATCTGAAAAAAGCTACAGAAGAGAAGAAGCAAACATATTATTAATCAGTGAAGTACGTAGGTGTCCGCAATAATATTTAAATGAATTGGTGACAGGTAAGAGTAGATGAAGATAAAGCTCGATTTCCTTGAACAGTACGTGGAAAAAATCGCTATCGGCATAGCCGCAGTGATATGTCTGGCAATCTTGTGGTTTTTCGTGATCCAGAGCCCGAAGGGCGAGATCCGCGGGCAGAAACTGGGTCCCGGCAAAATCGATGAGTACGTTAAGAACCAGGCTGAGAGACTTGAAGACAAGCTGGCCCGCGATCCGGAGCCAAAGGAGTATACTCCGAAAATAGAGGTTTTTGAGGAGCGGTTCGCTCAGTCGGTGGATATGTCGACGACATCTGTTTTCCCACTGCCTGGAAAAGGTGCTCAGGTCGTTGCTGAAGACAGAATTTATCAGATGCCTGCTATGCCTCAGCTTGCAGATGCGAAAGCTGAGAATATTCGAACCGTGGTTTTCATGCCCACCGAAGAAGTCGATCAGGAGCACCCGTATGCTGAGGTTCCGACTGACTATGCAGACATCGATCTGGTGACGGTGCAGGCCGATTTCGATGTTCAGACTCTTTACAGGGAGTTTGAGGAAAAGTTTAACGGCCCGGCTGTTCAAAGGCAGTGGAGAGACCCATCACTGGCAAAACCTGTTTTTGCCGCGGTTAAGCTTGAGAGGCAGAAACTGAATTATGGTGCGTGGACCGAATGGGAGGAAGTGCCGTTCACCAAGGTGAATGATTATAAGGATGCGCTGAAAATCCCGGCGGACGTTAAAGAGATACCGTATGGCGGGGTCGACCTGCTTCGTGTAAAGCTGGGTCTCGATGAGATCCAGAAGACCATTATTCAGCCGTTCGCTTACGATATAGCAACCCCGAGGGAAGAATGGTTCCCGCCGGAATGGCACGAGCGTGCAGAGGAATACTGGCAGGAAGAGCGCGAACTGGAACGGCGTGAGGATAGAGAGCAGAGTCGTCAACGTGAGAGAGCCAGACGTAATAATGCAGGCGGTCCTGGCGGCATGATGCCCGGCATGTTCGGTCCGGGTATGGATCCGGGAGCACAGAATCGCAACAGAAGGGCGCAAAGACGCGATCAGGAAGAAGAGTCGATCGATGATATAAGGGAAGCCTTTGATGAGGTGGTTATCGAGGAGTTCGATAAGCTTGGCAACCAGAGTGAGCCTCTTAAGGTTTGGGCGTTCGATGACACTGTCAAGCCCGGAAATACATACAGATATAGACTTAAGATAGGTGTTCTGAACCCCATAGCGGGTAAGAACTGGTTTGCAAGCGGCCAAAAGGACCTGCAGGATGACGTCATTTTGTGGAGCGATTATTCGAACGCAACCGACACCGTTAAGCTCGAACCAATGGTGCACATCTTCCCGACCGAGGTTGCGGAGTCAAGGAATGCTGCGAGCATGGAGGTTGCCAAATTCTACTACGGCAACTGGCGTGTCAAGGAATTTGAAGCAGCGGTCGGTGAGCCGATAGGCGCGGTTGTAGCGATTGAAGAAGATGAGGATCAGGCCACTGCGGGGATGGGCCTTTATGGTGCACAGTACCAGGTCGATGAGATCGATTACACAACTGGCAATGTGCTGGTTGATGTAGCGACCACTACAAACTGGACCAGCAGCAGTGCGATTCGTTCGTCAGATTGTGATGAGATTATGTTTGCTGATTCGGAAGGTAAAATGTCGCATCTTGCTGTTGGACGAAGAAACTGGCCCGGGGAGATGCGAAGCCTGTATAATGAGATAACGAACCTGGCTTCGGATGAGTTCCAGTTGTTCAACAGCCGTGACGAAAGCGCCAGACGGAAGGGCAGAGAAAGAAGGAATACACCGCAGCAGGGACCGGGTAATTTGCCGGGTATGTTCCCTCCGGGCATGTTTGGACCGGGCGGCGGATGATCTTAGTCTGTGCTCCGACTAATTGAATTTCAAGGCAGTGCCGTATATTTACCGGTGCTGCCTTTTCTTTATGGACTTTTTCAGTGATTTTCATTCAAGTCTGATAATTTGCGGCTTTTTAGTACCTTGACAGTATTCCCAAATAGGTATAATATCTATGTGTTGTGTGCGAGAGTTTTTCTATACCGGATAAAATGAGGTGTGGTATGAGGTTTACAGCAGGGCTGGTTTTGAGCTTGATATTGGTGAGCGGGGCTGCGGCGGCGCCGGTTGCGGTAGATTTCGATTCGGAATTTGGCGCCTATCACCTGCTTGGTGAGATAGTTAGCGGCGAATGTGAAGGCATGGTCCCCGGGCTGGGCATCAAAAGTGCCGTTTATACCGATGGGGAGAGCTATCTGTACCTGTATCAGTTGCAGAATAATGCGGGCTCAGGGGTAAAGCGCGTGACGTTTGCACCGTTTTCGGATGTGTCGCTTGATACCCTCGTAGGGTATTTGCAGACTCACGATCTTGCTGACTTCCAAGAAGACGGACTTGCACCGGTGCTGGCAGAAACAGGAGACCACGAGCGAGTTTCTCCTTTTGCGGGGTTCAGTTTTCGAAGCTACGGCCAGGGTTCGGCACTGCTGCCCAATGAGCACAGTGCGGTTCTGTTTGTAAAGAGTGACCGGCGGCCGACCATGATTGACGCAAATGTACTCTTTAATGATGGTAATGCTACAGGTGAGGTTTACGGCGCGGTTCCGGAACCGATGACGATTTTATTTTTGGCATCTGGGGCTTTAATGCTGAGACGCAGGTCAAACTAACTGATGTTGAAGAAATTAAGCCGAGCCCGCAGATTTTTCGTTGCGGGTTTTTTTGTTGCGCCAGGGTTTTGAAAACAAATCCCAAACGCGTTGTTGACAGACGGCTTTGCTTTCAATACTATATTTCGGCAGTGGTTTCTTTGCGTTTTTACGGGGCCTTGCCCATTTTGGCGGGTGTTCCGCATCGAGACTCAAGTCATGATCAGATTATTTGGAAATTGCTGCCGGGAAGGTTTTAAGTGAAGACGATTATAGTTATACCTGCTCGTTACGATTCAACTCGCTTCCCCGGTAAGGTTCTCGCTGATGATACCGGCAAATTCCTCGTTCAGCATACATATGAGCGGGCACTTTGCGCTGAGAATGCTGACGAGGTTCTGATCGCAACTGACAGTGAGAAGGTGCTGCGGGCCTGCGAATCATTCGGCGCGAAGGCGGTGATGACTTCCGGAACGCACCAGAGCGGTACTGACAGGATCGCCGAAGCTGTCACGCAAAGTGATGCTGAACTGGTTGTGAATCTGCAGGCAGACGAACCGGAGATCGATCCGGCATATATTGACAAGCTGATCGATCTGCTGAAATCGGATGAAGGGTCGCAGATGGCAACGCTGGTTTCCGGATTCGGGAATCCGGATCAGGTGAAGGACCCTAATGTTGTCAAAGTGGTTACGCAGGTCAACGGCAGGGCGATCTATTTCTCGCGTTCGCCGATACCGTTTTCGCGGGAAAGCAATGGAGTCGGTGATCTGGATAATTACCTCAGGCATCTGGGTGTGTACGCATACAGACGCGAATTCCTGACGGCGTTTACGTCATTGCCGCAAGGTGAACTGGAAAAAACGGAAAAACTCGAACAGCTCCGGGCATTGGAGAACGGATACTCGATCATAACAGGCAAAGTAGAGCATACGTGGGACGGGATTGACACTGCCGAGCAGTATGCACAGTTCGTAAAAAGGATCAAAGGATAGAATGGCCAAATACAATATCACAGCGGACAGCAGGGACCTACTAGCAAAAGTCAGTGACGTCTCTACGGATACTGAGTATTTCTCGCCCATACCCAACGGCTACAAGAAGGGCCAGACACGTTACGTCATCGTGATGGGTACCGTGATGAGCGGGCTGGGAAAAGGCATATTCGCGTCATCCATGGCCAAGTTGATGCAGGACAAGGGCCTGCGGGTTGCTCCGATAAAGCTCGAGGGGTATCTGAACATTGATTCGGGTACGCTCAATCCGTTCAGGCACGGTGAAGTTTTCGTGCTGGATGACGGTATGGAATGCGATATGGACCTGGGTACCTACGAGCGCATGCTGGACAAGGACCTGAGCAGTGCGAATTTCTCGACCAGCGGCCAGATCTACAGCTCCGTTCTTCGCAAGGAGAGGCACGGCGACTATCTGGGGCGTGATGTTCAGATGATCCCGCATGTGACGGGTGAAGTTAAGCTCAAGCTGCGAAGACTAGCAATGGCCAGTGAAGCGGATATAGTGTTTGTCGAGATAGGCGGTACGGCCGGCGACCTGGAAAACGCCTTCTATATCGAGGCGATGCGTGAGCTTGCTTACGAAGAAGGGCCGGGAAGCTGCTGTTTTGTAGGTCTTACATATATTCTCGAACCCCAGGCTCTGGGTGAGCAGAAATCCAAGGCTGCCCAGCTAGGCATCAAGCAGCTCATGCAGATGGGTATCCAGCCTGACATCGTAGCATGTCGCGCGAGTAATCCTGTCAGCGAACAAGCCAGACAGAAAATAAGTGTCTTCAGTAATGTACCCTACGAGCGTGTGTTCAGCATGCATGACTGCCCGAGCATTTATACGGTTCCTGCAATGCTGCGTGATTGCGGCATCGATTTCGAGGTGATCCGCCTGCTGGGTATCGAGGACAGGATCGATCTTCGTGCCGAACGCAGGGCGTGGGCGAAATGGTCAGATTTCACGGACAAGATCGAGAGTGAAAAACGCGAAGTGACAATTGGTATCACCGGCAAATACACGTCGGTGCGTGACAGTTACGCTTCGATCATCAACGCCTTGGAACATGCGGGCATACTGCTGGGCACTAAGGTGAAAATTAAATGGATCGAGACGACGGAAATCGCCGCTGACAATGCTGATGAGCTTTTGGCAGATGTTGACGGGATCATAGTGCCGGGCGGGTTTGGTACGCGAGGCACGGAGGGCAAGATCGCTTGTGTCAAATACGCTCGTGAGAATGATCTGCCTTATCTTGGTATATGCCTGGGCTTCCAGACAGCGGTAATAGAATTTGCACGCAATGTTTGCGGCATGAAAGATGCTAACAGCACCGAGGTTGATCCGGAATGCAAGCAGGGCGTTATTGACATACTGCCCGAGCAAAAGAAGATCGAAGGGCTGGGCGGTAACATGCGCCTGGGCGGACGCGATATCAAGATCAAGAAGGATACCAAGGCATGGGAGCTGTTCAACAAGGCCGAGTCCGCCAGAATGAGGTTCCGCCACCGTTATGAAGTGGACCCTGAGTATATCGACACCTTCGAGGATAAGGGAATGGTATTTAGCGGAAAGGCGCCGAATCAGCCTATCATGCAGATACTGGAAATACCCTCGCACCCATTTTTTATGGCGACCCAGGCACATCCTGAGCTGACGTCACGTCCGATCAGGTCACAGCCGTTCTTTGCGGGTCTTGTTGCGGCAGCGGGCCGCAAAAGATATCCCACGGAAAATCTGCCCCAATTCCTCGATGCAGCACGAGAAATATGCTTCAGGTAACGGAGTTTTTTTAATGTTCGTCATGTTTTCTGTTGGCCATTGCAATGCGGGCGTTTCGCTTTATTCCCGCAAGTCCGGCTCGGTCGCATGGTGAATCTGACAACACCTTCAGAAAGTCCTTCTCGTCCCAGTGCAGAACCTGCTCGGCCGTTATGTTACATCTCTCGGGGAAGTAGCGAATATCTGAATTATGCCTGATTGGGGCGATCTTTTCAAAAGGGCAAGCCAGCATACAGCGGTCACAGCCGAAAAGCTGTCCGTCCATCTTGCCGGCTAGCTGTTCATCTATATCGCCCTTGTGCTCCATGCTCAAATAACTGATGCACCTTGATGCGTCGAGTGTGCCGTCAATGTGAAGGGCCCCTGTGGGGCATGCTTCAACACAGTGATTGCAGCCGTCACACTTATTTTTAATGGGGTTGTCGGCTGGCAGGTCAAGCGTGCTCACAAGCTCGCCCAGCAATATCTGACCGCCGAGTCGTGGATTGATCAGCATGCGGTTTTTACCGATAAAGCCCAGTCCCGCACGCTCAGCAATTGCCCGCTCTGCCAAAGGTACCGTGTCGACGCAGACCTTGAACTTGAATCGGTCCGGACTTACTCGCTCTTTGATCTCAACCGCCAACATATATAGCCGATCCTTGACGAACTTGTGGTAATCTTCGTACAAAGCGTAATTGGCAAAAGCACCAGGCTTACCATTTTTCGTTGTCCGATAGTTGAGACCGACACATATAACCGAACGCGCGTTGGGCAGCAGAGCACGCGGATTCGTTCGTTTGTCGAAATTGCGACCCATATAATGCATATCACCCGCGTGACCGCTTGCCAGCCAATCACGCAGTCTGGCTGAGTGTTTTTCACTCACCGGCTCAGCGGTTGTGAAACCGACCAGGTCAAAGCCCAGCTCAAAAGCCATTTTTTTAATTTCTGAAGGATTCATCAGCCGCCAATATAACAGTTTCAGGTGCGATATTGTAGGCCAAATGTCATTTTAAACGCGTCCAGCAAGTTCCTCAGGAACAAATGATCTTTGTAACTGTGACGTTGCGGGTATCCAATGACATTATACACGTTCTGACAATGGTAAAATTACTTGACAAGCAGGGCGTAAAGAAGGTAGCATAAGCCGTTTTCAGCAACTATTTTATGGAGATGAACGTGTTGCGTAGCATATCTGTAACTATCATAAGTATTGTTTTGACGTCCGTTTTTCTGGGTTGCAGCGAAAATCCCGAAGATAAGGCCGCAAAAGAGATCCGGGCCGGCGTTGATCAGGCCCTCGGCGATGTTGCCAGCAAAGCTGATTATACCTCAGCTTCCCAGAAGCTCGAAGGTGTCCTCAGCAGAAACCAGAGAGATGCCGGCGAAAAGGCTGTTCCGGGACTGCTTGCAGCGGGCAATATTACGCTGGGCCAGGCTGAAATGATGAAGGCCAATCTCGGTTCGGTCCATAAAGGGATCAATGACCGGATCGAATCCCTGTCACAGACTGTAAGAGAGGCAGCGGACATAGAGCTCCAGAAGAATACCCTCGAACAGCTTGCCGAAAGCACCGAAAAACAGCTAGAAACGCTCAAAGAGACGCTCAATGGCACCAGTGATTCTAATAGCGTTGAAGCAAGGCTCGCTCAGGTCAACATCAAGATCGAACAATTGAAAGGCCAGATAGCCGACCTTGACAATAAATTGGGTCAGCTCAAGCAGAAAGAAAACGAAATACAGACGCAGGCCGACACGAAATTCCGAAAAGCCGATCTGGCGTCCGGAGATCAGGCCAGCGAGCTCAAGCAGGAAGGCTATGACCTGCTGATGTCAAAAAACAATTATTACGTCGACATTCAGGAACTGACCGACCAGATAGATGATCTGCAGAGCAGGATCGATCTTTTGGCCCCTCTTAAGGATCGTCTGGAAAGAAGCAGACGCCTGCTGGCTGAAAAAATTGCTAATATCCAGGATGTCCCCGAACGAACCGATATAAACGAGCAGATCGATGACCTGCGTTCCAGGTATCAGGCCAGCTTAACCGCTGTAAATGATTCTGCCGCTAAGCTCCTGGAAAGACTCCAGGCTTATCAGGCACAGGTCAATGGCGTAGCTTCAGTTTTTGAAGCTTCACGTGAGGAGTATTTAAAAAAAGCAAGACGCGGTGTCCTTTCAAGGGATACAACCGACGCGGCTATAGCCCAGTGTTATTACGGAACAGGGCGGCTTCTCAGCGAATCACAGCGGTTCCTGCTAGACAACGGCGAACGCGTGGCCTCGCTTGCAACCGCAGCCGATGATTCCGTTAACGACAAAATGACCAGTGTGATCGAGTTCTGTACAACTACGAGCCAGGAGTGGCGCAGCCAGGCTATGGAGAATCTTGACTCGGCAATTCAGGCGTTTGACGAGCTCACCGGCCAGATCAGAGGCGATGATCAGGCTCGCTGTGCAGTCTTAAAGAGTGAGCTTCTGGCGGTACATACCAAAAGAAGCCTGGCTGATGAGATGGGCTCGTTGGACGTTTACGATGCTGCTGTAACAAAGATCGACGAACTCACCACAGCAGTCGCGGAATGTGACGAGGATTTCAGCACATCCTCGCTTGCCAGGTTTATCACCGAGGGCGTGTACTACATCCCGAGCCTCAAGACCGAAGAGATAATCGTCAAGAAGGAAGAACCCGAAGAGGAACCTGCTGAGCCCGGCCAGATGCCCGGTCAGGAGCCCGGCAAAGCGGATCCGAACAGCCTCTGGTAATCGCTGGAGTTTTTTCAAACAAGATCAAAAATTTATAAGAGCGGTCATAAAGGCCGCTCTTTTTCATTCAGCCCTTTGGCAACCGCAAAACGCAGGCCCGACTTTTCCAAAATTGCTTGAGCCCGGCTAAGGGTTTGGGTAAAATGATTCTTTTTATGCGTGCTTCTCATTGCGGACAAGCATCCGCAGACCAATAAAGCGTTAAATGCATTTTCCTCCCTCTGCCATGATGGGCGGACCTTAATACTGATCCATGGCACTTGTGACATCTTCGTAGAGGGAATCCGTGTAATATGTTTATTAAAGATGACCGAAATTCTGTTAATGCCGACTCTCAAAGCAGCCGCCCAAAGCCCGGAACAGCTCTGGTCGACAAGGCCTGCATCGGTTTCATGGATAAATGCTCCAAACAAGCGGCTCTCAACAGTCTGGTTGACCTGATAGGCAAATCCAAAGACGTTTCAGATGTTGACGAAGTACGCACCGCGATATTCCACAGAGAAACGCTCATGAGTACCGGCATCGGTTTGGGCCTTGCATTTCCCCATGCACGCCTCAGTTCGGTCAAGAAACCGGCAATGGCAGTCGGCTTATGCAGAGAAGGTATTGACGATTACGAGTCGCTCGATAATGCTGCAGTGCATTTGGTCTTCATGATAGTTGCAGGCAAGGATCAGCATGCCCAGTACTTGCGTCTTCTCGCCTCGATCAGCAAAAAGCTCAAAGTGGAGAATGTCCGCAAGTCGCTCATAAACGCACCCGATGAAGACAGCTTTTACGCTCTGCTGAAAGAGATGGGAATTTAGGCCATGGAAGATATTGGTGTTCTGCTCGTATTTGGTATAAGCATCTTCGGCGGCCTCCTCGGCGCATCCTTCTTCCAGAAGATCCGTGTACCCCAGGTAGTGGGTTACATCGCAATAGGCCTGATCATCGGCCAGAGCGGCTTCAAGCTTGTCGGTACTGAGGACATCCAGCGGCTCCAGCCTTTCAATCTTTTTGCCCTGGGTGTGATCGGCTTTCTCGTAGGCGGTGAGCTCAAGCTCGAGAGCTTCAAAAAGTATGCAAAACAGTTCAGCGCGATTCTCCTCGGCGAAGGGCTCGGAGCATTCTTCCTGGTGGGTCTGGCAAGCGGCACAGCCCTGTATTTTGTCTTCGACAGTGCTGTACTTGCCATGGCAGCCGGAATAGTTTTCGGCGCTATCGCTTCCGCCACGGACCCAGCCTCTACCATGGATGTGCTCTGGGAATACCGCGGCAGGGGAGTTCTCACCACATCATTGATCGCGATCGTCGCACTCGATGACGCCCTCGCCATGACCCTCTATGGCATCGGCACCGGCGTTGCCGAACTCATGACTAGCAGTGACGGCTCCATCCTCGAACAGCTCAAAGTGGTTGGGATCGAGCTGTTTGGAGCGGTGGCCGTGGGCTTTGTCTTCGCCCTCGCACTGCGGTTCATTCTCATGCGTGTCCACCAGAAAGAACGCAGCCTCGCATTCGCACTGGGCCTGATCCTGCTCCTCATAGGAATCGCCAGCAAAAGCAACATGGACGTGATACTCGCCGCGATGACTCTTGGCTTTGTACTGACCAACATTGTCCCGCGCCAGAGCGAAGAGCTGTTCGGCCTCCTGCGTGGTGTCAGCGTACCGATCTACGTACTGTTCTTCGTCCTCGTCGGTGCCCGCATAGGCCTTGCGAACATGCCAGCCTGGCTGTGGGGCATCGTTGCCATATATGTACTCGGCCGCAGCATAGGCAAAATGGGCGGAGCATACCTCGGCGCAAAACTCACGAACAGCCCTGTCGTTGTCCAGAGGTATCTCGGAATGGGCCTCTTTGCCCAGGGCGGCGTTGCTATAGGTCTTTCCATCATGGCCAGTCATCACCTCGGCGAGATAGAGGTCCAGCCGGGCCTTATGCTCGGAGATGTGATAGTCTTCGGCGTCACCGCCACCACCCTGATCGTTCAGTTGATCGGCCCTGCAATGGCAAAACTCGCCATTAAATTCGCCGACGAGATAGGCAGGAACATCACACGCGAAGACGTGATCGAATCGCTCAAGGTCGAAGACGTTATGGACAAGGACGTGCTCGCAATACGTGACAGCGAACCCCTCATAAACGCGGTTGATACCTTCGTCGAGAACGACTTTTTCGTTTACCCCGTGGTCGACCGTTCGAACCAGATCGTCGGTATCATCTCCATCGAGGGTCTGAAAAACATCCTGGCCGATCAGGAGGCCTGGCACTGGCTTGTAGCATCCGATGTTATGCAGCCTGCAGACGATAAAGCCGTCAGATCGGCCCCACTGAAAAATACTCTGGAAACGATGGTCGAATTGCGGATCGATCAGATGCCGGTCGTTCAGACAGAGGGCGCAGGCGAACCCATCGGAATGCTCGACCTCGCCCACGTGCGGGAAAGAGTCAGCATCGAACTGTTAAAACGCCAGCAGCCTGCTATCGCATAAACAAAAAAGGTCTTACACGGGATTCAATTATGTGTTAAAATGACTAGCAAAGTTCTGACCTGGCCACCAAGGCCTTATAATCCCGGAAAACCTGCATTGGACCGATTGTTCTTCAGAAAACACCAACGCATAAAAGATAACGCCGAATTCAGGCGCATTCTCAGCCGGCATTGCTGCGCTGGCCGCGGTTTCGTGCGTGTCTATGCATGGCCCAGCAAAACCGACACAAGCAGGCTTGGTGTGTCGGTTTCAAGACGTTGCGGAAACGCGGTCAACCGCAATCGTCTTAAAAGACTCGCCCGCGAATCATTTCGCCTTGAACAGAACAACATTCCCGCCCCATTTGACTATTTGTTAATATATGCGCCGAAAATGTCGAATAGAGGAAGTGGTGCCTGCCGCGATCTCTCAGAGCTGACATTCGGGGACATCAGATGCATCTTCCTGGATCTGGCTCGAAAAAGCGCTGAAAAGGCAGGTATTAAAGCAGAAAATCAGAGTTGACAATGGCAGGTTGCCCGGTAATCTAGTTGAGTATGCGGAAAAACCAGTTTAGTTCCGATAATAAGAGCAGTGACCAATAAAAATGACCTAGTACAGATAGGCAAAGCCGCCGAGCAGGCAGGGGTATCGCGCCAGAGCCTTCAATACTATCTGATGGTTGGGGTAGTAGAGCCGACAGAGGTTACCGATACCGGACGAAGACTGTTCGATGGTGACGCAATAGAGAAGATCAAGCTGGTTCGCAAACTTAACGAAAGCGGCTATCCGCTGCGGGCAATCAGGGACCTTTTTATGCAGGGCAAGTTTGGACAAAAGGACTAAGCATGGCTGACTACAATACGCAGCAGAGACACAGGAATACTATCGTGGGCGGATTCGTTATCATAGCCTTTTGTGCGCTGATATGGATGATCGCGATGTTCGGCGAATTGCCCGTCATGGCCACAGAGTGGACGTCCTACGAAATAACAGCCGAGTTTCCGCAATCCGCCGGAATACACAAAACCACCCCCGTAAGATATGTTGGCTATCCCGTGGGCAAGGTCACGCAGGTCGCTGAACCCCAGTTTAATCTTGTCGAAACCCCGCAAGGTAAAATTTCTCAACCCAAAGTCACAGTCAGGATCGCTATAGATCAGGATTACAGCATGATCCCTGCAAACGTTAAGGTGCGCCTGACCACGAGAAGCATGGGCAGCAGCTACATCGAACTTCTGCCCAATGACGAAGAACCGGTCCCCATGGAAGACGGCAGTGTCAAGTTTCTAACTCAGGGCATGAGGCTGGAAGGCTACGTCGGAGCTGCAAACGAATTCATACCCGAACACATTCAGGATAAACTGGAAGTCCTCGTGGTCAAGGTTACTGACCTTACCACCAATCTCAACGATGTACTTGGCGACGTAGAGAACAAGAAGAACATTCAGCAGACACTTGCTCACATTGCTGATGTAACCAGACAGGCCGGCGATGCCATGGAAAAATTTACCTCAATGACCGAGCAGGCCGGCACTACACTCGGCGATATTTCCGATCTGACCGATCGGGCTGACGATACACTGGTTTCGATCGAGGATCTTTCCCACAGCACTAAAAATGCTGTACTCGATACTGTGTCCAGACTTGATGATGCCCTTGTGTCAGTGAATAACATCCTGCACAAGATTGACCAGGGCGAAGGTACTACCGCTAAAATGCTCAATGACGGCAAACTCTACGAAAATCTGCTCGACAGTACAAAGGAGCTGGAGAATGCTCTGCAGCAGTTCAAGAATTTCGCCGAAGAAGCCAGACGCGACGGCCTGAAGATAAAGCTCTAAAGGGCTCATCTGGTTATTTCAGTACTTGACCAAAACATGAAAAAGAGCAGCGAACCATCATCAGGTCCGCTGCTCTTTTCATTTTTCTCAGACTATAACTGTTATAGATCGAGCAGTTTAGGCAGTGCCGTTGAGACTGCCGGCACGAACGTGCATATAAGCAACACCGCGATCATCGCAAGGAAGAAGGGCCAAATCTTGCGTATCATCCGCGTAACGGTCGTTTCCGCTATGCCGCAACCCAGGAACAGACATGTCCCCACAGGCGGGGTGCACAGGCCGATACACAGGTTCAGTATCATAATGATGCCGAAGTGCACCGGTTCTATCCCGAGCCCCTTCGCGATCGGCAGGAAAATCGGCGTAAAGATCAGGATCGCAGGCGTCATATCCATGAACGTGCCTACCGCCAGCAGGATCAGGTTGATCATCAGCAGTATGACAAACTTGTTGCTGCTCAACCCCAAAAGACCCGCACTGATATCCTGAGGCACCCGCTCAGCCGCCAGCACCCATGACATCGCCATGCTTGTGCCGATCAGCAGGAATACGACCGATGTCGTGACGCCTGCCTGCAGCAGAATCTTCGGAATATCGGTCAACTTAACTTCGCGATAGAATACGACCGACAAAATGAACGCGTAAAGAACCGCTACAGCCGACGCTTCCGTGGCTGTGAAATAGCCGCCCAGAATTCCGCCGAGGACGATGATAATCAGCAGCAGGGCGGGTATGGCCTTCAGGAACCGTATGATCCCTTCTCTAAGGGCAAATGTCTCACCCTTGCCGTAGTTGTGTTTTATCGATATCACCGCGCTGACCGTGATAAGTGCAAGGCCGACCAGTATGCCGGGCAGAATGCCCGCTATGAAAATCGCCGCGATCGATACCGCACCGCCGGTGGCCAGCGAATAAACGATCATCACATTACTGGGCGGAATAAGCAGGCCCGTAGTAGCAGCGGTTACCGTTACCGAGCCGTTGAAATCCTTGTCATATCCCATCTTGTTCATCAGCGGGATCATAAAGCCGCCCACCGACGAAACCGCCGCTGCCGCACTGCCCGAGATCGCTCCGAACAGCATACAGGTCAGGACATTCACAAACGCCAGCCCGCCGCGAAATCTGCCGACGAGCACATTCGCAAAATCGATCAGTCGCCTCGCGATTCCCCCATGGCCCATGAAAAGACCCGAGAGAATAAAGAACGGTATCGCAAGTAGCGAGAAGCTGTCGATCCCCGTTGCGATCTTATGCGAAACAGCGACAAACGTCGGAATATCGCCGATCGCAAGTATCGAAAGCACCGTCGAGATTCCCATGCAAAAAGCGATCGGCACATTCATTGCCATCAGTATAACAAAACTTGTTACGAGTACAAAAACAGGCAGATCCATAATCGTTCCCTCTTTATAGAATTTCTCTTCCGAAAATCTAGTCGATCTCTGAAGCAGAGTCACTTACATGCAGGCTCTCGTCAACATTGCCGCTTATGAGTTCCTGGACTCGTTCGATTACGCCTATGACGCTGTACAAGGCCAGGAAGAATCCGCTTATGGGCACTGCCAGATAAACGTAACCCATTTTGAGATTCTTGAATGTGGATGTCTTCTGCCCCAGCTCAAGCGTACGAGTAACCAACTGCCAGCCGCCAAGCATCATCACCAGTATCGAAAACGCTGCTACCAGCACGAACACAACAACTTCGATCTTGATGCGCGTCCGCACCTGGAACTTGCCAACGAAATAGTCGATTCCAAGATGGGCTCCTCTGTTCAACGCCACAGCAGAACCCAGCAAAGCAACCCAGATCAGCAGAAATGTTGCCAGCTCTTCGGTCCACGAACTGGATTGACCGAGGACGAACCTGGTGAACACCTGCCAAAGCACATCGATCACAAGCACTGCCACAGCGACCATAACCGTCACTTCCAGCGTTTTGTCTAAAATATTTTTGATGGATTTCAGCATGCTATTTCACCTCCTGTATTCGCTCGATCAGGGTTCCGAGATTGGTGTCCTCATACTGTTCCCACATGGGCTTGACCGCCTCACGGAAAGGTTCCTTGTCGGGCCTGAGTATCGTTACGCCTGCTTCTTGCACGGCTTCCATGCTTTCTTCCTCTGCCGCGGCCCATAGCTTGATCTGATGCTCAACTGATTCGTCAACTGCTTCAGAGAGGATCTGCTGCTGCTCAGGCGTAAGCGAATCCCAAACCTTGGAGCTGATTACCAGCATATCAGGCAGACGCGTGTGCTCATCCAGGCTGTAATAGTCGCATATCTCGTAATGAGCCGAGGTGTAAAAACTCGGCGGATTGTTCTCCGCTGCATCCACTACGCCCTGATCAAGCGAGGTATACAGTTCACCCCACGAGATTGGCGTCGGGGACCCGCCCATGTATTCGATCATCTGCATCGCCATGATACTGCTCATTACGCGAACCTTGAGCCCTTCGACATCGTCAGGCCCTTCGATGGGCTTTTTCGCGTAAAAGCTTCTCGCACCGGCATCATAGTAACACAAACCGCGAAGCCCCTTTTCTTCACCTGCAACCAGCAGCTCCTTACCGATAGGGCCCTTCATGACCTTCCAGAAATGCTCCGAATCACGGAACAGATACGGAATGCCGTAAACTTTGATCTCCGGTACGAAGTTTTCCATCGGCCCCGAAGATGTTTTGGTCATCGCGAGATAACCGAGCTGCAGTGCTTCGATGCATTCCTTTTCGTTACCCAACTGTTCGCTGGGATAGACATGCACCAGCATCTTGCCGTCGGACTTTTCCTTCACCCGCTCAGCCATGAACATCATGGCCTTGTGCACCGGATGCTCGGTATTGAGCCCATGAGCCAGCTTCAGCACCCGCGCCTTGGAATCGTCCTTCTTGCACCCGCCGATAACGACCGCCAGCGAGAGCACAGTCAAAAATGCGATCCTTTTCATTTTTGCACCTTGAATAAACCCACTTTTGTAAAAAGGCACGTCAGCCGTTAAGCTCCATGCCGAAATAATCGTTTGCATTGTTGAAGCAGATATCCTCGACGATCTTGCCCATCCACTCCATATCCGCAGGCAGCAGGCCCTTATCAATATCGTCGCCGATGAGATTGCAGAGAACCCTGCGGAAATACTCGTGTCTCGGGAACGAAAGGAAACTGCGCGAATCAGTAGTCATGCCGATAAACCTGCTCAGCAGGCCCATATTCGACAACGCTCTCATCTGATCCGTCATCCCGTCGATCTGATCCAGGAACCACCAGCCCGAACCATACTGCATTTTGCCCGGCACCGACCCGTCCTGGAAATTACCGATCATCGTTGCTACCGTCTCGTTGTCCTTCGGATTGATATTGTAGATGATCGTCTTCGCAAGTTTGCCGTCGGTGTCCAGCCTGTCGAGCAATGCTGCAAGCGGCTTGGCAATCGGCGCGTCGCCCATGCTGTCAAAGCCAGCGTCCGGTCCGCACTGCTTGAACAGCCGACTGCTGTTGTTGCGGATCGGCCCGATATGAAGCTGCTGCACCCATCCGCGGTTGAAGTTCATCTCAGTAAGCTCGACCAGCAGGGCGGTCTGAAACTGCTCTTTTTCGCAGTCATTCAACGACTGTTTCGTCCGTATCTTATCGAAGATCAGCTTGACCTGTGAGTTAGTATATTCCGCAGCCAGCGGCACCTCCAGCCCGTGATCACTCAGCCTGCAACCATTATCATGGAAGTGCTGATGTCTCACATCCAGCGCCCGCAGATAATCATCATAGCCTGTTATATCAGTATCCGTCAACTGGCCCAGGCGATCGATCCACGCATTGAGCTGCTGCAGATCATCCACCCCCATCGCCTTGTCAGGCCGCCACGCAGTATGGACCGCTACTTCACATCCGCTTTCCTTTATCGCCTGATGATGCTCCAGGCTGTCCAGCGGATCCTCGGTAGTACACACCAGCTCGACATTCATCTTCTTCAAAATACCGCGTACGCTGAACCCCGGCGAGCGAAGCATCTCACTGCACTGCTCATATATCGCATCCGCCGTGTCCGGCCCGAGAAGCTGTCCCTCGATTCCGAAGGGCTTTTTCAGCTCCATGTGAGTCCAGTGGTACAGCGGGTTGCGAATGCAGTAGGGAACCGTTTCGGCCCATTTCTGGAACTTCTCCCGGTCACTCGCATCGCCCGTACAGTACCGCTCTTCGGCACCGTTGGTGCGCATCGCGCGCCACTTGTAGTGATCACCGCCAAGCCACGCCTGCGCGAGATTGTCGAAGTTAATATCCTCAGCGATGGCGGCAGCAGGCAGATGACAATGATAATCATAGATCGGCATCTTGGCCGCAAACTCATGATAGAGCTGCCTGGCCGGTTCGCTGAACAGCAGAAACTCTTCTGTTAGAAACTTATCGCTCATATTGCTCCAGATCCGAAAGTTGCGAATTATACAAGATAAACTAAGACTACGCCAGCAGAATCAGTTTCCTTTGAATTCCGCCAGTTTAATTTCCGTAATGGCTGTCCAGGCGTTAGCATTGCTGCCGTGCCCGATGATTCGAAGATCGCTGGCCCGGAAGCCGTCGAACTCATACGTTTCGACATCCGTCGTCTTGCCGCTGCTCTTGCCCTTGTAAACGGTCATCCACTGGCCTCCGCCGCCGCTAAGCTGGATCTCAAAGCCGTACTGACGCTCATCGCCCTTGTACCAGGCAATGCCGATCTCGCCCGGCTTGGCGCCGTCCACCAGTTCCAGGTCCAGATATGGATCCCTGGCCCCGCTCGACCACCGTGTGTCAAGATCACCGTCAAAAGCGTTGGCTGCCGGGTTATCCCGCTCGGCATTGCTGGCATGCACATACCTGGCGGCCGTTTCAAGCTGTTTGAGTTTTTCCTGCATCGCCTCAAAATCAGCCTCATTAGCGATTGCGAACTTACCGCTCACCCGGATATCTTCAGAGGATCGGCCAACCATCACATTGAACTCGCCCGGTTCGACGACCCATTCCATATCGCGATTCAACAGCCGCAGATCACGGGGCCGCAACGTGAAGCTCACCGTCTTCTTTTCGCCAGATTTCAAGCTGATGCGGTCAAAACCACGCAGATTCTTCACGTACGTCGTAACGCTGCTGACCAGATCGCGGGTATAAAGCTGTACGACCTCATCGCCGGCCCGATCACCGGTATTCTGCACATCGACCGAAACCTCGATATTTCCGTCAGGCCTTTGCACCTTCGGACTGATCTGCAGATTCGAGTATTTGAACGTGGTGTAGCTCAGGCCGTGCCCGAACGGGTATATGAAACCGTTGACACGGACCCGCCCGTTAGCCTGCGAAGCGGGTTTGGCGAGAAAGTTCATCGGAAGCTGGCCCACATAACGCGGGAACGTAACAGACAGTTTGCCGCCCGGATTGTAATCGCCGAACAGAACATCCGCTACCGCTCTGCCGCCTTCGGAACCCGGATACCACGCCGCCAGCACAGCAGGTATATACTTGTCCACGTAATTGATACTCAAAGGCCTGCCGCTGATCAGAACTACGACCGTGGGTGTGCCAGTCTCGTAGACCGCCTTGACCAGTTCCCGCTGCTTACCGGGCAGGTCGAGACTGGTCCTCGACTTGTTCTCGCCGCATGTATCGACATTCCCGCCGACAACCACGACAGCCACATCCGACTTGCGTGCATTTGCAACCGCCTTGGCGATCTCGGCCTTTTCCTCGTCATTCAAAGGTGAAGGCAGTATCTCGGTCGCTGGCCAGCCTTTATCCGTCAGGTCGCATCCTTTGGTGTACAGCACCTCGAAGTTCTCGCCGGCCCGCTCACGGATACCGTCAAGCACCGTGGAAACCTCGACCGCCTGCGGACCATAGTGCGTCGTCGCATACCGTCCATCGTCGGCGTTCGGCCCGCACACAGCGATTCTCTTGATCCTGTCCTGAGCCAACGGCAGCATACCACCCTTGTTCTTCAACAGAACCAGGCTTTCGCGTGAAGCCTGAAGCGCAACCTTCCTGTGCTCTTCGCTGTAAACGACCTTATCCGCTTCGTCGTGATCCTCGACGTATGGCTTGTCGAACAAACCGACCAGGAACTTTACCCGCAGTATATCGCGTACCCGTGCGTCGATTGTGTCCATCGAGACGGATCCTTCGCGGACAAGCTCGCGCAGCGGATTGATCCAACTGGACGGCGAGCGGAAAGTACACCTTACGTTCAGGCCCGCTTCGACCGACTGCCTGACGGCTTCCTTGTAGTCCTCGGCAACCTTGTGCTTATTGTACAGATACATGACTGCATCACTGTCGCTGACCACATATCCCTTAAAGCCAAGATCCTCGCGAAGTCTTTCCGTCAGCCAGTACTTACTGCCTTCGATCGGAACGCCGTCATAATCATTATAGCTCGCCATAACGCCCAGCAGATCAGTCTCTTCCATAACGCGTTTGAACGGCATCATGAATATATTCTCCACCTCACGCGGAGACGTCTTCGGATCGACCCGTGAAAAACCTTCGCGGGCACCCTTGTTCACGCTGTATACAGCAAAATGCTTTGCAGTAGAGGCAACCTGAAAATCCTTCTGCAGGCCCTTAACCATCTCAATGCCAAGCTCGGAACACAGGAAGGGCGATTCACTGTAAACTTCTTCATAGCGGCCCCATCTCTGATCGTAGCCGACATCGAGAATGGGTGAATACACATTAGTATAGCCCAGCAGACGAGCTTCCTGCCCCGTGATCTCACCGATCCGTCTTACCAGCTCACGGTTCCAGGTATGGCCGATACCAAGCTGCGTCGGGAAATTCGTCGCCTTGTACGACTCTATGCCCCGTATGCCTTCATTTGTGAAATCGACCGGAATGCCGAGCCTGGTTTCCTCTACGAAGAAACGCTGCACCTCATCGACCGCCCACGCATGTTTAGACGCGGGCCATACATAAGGATTATCCTGCGGTGGTCTTCCCCAGCCTACGAAACCGTTCAGATGCTCATCGATCGCGCCGATACCGTCTTTCCACACCTTCTGCTTCCATGAAGGTTTCGGTAGCGCATCGCCAAGAACACGCTGATAACCATACAGCGTAGTCATCTGGCAAGTCTTCTCTTTCAGATTCATCTGGCTGATCAGGTCGTCGATCCGTGCGTTTATGTCTGCACTGCTGTCCTCGTAGACGTCTTTTTGCCCGTTCTTGTTGAAATCTATCCAGTCGTCATGGTAAATGCTGCCCGAGTCCGCCGCCGAAGCACAGCCAGCCGACATAAAAACAAACAATATCAACACTAATCTAATCATGTTCACACCCACTTTAATTCGTTCTATAAAATCAATAATTATACGTTGTAAGTTGACGCAGCAGTATCGCCGCCGCGACCCGTCCAGTTAGTATGGAAGAATTCGCCGCGAGGTTTGTCAACTCTTTCGTATGTATGTGCACCGAAATAATCCCTCTGTGCCTGCAGCAGATTCGCCGGCAGCCTGTCGTGCCTGTACCCGTCATAGAACGCAAGGGCGGTGCTGATGGCTGGTGTTGGTACGCCCATCTCAACGGCCTTGCTGACAACGCGTCTCCACGCCGCCTGTGCATTCTCTACCGCACCCTTGAAGAACGGGTCGAGCAGCAGGTTCGTCAGCTCAGGATTGTTGTCGAACGCTTCCTTGATCTTGCCAAGAAATACCGAACGGATAATGCATCCGCCGCGCCACATCAACGCGATACCGCCGTAGTTGAGGTTCCAGCCGTACTCAGCCGCAGCCGCACGCATGAGCTGGTAGCCCTGTGCGTAACTGACTATCTTAGACGCATACAGCGCGAGCTTGAGATCCTCGATCATCTGCATCTTGTCACCGTCAAACTTCGCATCCGGCCCGCTCAGAACCTTCGAAGCCGCAACACGTTCATCCTTGATCGCCGAAAGACATCGTGCGAACACTGCCTCGCCGATCAGAGTCAACGGCTGGCCTACATCCAGTGCCGCGATAGCGGTCCACTTGCCTGTTCCTTTTTGGCCTGCCGTATCGAGTATCTGATCCAGCACGTAGTTGCCGTCCTCGTCCTTGTAGCCCAGGATGTCGCGAGTGATCTCGATAAGATAAGAGTCCAGCTCGCCTTCGTTCCATTCAGCGAATACCTTGTGCATCTCGTCGTTGCTCATTCCCAGACCTTCCTTCATCATCTGGTAGGTCTCGCAGATCATCTGCATATCGCCGTACTCGATACCGTTGTGCACCATCTTCACGAAATGTCCCGCTCCGTTCTCACCGACCCAGTCACAGCAGGGCTCGCCGCTTTCAGTGTGTGCAGATATCTTCTG
The DNA here is from genome assembly GCF_002007645.1 of Anaerohalosphaera lusitana. Lineage (GTDB taxonomy): Bacteria > Planctomycetota > Phycisphaerae > Sedimentisphaerales > Anaerohalosphaeraceae > Anaerohalosphaera > Anaerohalosphaera lusitana. Next base: position 2,108,635 of record NZ_CP019791.1, read on the forward strand.
GAAGATGGGCTTGACGTGTTCCCAGGCAGCAGGGGACCCGCCTGGCATGATAGAAGGGCCCTTGAGTGCGCCTTCTTCACCGCCCGAAACACCGGTTCCGATATAAAGCAGCCCCTTGCTCTCGACGTATTCGGTTCTGCGAATAGTGTCCGGGAAGTGCGAGTTGCCGCCGTCAATGATGATGTCGCCTTCCTCCAGCAACGGCAGAACCTGCTCGATGAATTTGTCAACCGGCGCGCCGGCCTTTACCATGATCATAACCTTGCGGGGACGCTTGAGCGTCTGCACGAACTCTTCGACGCTGCGTGCGCCGATGATATTCTTACCGCTCGCTCGACCGTCCATGAAACGGTCAACCTTCTCAACTGTCCGGTTATAGCACGAAACGGTAAAGCCCTTGCTCTCCATGTTTAAAATAAGATTCTCGCCCATTACCGCAAGACCTACTACACCGATGTCCGCTTTAGCTGTCGCTGTCATTATTCGCTCCTGATATTCTCTTCTCGTTAATTAAAAGTTTTCTATGTCTTATGCGGAAGCCGTCCTTAAAAGCCTCCAGCTCATACGTTACTTAAATCTGTCAGCATGCGCCCACAGACCCATGCCCGGGTTGGATATGAAATATATTTCCTCACCGTCAACACTGTTCCAGCCGTCCTTCAGCTTCGTCGGATCGTACTTCGCCATCATCTGCCCACAGTCCGCATACTCGAAATTGACAGATTCTATTTCAGCCTGCGTAATCTTGCCCGGACAGTACGTTACTCCGAACCGCCCGTCCGATGAACCGTGCATTAGATGGGCCGCGGCACTTAGATTAACCCGCAGGTCCGCGTTTTCGTCAACCAACTCCAGCACACGATCCGTGCCTACATAGCCGTACTTCCTGATCAGCTTATCTATCTGCGGATCCTCGCCGAACTCACGCAACCCCGGCGCGAGCACTATAAGCTCACCGCCGTCCGCCATCGCCATCCGCGTTCTGTAAATGCTCTTGTTGCCAAGCCACGTGCTCTTGAACTCTTCGGGCTCGAGATATACCACAGCTTTCTTGATCGGCTTATCCAGCATCTGAAAATTTACTTTCAGCGAAAGCTCTGCAGCCTTTTCAAAGCACTCGGTATCGTCACCGATAAACAGCCCGCGTACAGCCTGACCATTTTCGGTAGCCTCTATTACCGTCTGGATGTACATAATCGGCAGATCAGCCGCAAAATGCTCCGACGCATAATTAAGCACGCGCCTCACAGGCGTATCCGCACGACCCATGATCCGCTCCATGCCGTACGCGGCACCAAGAAAATGGCTCTTGTTGATTCCTTCAACGCCGCCCGTGCCCACGAAGATATTCTTGTTGTGGTTGGCCATGCCGATGACTTCGTGAGGCACAACCTGACCGACAGATAGTATCAGATCGAACCCGCCGTCAACAAGCAGACTGTTCACCTGTGCGGGCCAACTGAAATCGACCTTGCCCTCGCTGACATCGCGAACGAACTCAGCCGGAACCTCACCCAGCGTCGCCAGATCGTTCCGCCAGTCATGCTTGCGAAACAGCTCCTTCGGCATATCACCGAACATGCGCTCGATCTCATCTTCCGTCATCGGAAAGTGCGTTCCCAACGCAGGCAGCACATCCGTCAGTCGATCTCCAAAATACTCCCATGCATGCCGCGTCAGCTCTCCCGCCCGCGAATAGAACCGCGTAATATCAGGCGGGATCGCGAGCACCTTCTCTCGCTGCCCCAGCTTGTCCAGTGCTTCGACCAGACCCTGCTGCAGGTCGGCGCTGCTAAGATTGTCAGTTTCGCTCCCTCGCGCGTAATACAGCATCGGCTACACCGCCATCCATGGTGGATTCTCGGGCAGATATTCGTCAAACTCATCGATCACCATCTGCTCGTACTGACCTGCATACTCGCCCGCCATGAACTTATCGAACGCTTCATCATGGAAACGCTTCCAGCTCATCGCCTCGGCCCCGGGATTGATCGCATAGAACATCACGTCGTTCTTCTTCGCGGCCTTCATGTCACCCGGCGCATCGCCCATCATGATGATCTTGTCCTTGTCATACTTCTCGCACATGACCGCGAGATGCTCTTCCTTCTTACCCATCTCCTGGCCTGCGATCACCTTCACATACTTCGCCACGCCGTGCTCGGCCCACTCACGCTTCAGCGCTTCTGTAGGCGTCGACGAACATACGATTATATCAGCCGTGCCCTCGATCTTTTCCAGGCTCTCACGGACATACGGGAAGGGCGGCACGTTCTTGACCACCTCTGCGACCATCTCGTTGACCCGCTGGCTCCACTTGAGCACCATTTCGAGCTCTTTTCTGGCTTCTTCACGTCTTTCCTCGGCGATTGCCTTTTTCAGCCCGGCATCACTGAGCAGACTGTCAGGCTCGTTGACCCACTGTACATAGTGCGGATAATTCGGAACATCGAAGCCGCGTTCCTTCACCATCGGATGGCTCGGCAGCAGCTCCGTCAGTATCCGCACTGCTGTCTTGTGACGATTTGCGCCGCGTGTCTTGCTGAACAGGTCCGCAAAATCCTTGCAGTCCCTGGCTGCTTCGGCCACAGGCTGCAGACCGAAATGTGCTATAAGCATCGGGCAGAAACACTCACGCTGCTTGATACCCATCGCATCGAATACGCATCCGTCCGAATCTATCGCGACCAGGTAATCGCTGGTCGGTTTCATTTCACGAAGTTCTTTCGTATGGTCAGACATATCAACTCCGGATAAAAATAGTTGTTAGAAAATATAGTAAAACGTGTAACTATACACCGCTGAACGCACTGAACCCGCCGTCGACCGGCACGACGATACCCGTCACGAATTTCGAGGCATCGCTCACCAGCCACAGAACCGTGCCGCACAGATCCTCAGCATCGCCGAACCTGTCCATTGGGGTATGATCGATGATAGTCTTACCGCGAGGCGTCAGATCGCCAGTCTTTTCCTCAGTCAAAAGGAACCGATTCTGTTCCGTCAGGAAAAAGCCCGGCGCCAACGCATTGACGCGGATATTGTCCGAATAATTCTGGCACATATGCACAGCCAGCCACTGAGTGAAGTTACTTACTGCAGCCTTAGCCGCACTGTACGCCGCGATCTTTGTCAAAGGCCTGAATGCGTTCATGCTTGACACGTTCAGTATGACTCCGCCGCTGTTCTCGCACATATACTTGCCGATTATCTGGCTCGGAATGACCGTCCCCAGGAAGTTCAGATCGAACACGCTGCGGATCGCATCGGCCGGTATGTCAAAGAACGACATCTGCTCGGAAGTCGTTGCTTCCTTTCGGTTTCCTCCCGCGCCGTTGATTAGCACATCCACGCAGCCCATCTTCTCCACGGCAAAATCGAACGCAGCCTTCATGGCCTCAGTCTCGAGCACATTGCCCTTGACGCCCCAGGCCTGTCCGCCGGCTTCGTTTATTTCCTCAGCCTTACGTTTCGCACTTTCCTCATGATAATCGACGATGCACACCTTCGCACCACGGCTGGCAAGATCCTTCGCTACCGCTCCGCACAAAACACCGCCGCCGCCGGTTACAATTACCGCTTTATCTTTAACGTCAAACATATCTATCCAAGAATTAAATTACAAAATCATCGACCGGCTGATCTTACCGGCCGATTTATCGAAAAATTAATATTACCGAATCCGGAGCCCGGCTTCAACATTCGAACCAGGGCACAAACCGCAGTAACTCCTACTTGTACGAAGGCAGTTTCTTATCGACCGGCTTTCTTTCAAACCGCATAAATACAGGCAGCCCGTCCTCATTGATTGAAACCGGCGCCTCGCCCTGAACCAACGGCCGAACGTAATCAAGCATAGCATCCGTCACACCGTTTCCTGCCTCGTTGATAAACTCACGCGGCACGATCTTTTCGCCGTTCGCCACATCGCTCAGATTCGCCAGCCCCGTAGTACAAGAATAATCACTGCCGTCCTCTCGAACCAGCGTTACCATCTTACCCGAAACGCCGCTAAGCGCCGCTTCAACGGCCGCATTGCCGCACATATAAGATTCCTCGATGTCGGTCAGTGACGCAAAATGCATCGCGCTTCGCTGATTCGTACCGAGCTTGTTGAATCTCGCCTTTATGCCGACTTCCCGCTCCACGATATCCTTGAGAGTTTCCGCAACACCCCCAAGCTGCTTATGGCCGAAGCTGTCCTTGCTGAACGAACCAGTATCGGACGTAATGTACTCGCCGTCTTTGTCACGAAGACCTTCGCCCGCCACGATAAACACACGCTTGAAATCGTTCAGCACACCCTTTACGTCGCTGACGAATTTATCATACTCGAACGCCACCTCGGGCAGGTAGATCAGATGCGGCGCATCCTCGGGCTCACGCCTCGCCAGTCCCGCCGAAGCCGCGATCCACCCGGCGTTTCTGCCCATAACCTCCAGGATAGTACACGTATCCGTCGTATAAAGTGCTTCCGTGTCCTTGCCAGCTTCCATCGCACATGTCGCTACATACTTTGCCACGCTGCCGTACCCGGGACAGTGATCCGTACACGCCAGATCGTTGTCGATCGTCTTCGGAATGCCCACGCACGTCAGGTCATAGCCCGTCTCGCTGGCCAGCTTGTTGACCTTGTCCGCCGTGTCCATCGAGTCATTTCCGCCGATATAGAAGAAGTAGTGAATGTCGTGCGCCTTGAACACATCCAGTATACGCTCATAATCCTCTTTGGACTCCTCGAGCGACTTCAGTTTATACCGGCAGGAACCGATCGCAGCCGCTGGAGTACGCTTCAGCATGCTGATCGTCTTCGGATTCTCCGAGGAAATATCGAAAATATCCTCTTGAAGTACCCCCAGAATCCCGTTTGTCGCCCCATATACCCGGCCGATCTTGTCCGACTTCATCGCCGCCTCGATCGCTCCGCAGGCACTCGAATTTATAGCAGTTGTGGGCCCGCCCGACTGCGCGATTATCGCATTGGCTTTGCTGCTCATTAGATCTTCTCCACGTGTGAATATACCTGTTCTGTAAATTATTTCGAACCGTGAAATGATTTTAGTGGTTGACCAACCGCATTTCAAGGAAAAAATATGTCCTTAGGCGTAAGTTCTTGCCATTGAAAAGGTTCCGAACTGGTGTTATAATCAGTTTCAATTGTGGAATATTTCGAGACGTGAGGTTATTTTAGGTTCGATACGGATGAACGCTACTCCAATTGACTCCCGCTGGGCAGGCAGAAGAAACGAAAAACTCATACTCAAGATCCTCAAAGAGCAGGGCGCCATGTCCCAGACCCAGCTCTGCCGCAAGCTCGGCCTTGGCAGCTCAACCGCCAGTTACATTATCGCACGTCTCAGGGATAAGGGTCTGCTCACCGAAAAGCAGGGCGTCAGCAATCGCCGCGGCCCCAAACCCACCATCCTCAGCATCAACAACAGGGGCCGTTTCATTCTCGGCGTCGAGATAAACCCCAGCTTTCTACTTATAGGAGCTTTTGACTTCAACGGCGACATGATCGAGAAGAAAAAGATTTCTCTCGGCGATGATCATTCACCCGAAAGGGTGGTCAGCATTCTCGCTGAAAACCTCCAGAACCTCCTCCAGGCTCAGTCCATAGAAGAGGACCTGATCCTCGGAATCGGCGTATCCCTCAGCGGCTCGGTCACCTCGCAGGGGCGCGTTCAGATGTCATCCACCCTTGGCTGGGAAGACGTACCTTTAAAAGATATGATCAGCGATAAGCTCGCTCCGCCTGTGACCGTCTTCGGAACAGCCGTCCGAGTTCTCGCGGAGATCGGCCTCGATCCCGAATTGGCATCCGCTTCCGTTCTTTACCTCAACGTCGCCGACGGTGTGGGCTCGACGCTCTGGATGGACGACCGCCTTATCTCAGGCGCCACCGGCAAGTTCGGTGAGCTCGGCCATATCGTAGTGGATCCCGACGGACCACAGTGCGGCTGCGGCCAGCAGGGCTGTCTCGAGGCAATGATCTCCGGTCCCGCAATTGCCGACCGTATCAAAAAGGAACTGCCCGACCATCCCCAGAGCACACTCAGCGATCGCATACCTCCCGAAATGAAAACCCCCGAGCTCATCGTTGAGCAATGGGCGTCAGCCCTCGCAGACGGTGACGAGTACGCCGCCTCGATAAGGGATTTCATCGCCGAAACACTCGCACGCATCGCTGCCGTCGCGATAAACCTCTACGATCCTGACACCATCATCCTTGCAGGCTATGTTGCGTCAGCCTGCCCGGACCAGATAGCAGATGCGATCAAAAACCGTATGCCCACCGACGTATACGACGACAAGGTACGCGACATTTCCATCAGAACCGCAAAGTCGGGCGACGAATCACTCATCCGCGGCTCCGCAATAGCCATCCTCCACGAAGCCCTCAAAACCTGACCGAGTCAGCCGATCAACCCATCAATTCAACCCAGGCAATGCTCCTTGCACTCTAACTGCGCGCAAAAAAGACCCCTCGTCATCCGAGGGGCCTTTGAAGTCTAACCAAATCTGAAAGCGTTTTACTTGCTTTCCTCTTCTTCCTGCTCAGCCTGATACTGTGCGATCACCTGCTGCTGAACGTTCGGAGGCGTGGGCTCATAATGGCTCAGCTCCATTGAATAGCTGCCCTGACCGCCAGTCACACTCTTGAGCTGACTGTTATACTGCGTAACCTCGGACAGCGGAACCTGTGCCCTGATGATCATCATACCGCCCGGGATAACTTCCTGTCCCTGAACGCGGCCGCGGCGTGAAGAAAGGTCGCCGGTAATATCACCCATGTTCTCTGAAGGAACGGTTACCTCCATATCCACGATCGGCTCTAGCAGCACGGGCCTTGCCTTTTTCACTGCGTCGATGAATGCACCCTTACCCGCTGCCTTGAACGCAACTTCCTTACTGTCTACCGGGTGATGCTTACCGTCATAGATCGAAACCTTAATGTCCTGCATCGGGAAGCCCGCCACAGGACCATTTTCCATTACTTCATTGACACCCTTGACGATCGCAGGTTCGAACTGACCAGGGATCGAACCGCCGAAGATATCCCAACTGTATTCCATTGGCGGATCCTGATCGCGTACACCAGGCTCGACCCGCAGATATACTTCACCGAACTGACCCGCACCACCTGTCTGCTTCTTATGTCGGTAATGGCCGTCACCCTTCGCGGTGATGGTCTCCTTATAAGGTATCTTGGGCTGCTTGGTGTTCACGCCAACCTTGTAGCGGTTTTCCATCTTTGAAAGCATAACACGCAGGTGCAGATCGCCAAGACCGCTGATAACTCTTTCCTTCGTCTGCGGGTCCATGCCGACAGTAAAGCAAACGTCCTCATCGGTCAGCTTATCGAGAGCCGCCGAGATCTTCGCCTCGTCGCCGCGTGATGCAGGCTCCAGGGCAAGTGAGAACATAGGCTTGGGGAACTTGGGCATCTTGAACGTGCCTGCAAAATCGCCTTCGTGAACCAGATCGCCGACCTTCAGCTCGTCGATCTTCGGCAGCGTACCGATCTCACCTGCTGAGATCGCTTCCGTCTCATGTGTCTCCGCACCCTGCATTACGAGCGGATGGCCGGGTCTTACCGGTTTTTTGTTGTCGTTGATATAAAGCTGTGTATTGCTGTCGATCTTGCCGCTGAATACGCGAACCGAAGCGTATTTCATGTTCGAACGCGGATCGAACGCGACTCTGAATACCTGGCCGGCAAACGGACCGCTCGGATCGACTGCTACGTCTTTTTCCTCTTCGCCTTCGATGAGCTTTGCAGGCCCTGCGTTGTCCGGTGAAGGTACGCACGTCTTGATCAGGTTGATCAGTTCGTCTACGCCGACCACATCTTTGGCGTTGGTAAATACGATCGGTATGATCGTGCCTTCCATCGTCGCCTTGACCATTACTTCCGCGATCTTCTCAGGTGAAACGGTCTCACCGCCCAGATACGCTTCCATAAGCTCGTCGTCTGCCTCGATCACGCTTTCGAAAAATTCCGTGTTTGCGTCCGCAACAGACATAACCGGCGAATCGCCGCTGTCGTTGCTGATACAGTCGATCACGCCGTCGCCGCCTGCGTTCGGCAGATTCGCACATTTACATTGCGTTCCGAATGTCTCCTGGATAGCGCCCACAAGCTCTGAAAGATCAGCCGTATCAGAATCCATCTTGTTTATGACGATTATCCGTGGCTTGCCCATATTCTCAGCCGCACGGAACAGCTTACGGGTATTCACCTCGATGCCCGCCGCTGCGCTGACGACGACTACTGCCGCTTCTGCAGCCGGTATCGACTGAAGCGCCGGCCCGATGAATTCAGGATAACCCGGTGTATCTATTATGTTGTAATGAACGCCCTCATGCTCGGCAAAGGTTATCGCGGACTGAATAGAATTACCGCGTTCCTTTTCTTCCTCATCGAAATCGCTGACCGTATTCTTCTCTTCAACTGTGCCGAGACGATTGGTCATGTCTGTCTTGTTAAGTATCGCCTCAACTAATGTCGTCTTCCCCGCGCCGCCATGGCCGACGAATACGATGTTCCGAATGTCCTGAATTTTAGCCACTTCTGAGACCTCCAAATTAAAATTGGCGTTCAAATCTAGCTTAGTGTCGCTTAAATTACGAAATTCTAATGCAAACCACAAACCTCGGCAAGATAAAAAGCGTAAAACAGCAAAAGTGATAACGTTAAAGTTAGAGGTTAAAGCAGGTCATATGTGCCGCTAAAATGATTGCTCGAAATTTGCAGAATTTTGCGAGTGACTGGGTTGCAAGATCACATCAATTGAATATACTCGCGCGCAGTGGATTTTGGTAAACTTTGCAGATGCGGTCAACACTTTTGAAACCCGTTCTTACACGGCCGGATCGATCGGCTATCTCCAGCCGATAAAATACAGTTCTGGGGTTGCGGCCAAACGTCGCAGCCTCTGTTTTGGAACAGGACCGCTGGGGGTGTTTTATTTTTACTATTAAGATGCGCACCCACTTGACCGATTAACCGTATGAGACCGTACGTTAACTAAATGAACAAAAACTATCTATATTATAATAGAGGGATACAGCCATGCAGAAGGTAAGGACCTTCACCGTTACTCCATCTCTGCCGGAACCTTTAAAAGGCCTCAAGGATATTGCCATGAATCTCTTCTGGACCTGGAATCCAGAGTTCGCGGAGCTTTTCAGGCGTATCGACTACAATCTCTGGAAGCAGTCGGGCCACAATCCGGTAAAGATGCTGGGTACGGTTTCTCAGGCCAGGCTTGAAGATCTGGCGAACAATGAAGGCTTCGTCTATCAGCTCCAGCAGGCCGAAGAAAAGATGCAGACCTCTCTTGAGGCGCCCACCTGGTTTGACAACCTGTATTCCAAGGGTTCCAAGCCTCTTATCGCATATTTTTCAGCCGAATTCGGCATTCATGAATCTATGCCCATATATTCCGGCGGACTCGGCATTCTCGCCGGCGACCACCTCAAAAGCGCATCCGACCTCGGTATTCCGCTGGTAGGTGTGGGCCTGATGTACCAGAAGGGCTATTTCCGCCAGTACCTCAACACCGACGGCTGGCAGCAGGAAATGTACAGCGAGAATGATTTCCACAACATGCCGATCGAACTGATCCGTAAAAAGGATGACAAGCCACTGACCGTCACGATACCTTTCCCAAGCCGCAACGTCCTTGCGCAGATCTGGAAGGCCAAGGTCGGGCGAGTCAGTCTTTATCTGCTCGATACAAATCTGCCGCAGAACGAACAGCAGGATCGCCACATCACCCAGACACTATATGGCGGTGATCGTGAGACACGCATCAGCCAGGAACTAGTCCTAGGTATCGGTGGCCTCAAGGCCTTGTTTGCAATGGGTATCGAACCTACCGTCTGTCATATGAACGAAGGACACGCTGCGTTCATGGCACTCGAACGCGTCAGGATCCTCCGAAGTGAAAAAGATATGAGCTTCGACGAAGCCTCCGAAGCCGCAAAGTCCAGCAACATGTTCACCGTTCACACACCTGTCGCAGCCGGTAATGACGAGTTCCCGCCCGATATGGTTGACAAATATCTCAGCGGCTATTACTCGAAACTGGGCATCGACCGTGAGACTTTCCTCGCACTCGGCCGCATCGATCCCGCCGACAAGAACGAACCGTTTAAGATGCCCGTGCTTGCAATAAAGATGAGCTCTTCGCGTAACGGCGTAAGTCAGCTCCACGGCGAAGTATCCCGCAAGATATGGTGGAATCTCTGGCCCGAGCTGCCCGTTGATGAGGTGCCCATTGACTCTGTAACAAACGGTATCCATGCCAAGACATGGATCAGCGGCGAGCTCACCCAGCTATACGAACGCTATCTCGGTTCGAAATGGTCCGACGAAGCGGTTGACAAATCCATCTGGCACAATGTTGATCAGATCCCGGACGAAGAACTCTGGCGAATACACCAGCGAGGCAAGGAAAGACTCGTCGCCTTCGCTCGTCAGCGTCTAAAGAGACAGCTCCAGCGCCGCGGCGCATACCACACAGAACTCGGTTGGGCCGAAGAAGTACTCGACCCCGAAGCGCTTACCATCGGTTTCGCCCGGAGGTTCGCAACATACAAACGCGGCAGCCTGCTGCTTCGTGATAAGGACAGACTCATCAAACTGCTTTCCAGTACCGATAAGCCGGTTCAGTTCATCTTTGCTGGAAAGGCTCATCCCAAGGATCACGAAGGCAAGGAACTTATCCGCCAGATCGTACACTTCACCAAGCAGCACGATGTACGCAGAAGGTTCGTCTTCCTCGAAGATTACGATATGGACACAGCACGCTATCTTGTCCAGGGTGTGGATGTATGGCTCAACAACCCCAGACGCCCAATGGAAGCCAGCGGTACCAGCGGCATGAAGGCTGCTCTTAACGGCGTGCTGAACATGAGTACACTTGACGGCTGGTGGTGCGAAGGCTACACCCCTGAAGGCGGCTGGATAATCGGTTCAGGCGAAGAATATGACGATCTCGAGTACCAGGACCAGGTCGAATCTCAGGCGATCCTGAACCTGCTCGAAAACGAGATCGTGCCGCTGTTCTATGCACGTTCCAGCGATCGCCTGCCGCGCCGCTGGATCAGACGCATGAAAAACACCGTTCGCTGGTGTGCACCCAGATTCAACACAAGCCGAATGGTAGCAGAATACACTCGCAAACATTATAACCCTGCCGCAGCACGCTGGGATTATCTCACAGCCTCGGGCATGTCCAGGATCAAGTCACTGGCGGCATGGAAAAAACAGGTACGACAGGCCTGGCCCGAACTGGCTATTCAGGATGTCGACGTGAAAGTGGAAGAAGACACTTCGCTCGGCGACCTGACGGCCAAACAGCCGCAGCTCAGAGTTGGATCTCAGGTCAAGGTAGCTGCAAAAGTCAAACTTGGCAAGCTCAAGCCTGATGATGTGGCTGTGGAGATATACCACGGCAAGGTCGACTCGGAAGGTAACATTCAGGACGGAGCTGTTGCTCGCATGGCATACCAGGGTAACGGCGAGGCTCAGGAATATGCCGATTTTGCCGGCACTATCCCATGCCGAGCTTCAGGTCAGCACGGCTTCGCACTTCGCGTCCTGCCCAAACACCCTGACCTCGCGGAACAATATGAACCGGGAATGATCCTTTGGGAATCAGCAAGCTGATTCTCACCGATCCCGGACGGACATGACAACTGCTTGCTCGCTGGATTTTCTTACGGCGGGTGAGCAGTTTTTTATTAGAAATGGCTTCTACTAAGAGCTGCTTGAAAAGAGCTTCTAAGCTTCGTTCTCTTTGGAACAGATAAGCTCGTAAACCTCTTCTGGCGTGTCAGAACTCTCAAGCCTGCTTTTGAACTCTTCATCGAGCATTAGTCGGCTTATTCTTGCCAACGCCTGAATATGAGGGCCCGTTCTGTCTACAGGCGAGGCCAGCAGGCAAACAACCGTAGCGGGTTTCCCATCTATGCTGTCAAAGTCAATGCCTTCCTTCGCGATGCCAATCGACATCACCAGCTCGCTGACACCGTTGCACTTGCCGTGAGGAATAGCAATGCCCGAACCGATACCTGTACTGCGGGTTTCTTCACGCATCAGAACCGCTTCAAGTACTGCATCGCGATTCTGGATCAGACCGTTCTCAGAGAGGACATCTACGAGTTCGGTAATTGCGGATTCTTTATCTGTTGCCTCTAGCGGCGCTTTTATACACGTTGGCTGGAGTATTTGTGTTAAGATCATCTGATTTCCTGACGTTAACCGTAACGACTGATTCCTTGCACAAAAACTTGAAATATACCGATTTGCCTGACGCATTGCAATGAATTTCGTCTCAGAATTCATGTGCATATATAAATAAAACAAAGACCTTCAATACATTCATTTGGTTGCAGCGCAAAAAATAGCACCGGCGGTAACCGGTGCTAACAAACTAATATTGTAGAGAAAGAGAGAAAAGGAAAAAGTTTATGCACTCGCTTTTGCGGTCTTTTGTGCAGTCTTTGTGTCGTTTGTGCTATGTTTTCTTCGGTTTATGATGCGTTCTGGCTGTTTTATTTCGGACTCGTCAGCTCCTGCAATCTGGACAGCCTCAGCGGGGTTTGATGCGTAAAGATCCGCGCCGATCTCTTCCCAAAGCCCCTCTGCACGGTCAAAAATGCCGCCTGAGAGCATTATCCTCATGTTCGGCCACGCGTTGACTTCCCTGATATGATCGATCAGCTTACGCGTGTGCGGAGCTCGTTTTGCGTCAACACCGTACATCAGCAGAATGTCGGGTCTGTACCCCTGTATAAAGGAAATAACGTCGTCATCCTTGACGCATCCGCCCAGAAAACGTACTTCCCAGCCGTTGCTCTCAAACAGATCAGCTATCATCTGTCCGCCCAGTTCACCCTGTTCCGTCGATTCACAGCAGATCACCAGCTTTTTTTGCTGGGCCTCGCGACGCGGCAGTTTGTTCTGCAACTGATCAACAAGCGTCCTGTTGATCCGTGTTGCAAAAGACTCCTGTGCCGAATTGATAACATCTCTGCGGTAGAGGTTATCTATTTCGACCATTATGGGCCAGATCACATCCATGTAGACCTGATTCGCGGGAACACCGCTCTGCAGAGTCTCTTCAATTACTCTGCGGCATAGATTCCGGTCGCCTTTTAGAAGTGCGTCGAGATAACGTTCCAGGGTATTGGGCTTCAACATTTTTCGCTCTCCGTGCTTAAGGTTAACTTTCTGCTGACGTTTCCCAGATTAACTGGGTGGGTGCTGGTGTCTTTGCTGTTCGTTAAAATAGGCAAGCTGTGTAAATCCAACAAATACAGTATCGGAGGCGGGCAGAATTTTTCTTTAGTTAAAATAGGGCGTTTGCGGCAGCTTGGTAAAGTCAGTGTCTCAATGGGTAAAGATAGCTAAGTGCAGTATTGGTAGTGTCTTACGGCTTTAAGGTCTTTGGGCGGGGCCGATAATATGTTTTTGGATTTTCAATTATGGCCCTTGAAAAAATTTGCAGATTACCTAAATTAACATCTTTACGGCTTATTCCTGCACACAGCTTTACTTTTCTGCGATTCACAGCACCTTTCCGCCGATAGTATATGTGTAGTTGGTTTTGTCGAAAAAAGCACTGGTCATAACCCGAAGACCTATTATACTGCTTAATAAACAAAGTCATGTTTTCCGGACGAGTATATAGACATGCTTGAGGCGTTAGGCGCGGCCACAATAAATTGGATACAGCACCTCGGGCGTTTTGCGCGATTTCTTGGCAGAACGACCAGCACCTCCGCTGTAAGCATAACTCAGCCTAAGACCTGGCCGCTGGTGACCAACCAGATGTACACCATAGGCGTCCGCTCCGTACCGGTAGTTATGATAACCGGCGCGTTTGTCGGTATGATCCTCGCGATCCAGGCTTATGACCAGCTTGCCGGTATGAAGCTCGAAGAACGTCTCGGCCAGTTGCTCAACATTTCCGTGGTCAAGGAGCTTGGACCCGTGCTCGCAGCAGTTATGCTGGCAGGGCGGGTAGGGGGTGCACTTACTGCTGAGCTCGGAACCATGAACGTGACTGAACAGATCGCCGCTGTCCGCAGCATGGGGACGGACCCGGTCAAGTACCTGGTCGCACCGCGTGTACTGGCATGTCTGCTTCTGACTCCGTTCCTTATCATATATGCCGACCTGCTCGGTATCCTCGGCGGTTATTTCGTCAGCGTCATTCAGCTCAAGATCAACAGCGGTGCATACTGGAACTATTCGGCTCAGGGCGTGCAGATGTGGGACATCGCGACCGGTATCACCAAGGGCTTTTTCTTCGGTGCGGCCATCTCAGCGATAAGCTGCTACAAGGGTTTTCACTGCAGGCAGGGGGCTCAGGGCGTAGGTCAGGCCTGCACCGAGGCATTCGTGGGCAGCTTCATCGCCATCCTCGCGATAAATTTCGTCTTCGCGGTTATCGCAAAGGCCATTTACAACACCTTCTGGCCAATGCCTTCGCTTTTCTAAGGGGCTGCAGTGAAATTCGACAACTCAAAAATCGACGGAATCATACGCATAGAAAAGCTCATCAAGAAGTTCGACTCCCGTGTCGTGCTTGACGGCATTTCCCTGTCCTGCGAAGAAGGCAAAACCACCGTCATCATAGGCCCCAGCGGCTGCGGCAAGACCGTCCTCATGAAACACATGATCGCCCTGGAGCGCCCAACGGAAGGGCAGGTCTACTTCAAGGAACAGCGAATTGACGAAATGCACGAAAAGAAACTGGCAAGACTCAGGCTCAATTTCGGTTTCCTCTTTCAGGGCGGCGCGCTTTTCGACAGCCTAAACGTCTACGAAAACATCATCTTTCCGCTCCGCCAGCACACAAAGATAAAGGACTGGGACGCCGTCGACGAACTCGTAAAGCAAAAACTCGCTCTTGTCGGAATGGACGGCTACCAGAACCATATGCCAGCAAACCTATCCGGCGGCCAGCAGAAGCGCGTCGCGCTCGCCCGCGCCATCGCACTCAATCCCCAGGTCATCCTCTACGATGAACCAACCACGGGTCTGGACCCGATACGCTCCGACATCATCAATGAATTGATCCTCAAGCTACAACAGGAGCTGACGGTCACCTCCGTCGTCGTCACCCACGATATGAACAGCGCGTACAAGATCGCCGACCGCATTATAATGCTGCACAACGGCAAGATCGTCGCTGACGGCGACGCCGAACACATCAGAAATCACCCGAACGACATCGTCCAGCAGTTCATCAACGGCAGAGTGGGCGAAGCCGAGCTTGCGGCACTGCGACACGGCGGAACAAAATTCACCACCCAGTTCAAACCCGAGGATTTCAAGTAATCCACTCTGGACGAACCTGCCTCCCGGCCCCTATAATGATAGGTGCTTCGATTTTTGCTGCTCGTAATACACTCAAAAAGGAGGCATTGAATGACAACGTCGAAGGAACAGCTCAAACGCGCGGTGCTCTGGCAGCCCGAATCAGACAACAAGGCCCGCTGTTATCTCTGCAATTTCCGCTGTCTTATCCCGGAGGGCAAGTACGGCCACTGTGCGGTGCGTCAGAATGTCAACGGCACGCTTCGGTCGCTAAATTATGACAGCGTGTGCGCCGCCAACCCGGACCCCATCGAAAAAAAGCCGCTCTTCCATTTTCAGCCCGGCACCCGCAGTTTTTCCATCGCATGTCCCGGCTGCAATTTCCAGTGCACCTTCTGTCAGAACTGGCAGATAAGCCAGATGGCGTTGAAATACCACCAGCTTGAAGGCGAACCCATACCGCCCGAAAAGATCGTTGCTGCCGCCCAGCGGTCGAGCTGCTGCAGCATCGCATACACCTACACCGAGCCGACTATATTCATGGAGCTGTGCGAAGAAACCGGCAAACTCGCCAAGCAGCAGGGGCTCACGAATGTCTTTGTAAGCAACGGCTATATGACCAAAGAAGCGGTCGATTTCTCGGCCGAGTGGCTTGACGGGATCAATATAGACCTCAAGGCATTCAGCGACAAGTATTACAAAGACCTGTGCAATGCACGCCTCCAGCCTGTGCTGGAGACGATCAAGTACATCGCCAAAGAAACCGACATCTGGGTGGAACTTACCACTCTGATAGTACCCGACCAGAACGATTCGGACGACGAGCTCAAGGCACTTGCTGAATTCATCGCTAACGAAGCGGGCCCGGAAGTGCCCTGGCACATAAGCCGTTTCTTTCCCGCATACGAAATGGACGGCGGCTCTGCGACCCCGCCCGAAACACTCGAACGCGCGATGGAAATAGGCAAACAGGCAGGGCTCAAATATATCTATGTCGGCAATCTGCCCGGCTCAAACGCCGAAAGCACGTTCTGCCCGTCCTGCGGCGAAAAAGTGATCGACCGCATTTCCTACATTATCCGCCGCAACAACATAAAACACGGCGCATGCCCATCCTGCAGCGAGAAGATACCCGGCTTCGAACTGGGCTGAGCAATTTCTATTGACCGCAACGGCCGCGTCCGGGACCACCGCCTCGCCGTCTTCTACCCCGGCCCTGGCCACGTCCACGTGCTTCCTCGGGCAGGTTCACCACGCCGCCTTCGATACTGAGCGCTTTGCCGTTCACGAGTGCTTCGGCGATCTTCTTGTGCGCAGATTCAATTATGCGTCCAAAAGTTTGTCGCGAAACGCCCATCTTCTCGGCTGCGCACTGCTGATAATGCCCCTCCAGATCCGCAAGCCTGACCGCCTCAAGCTCGTCTACCGTCAGGCCTACAACCTCCAAAGCCGACAGACGCACCCCCTGAGGTTTGAAGTACGTGCATTTAGGGGTCATCCCCACGCGTCTGC